>CALVHV010000006.1 GCA_944328845.1 uncultured Clostridia bacterium | reverse complement strand
CATGGTTTAGTTTATAAATACTTCTTGATAGCGGTTAATAATCTTTTTCCTGTATCTACTGGGGATTGACATTCGCAGGAATACCTTGCATAGATAACTGCTGTTTTCATGGTTCATAAACTCCTTATAACTTTTATTTTTGTCTTTCGACGGGAGCGACCAAAACGGAAACGCAAAATAATGCCCCTTATTTGTTTAGATTCTTGCTTTCCGTCAAGGGTTGCGCAAGCAATGCACTTTACCCTTGACGGAAAGGGCGTTTTCGTTTACGCTGCGCCGGCCGAAAGACAAAATAGAATGATTTAATTTGCTTTGGGCATTTGTACAATGATTTCCCTGCTTACTTTACCTATGAGTTCCCCCTCAATGCAACAAGTAAAATCGTCCGCCAAAATCGCCTTTCTGTCGTCTACCCCGTAGGGGCAGAGTATATCTTCGTCCAACACGTCTGATATGAAATAAGTGGGCAGATCGCCGCCGTACACAAGTTTTTCGCCCGATTTTTCTATGTATTTCATCAGGTATCGGAGAGATTGTTGTACTTCTTCCTGCGAACCGAGCGGCTGAAAATCGTTTCGCCCGTACCGCTCTAAAAAATGCGTGTTCTGCCGCGCCGTCTGCATACGGCGGACTTTCGTGCTATAATCTTTGGTTTCTATCATCTCACCCACCATGCCGCCCTGCGGGATATAGAATATCCCGTGAAAGTGTAACCGCTGTTTTTCGGGCGAACGCTCCCAAACCCCGATATGTTTCCAACCTTTACGGTTTACAAGGTGTTTAAGTGTGTTCCGTAAAGACTTTCGGAAAGTTTCTTCGGTGTGCTTTTTGTCGTCGTAGGTAAACGTGCAAAAATAGTTCCATTCCTGCAAGTGTACTTTCTTGGAAAGCCGCGATTTGCGCCGTATGGCGTTGATTTTCTTCCGCTCGGTATGTTGTGAAATAAATTCTTCGCGTTGCGCTTTGTCGGGAATGGTATCTTTGAGTGCGTCCAGCAAAAAGGGTTTGCGCTCCTTGCGGGGCAGTTTTTTACTCTCCGTGTAGGCGGTTTCAAATTGTTCTTTTTTATCGAGTTCCGCATCGGGCAACGGGCGTGCTTTTCTCCTGCGCCTGCCTTGCGGAAAGTTCTCTTTCGGGGTAGCGATATAATGACTGCCGTCAAAAGAGATTTTTGCCGCTTTATAGGGCATATTGTTTTCCTCCTGTAAGTTTGTATTTCTGTATGGTGCGGAAAATAAAAAAACGGCAGAGTATAAAACACCATACATTTCATACTCTGCCGTTTACAATTCGGTTTCGGTTCATTTAATTTTTTGTTTAATCTATTTTTTCGCTATGTGCGTTCTATTCTTTCTCAATCAATACAATTGATTTTATGAAATCCAGAAAGAAATAAGTTCTGTTCTATAAAACGCAGGCAAGGGTTTTCCCTTGCCTGCGTTTTTTTGTGCGCCCGGAGGATCGCTTTGCGCATTTTTTGCTTGCTATTTTAAGAAAAGTATACTTTTTTTGACAATTGCAATTGACAGATAATTTGTCGTTTGGTATAATCAAAATAGGCTATTATGTCAATTTTTGTTTGTTTTTTATATGTTTTACAAAAAAGGTAAAAAACATATACTTTTATTGCATTGATTGGGCGAGGAGGCGCGAAAAAATTTGGAGTATGGATATGTGCGGGCGCAAAAGGGGCAGAGCCTGAAAAGACAGACTGAAATGGTGACGGAATATGTCGAAGAGGAAAATCTTATTGCCGACGAAATCGGGGAGGACGGCTACCTCGCACTGAAGAAAAAGTTGCAGCCGGGAGACCTTCTTGTCATTAAGTCGCTCGACAGGTTGGGCAGCAGTTACGAAGAGATCTTGCGGGAATGGACGCAGATAACGGAAGAGATCTGTGCAGACATTCTTGTTCTCGACATGCCCCAACTGGATACGCGGAAAAGGGAAGAAGGAAAGTTTGTCGGAGGGATTGTCCGAAATTTTTTGGAGTTTGCGGCGGAAAGGGAACGTCAGAGAACGTCGTTGCAGGCGCAGGGGATCCGCAAGGCAAAGGAGAGAGGTGTACGGTTCGGCCGTCCGCGTCTGGAATATACAGAAGAGTTTATCGCAACGGTAGCGGATTTCCTCGGCAAAAAGATCACTTTGGCACAGGCCCTGCAAAAAACAGGTGTTAAAAAGTCATCTTTTTACTATCATGTGAAAAGGATTGAAGAGAAAAATTTGTTACAAAGTCAACCGGGAGGATAAGACATCGTAAAACAAATTTTTAATTTCTAAGGCCAAGTTTAAAAGATAATATGTGAAAAGGGAACGGACGAATGCATGATTAAGAAGATGCTTTCTAAGATTTATAATTTTCTCGTCAACGGAAATAGAGACGTTATTTTTTTCTATACACTTTCTAAATTTCGTCATCAAAAAATCTATCGTCATTGCTTTTTTTTGTTGTGGTTTTATCTTGCTTTGTTGGTAATTAAATTCAGAATTTTTGGCAGAGATCCAAAGAAGAGTCTACCTGTGGAGGAGGACAGGTTTTATTTGGGTTTTGATAAGCAGAGAATATTATCAAAGATAAAAAAGGCTGAAGTTATTTCTTTTGACGTGTTTGATACGCTCCTTTTAAGAAAAGTGACCGATCCGAAAGAGGTATTTGAAATCGTTGGGAATAAATTGGGAGTTGTCAATTATCGAGCTAAAAGAGTATTTGCCGAAAAGATCGCGCGGCAACGGTGCGCAAACGGAGAAGTTTCTCTCTTGCAAATCTGCAAGGCGGTGGAAGAATTGTATGGGATTGATGCGGATTTGGCATACACAGAGGAATTGGAAGCAGAAAGAGAAGTTTGCGTTGCTAACCAATTGTTTTTAGAGATCATGCACGATGATGCAATCAAAGGTAAGCACATAATTGCCGTAAGTGATATGTATCTTCCCTCCGAATTTATAAGAGAATTGCTGAACCGATGCGACTTTTATACAATAGACGAAATCTATGTGAGTAATGAGAGAGGGTGTTCTAAAGCGGACGGTGGCTTGTGGTGTATCTTGCGCGATATGTTTGCAAAATCGAAAGTTGTGCATTTTGGTGATAATTGTTATTCAGACATGAAAATGTGCGGCAAAGCCGGGATCAATTATTTTGGAGTCCCCAATATTCATTGGATATATCAGTATTACAGAGAATGTGGGGTAGAGTCGACGGTGATGTCTTTGTATTCTGCACAGGTGAACAGAAGAAACGTTGTTCCAATCGATCGCTCGCAGTATTACAGACACGGGTATGTTTACGGCGGAATTTTGACGTATGGCTTTTGTCAATGGTTAAATCAGCTGGCGCATGACAAGGGATATGATCTGCTTTTGTTTACGGCGCGGGACAGTAAGGTGTTTTATAATGTCTTTTCTCAGTTTTTTGGTGATATAAGATGCGAATATTTATATATTTCGAGATTTGCAGCTCTTAAATTATCTTATGAAAAAAATTTTGAGCTGTACTTTGATATAATGTTTCGTTCTAAATTCAGAAACGGGCATAATTTGACGGTAGGCCAGGTATTGAGACAGGCCGATTTGGGTAAGTTGACCGAAAAGCTAAGACAATTTGGATTACAGGAGGAAGATAAGCTAAACAGCAGGACATTAAATATATTATTTGATTTTTTATTATCGAACCGAGTGGCGGTGGCGGAAGCGTACAGAGAAGATAAAAATGCTTTTTCTCTATATATTTCTTCTGTACTTCAAAGCGCCAAGAGGGTTTGCGTGATCGATCTCGGTTGGCGGGGAACGGTTTATTCTCTTCTGTCCGATTATTTTTCCGAACATAATAAAACAACAGAATTATACGGGGCAATGGTGGGAGGAGTTAATTCTGAGATTTCGAAAGATCTGATTGAATCCGAAAGGCTTCATTGTTATGCTTTTTCTCACAGACATAATGTAAATTATATGGCTGATATGAAAAAAATTATCCTGCTGGAAGTTTTATATTCCAGCAGTACACCGACTGTTACGGGATACAAACTTGCAGACGGAAAAGTATTTCCTGTATTTGGAGAGACGGAAGAGGAGAAGGCGTATTATTTTGATGAAATGCATAAGGGAATCTATGATTTTTGCGAAGAATTCAATGGTAATATGAATCTTGTTCCGTATATCCGGGGAATAAGCGGGGCGGAAGCGTTTGCGCCAATCAATCAGATTTGTGAGAATAAACGATATAATGCAAAAGTTTTGGAAAAAATAAAATTTAGCTTGGAAGCAAATTTTATACCAAACAATGTTGGGAATCATTTAAGAAAATATAAAACTAAACATTAGGAGAAAAATATGCGCCAACCGTTATTGTCAGTGATTGTTCCTTGCTACAACGTCGAAAAATATGTGGAAAACTGTGTCCGGAGTATACTTGCACAATCGTATAGCAATATCGAAATTATATGCGTTGACGATGCAAGCCCGGATAATAGTCTCAATATTTTAACACAGCTGGCAAAAGAGGATGAAAGGATAAAAATACTCATACATGAGAAAAATAAGGGGCTTTTTCAAGCCAGATTAACAGGAGTTTCTGCTGCCAAAGGAGAGTTTATTGCTTTTGTTGACAGTGACGATTATGTTTCGTGTGACTGGTTTCGTCCACTCATTTGCCGAGCGGTTGAATCAAAAGCGGATTTCGTGTTGGGGAATATTGTGGAAGTCAGCGAAGATGGATGGAAACATTACTCAAATATTTGCCGTAATCTGCCGAAGGGTTTAAAGCAGCTGCGCGGAGATGAAGTTTATAAGACATTTATGGCAAACAGAGGCTGCCTTTACTATTGGCATGTAATGTGGAATAAAGTGTACCGAAAGGCTTTTTTTGATGAATGTATTCCTTTTTATTCGGGAATCACAGGAAGATTGGTCATGACGGAGGATATTGCCTTTTCCTGTGTTTTATACTCCTATGCAAAAAATGTTCAGTTGGTCGATAACGATTGTTATTTTTATTGCAGGCACGAGGATGCATCTACAAGCAATACTCTTTCTGCAGAAAAAATCATCAGGAATATGCAAGACGTTATCAGGGTTTTTGTATTCTTCAAAAAAATTCTCGAACAAAGGGGAATCTATTCTGAAGTTGAGGAGGATTATTTGGAGTTTCGCGCAAAGTATTTCAGAATATGGTGTAATAGTATAACGCTTGCCGGCTTGTCAGAGAACAAAGAAGTTGTAAACGAGTTGTTAAAGGGATTTGAAGAGAAAGAGTTGTCTGCTTGTGGCGAATACGAGTTCCATTTAAATTCTTTAAATACGGCTTGGGACGATCGGTTTGAAAAGCTTCTTTCTGAAATCCGAGATGAAAAAATCAAGGTCGTCAGCTTTGATGTTTTCGATACTCTTGTTAAACGGCCGGTGTGGGTTCCGGAAGATGTAAAATATTTTGTACAGTATGAGGCGCGAGAGATATTGTCCGGTTTTGAAGAAAACGCCTTTATCAAAATGCGTACAGAGGCAGAGCAGAGATGCCGAGAACTGAGCCGTGCCAAAGACAGTTCCTGCGAAGATGTTACGATTGAGGAAATCTATGCCACAATGGGAAGAATATACGGGCTATCTTCTCAAGTTACAGATGCCTTGCTAGAAAAAGAGCTGGAAGTAGAACTGAAAATGCTGTTGCCGCGTCATTCAGGGAAACAGCTTTTCGAGGCCGCAATGGCATATGGGAAACAAATCATTATTGTATCCGATATGTATATGCGTGCGGATTTTATAAAAAAAGTTCTGGACTTGTGTGGTTATAAGGGATACGATCGCCTGTATGTTTCGTCAGAGTACAGAAAACTAAAATACAGCGGGAATTTGTTCCGTATTGTATTAGAAGATCTGCGGCGTCGTTTCGATATCCTTCCGGCTGAAGTATTGCATATTGGGGATACTTGGAAAAACGATGTCATTGTCCCGAGGTCGCTCGGGATGAAAGCATCCTTTTTGGCTAAGGCTGTCGATGTGTTTACTGGCAATGTAGGAGATATCTATAACGGAAATTGTACTTCTTTCATGAAAAAAAATTTGTCTGACTTGTTTGATACCAGAAAGCTTGCCGGGCAGTTGCCGCTTCGTACGATGTATGGAGTGATAGCCAACAACTATTTTGACAATCCTTTTAACTCTTTCCAAAGAGAATCTAAGTTTAATGGCGATCCGTTTTTTATGGGGTATTATGCATTGGGAACTTATTTGTTCGGGGTCGCAAAATGGGTATACGAACTTGCTGTCGAATATGGTTATGAAAAGATAGCTTTTATTGCGCGAGACGGATATGTTGTCAAGAAAATATTTGACGAGATCGTAAAGAGCAAAAATTCTTTGATAGAAAGCGACTACATTTTTGCAACGAGAAAATCAGTCCTTCCTTATGTTATGGATTCAAAAGAGCGGATGTTTTCTGCCGATAATTTTGTAAATATTTATTCCCGTAATTATACATATTTAAAATTTTTACAGCTTTTTGCGCCGGTTACGCGTCCGCTTACGGACGAAATTCGCGAGGAATACTTAAAACGAGGTATTTTTTTAGAGGAGACGATTGGGAATCAAAAAAATTTTAACCGTTTTATCTCTATATTCAATTCCATTTCTTACGATGAGGAAAAAGCAAAACAGTCTAAGGAGATCGCAAGAGCTTACTATAGCAGTATACTGAAAGGAAAATGTGCCACGTTTGACATCGGTTACAGCGGCAGGATTCAAAAGGCCTTGTCTGAGCTGTGCGAAAAACCCATCGATGCATTTTTCTTGCACGATAACGGACAATCGACAAGGATGATGGCTGAAAGCGGTAAATTTAAAACGTTCAATTATTATGAGTACAGTCCGTTGGCGACGGATATATTACGAGAAACGTTTATTTCAGAAAATTCTCCGTCATGCATTGGTTTGGAAAGAAAAGGAGAGCAAATTTTTCCTGTATTCGGAAAATCAAAAAGCAATTATTCACAGGATTTCGCCATTGATTTGATGCAACGGGCGGCATTATCCTTTTCGCAAGATTTTTTATATTCTTTTGCCGACTATTTAGACATTTTATTTTTGCGGAACAGTGAGTCCGGATTCTTGTTTGAGTATTTTTGTACAAATATTACAGAATTCGATAAATTTGTTTTTATTAATCATAATATCGAGGACCAGGTATATAGCGGATTTGACGGTCTCAGTTTGGTATATCGTTGGAACCAAAATCTGCAGGAGATCGCAGCTTCCCGCGGGGCGGCGGAGAACGAGCGTGTGTCCCAGGAGATTGCTGCAGCAAGCTACTCACAGGGGAAAACAGTCAAGGAGGTCCTTGACGGAAAATCAAGAATCAAAAAAGCCTTGTTTTACTGGCTTTTTGACAGAGAAACTTTTAAGCGCAAAATGAAAGAGAGAAAAAACAGGAAAAAAAATAAATGAAACAAGAAAACACGATGAATCAGAAAATAGACAATATACAGATGCTTGAAAGGAAATCCTGTACAGGATGCGGCGTATGTTTCAATATTTGTCCTTTTCATGCTATAGAAATGAAAAAAGACAGAGAGGGTTTCCTGTTTCCGGAGATCAATGAAAAGTGCGTTCAGTGCGGATTGTGCGCAAAATTTTGCCCTCAGCTTTTTAAAACAGAGAAGACAAATATTGATCAAGAGTATTTTGCCGTGCAGTGTAACGAAACGCTTCGGGCACGAGGAAGCAGCGGAGGCGTCTTTGCTGCGTTGGCAGAGAAAGTTATTAAGGAGAAGGGCATCGTTTGCGGAGCTGCTTTTGATAAGACGTGCAGAACTCTTTCACATATTGCGGTTGACGATTCGGAATCATTAACAAGGCTGTATAAATCGAAATATGTGCAGAGCGATACAGGTAGTATTTACCAACAGGTAAAAAAGTACTTGGATAAAGGGAAACTCGTTTTGTTCAGCGGTTGTCCTTGCCAAGTCGATGGGTTGAAAAAGTTCTTAAACAAAGAATATGAAAAGCTAATCACAGTAGATATACTTTGTCATGGCGTGCCTTCCCCTTTGGCATATAATCGTTTTTTAGACGAAGTAAGTGGAAACGGGAAAAAAGAAATCGTCTCCGTTGATTTTCGAGATAAAAAATATGGATGGGGAACTTTGCTCTCTGTTGCTTTTTCAGATAAAACCGTTCATTATGATTATTATAATGGCAATTATTTTAAAGCTTTTCTTTCGGGACTGTCCATGAGAGAAAGTTGCTATGATTGTATATATTCAAAATCAGATCGGGTAGGGGATATCACGTTAGGTGACTTTTGGGGCGCTAAAGAGTATGATCCCTCATTGGATGATGGAAAGGGAACGTCTTTGGTATTATGCAATACACAAAAAGGCAAAGATTTTCTGGATTCTGTGGCGCGTTCTTTTATGCTGTTTCAAAAACTTAACAATAAAAAAGCTCTTGAATTGTCAAAACGTACAAATGCGGCAATCGTCCGACCGACATACAGACCGAAGATGCGTCAATGTTTTTTTCATCATCTGTGTAAAGGAGATAGCTTTTCCGATGCATTGAGGTATGCTGAGACAAGTTTGCTCGATGTCGGAATATTAGGGTGGTGGATAGAAACACCGCGGTCAAATTATGGTTCGACACTAACAAATTATGCTTTGTATAACTATATCCTTTCATTGGGGTTATCTGTGGCAATGGTTTCACCCCCGAACTTTGACCGTAAGTATGCCGGCGAATTCAATAAAAAATATGGGTATCGCATGACGGCAAAATATGCGCCGCAGGATATGGCAGAAAACAATAAATACATCGATACATTTATTGTTGCATCGGATGTTTTATGGTATTATGATGCATTTATAAAGACAGATTATTTCTTTATGCTCGATTTTGTGAATGATGATAAACGGAAGATATCCTATGCAACGTCGTTCGGAAATACGCAAAGATTTTTCCCGAAAGAGGAAATTTTGAGGGTGCATAGCTTGTTGCAACGTTTTGATCATATTTCAGTGCGCGAATATGAGGGGGTGGATATCTGTAAAAACAGACTGGGCGTCCAGGCAACGCAAGTGTTGGATCCCGTTTTTATTTGTGATGTTTCGAATTATGATCTTTTAGCGGAGAATGCGGAAAGAAAGACGAAAAGTAATTTTTTATTTGCTTATATTCTGGATCCTACCAAAGAAAAAGCGGATGCTTTGGAAAGGATTGCAAAAAAAATGCATCTTAGGCTTGTTTGTATTACGGATAAGCAGTTTAATGCAGAAGATAAGGTAAATATCCTGAAAAAGAGTGGGATTTTAGAGAATGCATCAATCGAGGAGCTGATATACCACATAAAAAATGCAGAGTTTGTAATTACCGATTCTTATCATGGCATGTGTTTTTCTTTGATTTTCAGAAAATCCTTCTTAGCGCTAGTAAACCGTGCGCGCGGTGCATCTCGTTTTGATACCTTAGCAGAGGATTTTGGTATACAAGATAGAATGCTTGAAAATTTGGACGACGCAATCAATAAAGAATTGTTGCTCCAGCCCATGGAATACGCGGACATTTCGGATCGTATTGATAAAGAGATCGAGCGTTCTCGCCGGTGGCTGCAAAACGCTTTGTTTTCACACAGAAATAAGGTGTTTTCTGAATATGAGTTGCTTCTTCAGGAAATCGCGCAGTTGAAAGAGCGGATTACGAGTATCGACAAGAAAATAAGTATTCTTGAAGGAAAAAAAGAGTAATAAACAGAATATATCTGCAAATTATATCGAATATAAAATAAAAAGAGCTAGTGTGGAAAAGCATGCAAAGACATGTAAAAAAGGGAAGTAAAAAGAGCGAGAAGATAAGTCTCGCTCTTTTTACTGTTTATAGGTCAGATGTTTCATTTTAATAAAATATTGACGATACATAAATTGTGTGTTATACTCATCTTGTACAAGAAAATTTGTTTTGAACATTTGATTCGAGCATTGGTAAAAATTTAAATAAGGATTCAGTTTAAAGGTATGTTTTTATTGGTAAGATCAATTTGTGGAGGAATTTGCCCATGATCGAATTTTATGGGTAGTATTCTCAAGCAAGTAAGAATTTTTTTGCTAAAACAAAATGTTGTTTTATGGTTAATCGTTTCATAGATAGTTGCCTCGATTTTCGGAATTATAATCATCGAAGATGGCCAAAATGGGCAAAACGAATTTTGATAAATGGAGATCTGAACAGAACGTTAGTAATAGGAGGCGGTAGTAGAACGAATGTCTCTACCACAGTAACAGAAGATCGGGGGGCTTTTTGGAATGGGGCTGTTTTTCGAATTTTAGCCGAATTTATCAGGAGGGTAGAATGGATAAAAAAACGGCAGAAAGTTATGTGATTTTTGGTATAAAAGGAACAGTATTTACTAAAAAGAAATGTACAAGCTTTCTGCCGTTTAATATTATTGGGCTAGGAATAGCAATGGCTTTATATCCTAAAATGTATTTTTTTGTTGTAACTATATTATTAATGTTAGTTGCGGGGTTGACTTCAATACTCTATAAAAAAAAATGGTCTGTTTTTATGGGGTTTTTATCACAGGCAACACAATTGCTAGAATTTACAATAACTTTAGATTGTATATATTTTGCAATTTATCATAATGCTGGTTTATTTGTTTGGATTGATTATTTGCTGACTATTATCATACAAATTGTAGCATTGGGAGCAAGTATAATACTTGTTATTATTTCTGCTAAACATCACAATATAAATAAAAAACCTGTAATAAACACGAAGGCAGGGATAATTTCTGGATTAACCTTTGTTGTAACTTCAATCTTACTTAAAATTTATACTCCCAAAATATCAACATATACAGCTTTAGTGATTATCAGTTTGCTAATGAATATTCTAATAATTTTATTGAATTTTTCGTCTCTTATGGCATATTACAGAGCCTTCTTGATCAAAAAATTTAAACTGACGATTGATTTGAATAATATATAGAAAGTAGTTTCATAAAAAATATAGGGTTTTCCGATTTGAAAATACTATAAGGGAAGCATTTTTATAATGGAATGGCTTAGATTGGTCTTAGTAATAGGAATAATTCTTTTTATTGCAGCAGGGAATTTTGGTTCAATAGGCGATATCAACGCACGGTTGGGTTATATTCAATCCAAATGCAAGAAGGTCAAATTGGGTGCTTTTTTGATAAAGATCGTGCCGCAAAAGGACACCATAGGGACGCAGTATTTCGAATATCGTCCCAAAGAAAAAGAAGTCTATTTATGGGCGGTCATTCTGACAATTCTGAATATAATTTTGGCAGCAGGACTGTGTATAGCATCAATTTTGTTCTTCATATTTACAGAGGTGGACCCTTTCGTTTTTTTATATATCATGCTCGGATACGTATTTTTTTTAGCAATAATGATAATTATACTGGAACTGATCGATTTCATAAAATCCGGAAAGAAATAAGTTCTGCTTTGTAAAAATTCGTAAAAAAATATGAAAGTTTTTAAGCCGATATTGAATTCTTCTTTGATCGGTACAATCGGAAATACTATAAAGGAAGCATTTTTATAATGGAATGGACAAGATTGGTCGCAACAATAGCGGTAATTATTTTTTGGGCGGGTATATTTTTTTGGCCGTTAGGCGATATCAACGCACGTTTGGGCTATATTCAATCTAAATGCAAGAAGGTCAAATTGGGTCCTATTTTGATAAAGATCGTGCCTCAAAAGGACACCATAGGGGCGCATTATTTTGAATACAGTCCCAAAGAGAAAGAAGTCTATTTATTGACGGTCATTCTGACCTTTCTGAATATAATTCTGGCAGCAGGACTGAGTATTGCATCAATTTTGTTCTTCATATTTACAGAGGTGGATCCTTTCATTTTTTTATATATCATGACCGGATATGGGGTGTTTTTAGGGATAATGGTATGTATACTGGATATAATGTCCAGAAAGAAATAAGTTCTGCTTTGTAAAACGCAGGCAAGGATTTCCCTTTGCCTGCGTTTTTGTGCGCACGGAGGATGGCTCCGCGCATTTTTGCTCGTTATTTTAAGAAAAATATACTCTTTTGACGAGCGAAATTGACAGATATTTTGTCGTTTGTTGCGTCGATTGGGCGGGGAGGGGTGAAAGAGTTTGGAGCACGAATATGTGTGGGCGCGTCAAGGGGCGGACCGTTCGGTGCGGTGCGGGTTTTAAAATCGGAAAGGGTACAAAAATTTACTGTTTTAGAGCAAAAAAAGCACTGTACTTTTCGGGGAAAATACGGTAAAATAAGGGAGACAAGTGAAAAGAGGAGCGAGTTGTGCCGC
This sequence comes from uncultured Clostridia bacterium, assembly GCA_944328845.1. GTDB lineage: Bacteria > Bacillota > Clostridia > Christensenellales > Borkfalkiaceae > Borkfalkia. Next base: position 26,599 of record CALVHV010000006.1, on the reverse strand, counting down.
GTGTCGGTGCAGAGAGCAGGGGAAGGCGGTGAAAATCCGCCGCAACAGCCATTGCCGTGAGAGAAGATCTCTTAAGTCGGATGACCTGCCGTTTTCGGAATGTTTTTTCGCCCCCGGGCAAAGGGGTCGGCGAAAAAAGGCGGCTCACGCCGCCCTTGACCGCAGCAGGACGCGCTCTTTTTCGGGACGCGTTTTATTTTTTGTAAGGAGAAATTTATGAAACGTTTCAGACATCTTTTGATTTTGGCAGTTTCCGCTGTTCTGGCGGTGTCCGCCCTTGCGTTTGCGGGGTGCGACGGCGAAGAGGGGAAGGCTCTCTCCGGCAGCATGAAGATCGTCATCACGCCCGACGCGCAGGCGCAGGCGACGGTGATCGAGGCGGATCTGAGCGGTTTCACGGACAAGAACAGCGTGATGGACGTGATCGACAGCCTCGCTGAGGCGGGCAAGATCTGCTATAAAGGCAGCAACGGCGTGTACGGGATGTACCTGACGGCGCTGGGCGTGCCCGTAGAAAGCACGTACGAAGGTCAGACCAGCATGGTAGATAACTACATCATCGAGGAGAACGCCGCCGAGGGCAAGTATGTCTACACTTATACCAGCGTGGATGCGGACAAGCTGGAAACGAAACCGGATGCGGAGTATCAGGCGATGACGGTGGAGTTTGATGGGATGACGCTGACCGAGTCGATGAACAGCGTCTCCAAAATGACCATCTGCGACGGTGCGGTCATCTATTTTACATATATCGTTTGGGGTTGATGTGTTTTTGAATAAGTCGGGACAAAAGCTCCTTTTCCGCTCGGCAAAGGAGATCGCTCTGATGAGCGTGATGACGGCATTGCTGCTGGCAAGCCAGTTTGTGCTCGCGGCGGTGCAGGGGGTGGAGGTCATTACCGTCCTTCTGCTCTCTTTCTGCGTCGCGTACGGCGCGAGGCGGGGGATGGCGGTGGCGACGGCATTTTCGCTGATGCGCTGTTTGCTGTACGGCTTTTTTCCGAACGTCGTGCTCTTGTATCTCATCTATTATAACCTGTTTGCCGTCGCGTTCGGGCTGATCGGCAGGCTGACGGAGCGATTGCCCGTCTCCGCGCGCATTGTAGTGCTCGCTTGTTCGGCGGCGCTGGCGACCTGCTGTTTCACTCTCTTCGACGACCTGCTCACGCCGTGGATGCTCGGCTACACGGAAAAGAGCGCCGCAGCCTATTTTTACGCATCTCTGCCTGTGATGGCGGTCCAGGCTGCCTGTGCCGTCGTGTCCGTCGCCTTTTTGTGGCTCCCGCTTTCCAAGGCCTTTGCGGTCGTGCACTTTGCACGGCGGAATGGCAAAAAAATCCTGCCAGAGCAAGATTTTTCTGTTCTGAGCGGGGAAGGCGCCGTTTCTGAGCAAAAATTTACTGTTTTACAACAAGAAAGACCGTTACATTCCGCTCCTAAAGAGAGTATAATGGGTACAATCAAATCCGAAGGAGATACGGAAAATGGAAAAGTTTGAAGAGATGTCCACGCTTCTGCAGCGCGGCAAGGCAAAAGATCTGGCGGCGCTCGTCACCGAAGAGCTGGCGGCGGGCACGGCGCCCAAGGATATTCTGACCAAGGGGCTCATCGTCGGGATGGGCGTGGTCGGTGAAAGGTTCAAAAACAACGAGATTTTCGTTCCGGAAGTTCTCATTGCGGCGCGCGCGATGAACGCGGCACTCGCCGTCCTCAAACCTGCATTGGCTGAATCGGGCGTGGAGCCCGTCGGCACGGCGGTCATCTGCACCGTGAAGGGCGATCTGCACGACATCGGTAAAAACCTCGTCAAGATGATGATCGAGGGCACGGGCATCCGCGTGGTCGACCTCGGGGTGGACTGCGACGCGGACAAAGTGGTGCAGGCGGTCAAAGACAACAATGCGGACATCGTCTGCCTGTCTTCCCTGCTCACCACCACGATGATGTACCAGAAAGACATCATCGAGGCGATCAAGGCTGCAGGCCTTCGCGACAAGGTCAAAGTGATGGTGGGCGGCGCTCCTGTCACGCAGGCGTTTGCGGATGAGATCGGGGCGGACGCGTACACTCCCGACGCGGCTTCCGCGGCGGAAAAGGCGCGCTCTTATTTCGCCTGATTTCCAAAAAGAGAAAAGGCGGCTTTTCGGCTGCCTTTCTTTATCATCAAAAATATTAAAAAAGGAAATAAAAAATGGGAAAGAAACTAATATTCGACATACTTGAACATAAGAGGGCGGAGCGCCCCGCGTGGGTGCCGTTTTCGGGGATCCATGCAGGAAAGCTGACGGGCGTCACCGCCATCGAGGTGCTGAAGGACGAAGAAAAGCTGTACGAAGCGCTGATGCAGGTGAACAAGCTGTATCGTCCTGACGGGCAGCCTGTGCTGTTCGATCTGCAGGTGGAGGCGGAGATCCTCGGCTGCGAACTGCAGTGGTCGGAGGACACGCCGCCCACGGTCAAGACGCACCCGTACGACGAAGAGCGCCTGATCCCTTGCCGCTGCAAGATGCCCACGAAAGAGAGCGGCAGGCTCCCCATGATCCTGCGCACGATGGAGCGCCTGAAAAAGAGCGTGGGGGACACGACCGCCCTGTACGGGCTGGTGTGCGGCCCGTTTACGCTGGCATCGCACCTGCGCGGCACGGAGATCTTCATGGATATGTTCGACGAGCCTGAGTACGTCTGCGACCTCATCGCTTACTGCGCCGATTTCATCCTTGAAGAGGCGAAACTGTATGTGGAGGCGGGCATGGACGTCATCGCCGTCGTCGACCCGCTCGTGTCCCAGATCAGTTCCGATCACTTTGAAGAGTTCTTGTCTGCGCCGTACACCAAGATCTTTGCGGAGATCAAAAAGATGGGGGCGTACAGTTCCTTCTTTGTCTGCGGCGACGCCACAAGGAACGTGGAGAGCATGTGCAAGACTTCTCCCGATTCCATTTCCGTGGACGAGAACATCAGAATCCCCGACATCCGCCCCATCACCGAAAAGTACAACGTCGTCGTGGGCGGCAACATCCCGCTGACCACCGTCATGCTGCACGGTTCCCAGCAGGACAACATGAAATACGTCGTGGAACTCATCGAGAGCGTGGAAGACAACTGCCATAACTTTATCGTGTCTCCCGGATGCGATATGCCCTACGATACCCCCGTGGAAAACACCATCGGCGCGGCGCAGGCTGTGATCGAGTTCGACAAGGTGAAAGAACTGGTCAAGAACTACGAGGGGACCGATTACAGCAAATTCGAAGTGGTCATTCCCGACTACGCCAACCTCAAAAAGCCGCTTTTGGAAGTGTTTACCATCGATTCTTCCAGCTGTGCCGCCTGCACGTACATGATGGGCATCGCCAACGCGGCAAAGGAAAAGTACGGGGACAAGATCGATGTGGTGGAGTATAAATTCACCGTCAAGGAAAACATTGCGCGCGTGATGAAGATGGGCATCAAACAGCTGCCCTGCATCTTCATCAACGGCGAACTCAAATACTCGTCCATCATTCCCGGACTGGACGAACTGAGCAAGGACATCGAGGCAAAATTCTGATGACGCGGGTGTACTTTGTCCTCGGCTATCTCGGGAGCGGAAAGACGACGTTTGTCAGGGACTTTCTCTCCCGCCGCGGCGGCAGGAATGCGGTGCTCGTCAACGATTTCGGTGCCGAAGACGTAGACGGCGTCCTGCTTACAGGCTCGGCGGAGAAGGTGGAAAGCATCTTCGACGGTTCGGTGTTCTGTTCCTGTCGCAGCGAACATTTTGTCGAGGCAATGCTTCGCCTGTCGCAGGAGAAGTTTGACACTATCCTCGTGGAGACGTCGGGGCTTGCCAATCCCTTTCAGATGCGCAAACTTTTCGGCTATATCAACGACCGCGCCGGAAACGTGTTCACGTTTTCGGGCGCGGTGTGCGTCGCCGATGCGGCGAATCTGGAAAAGGTGCTGTACACGCTCAACGCCGTCAAGATGCAGATCGCGGCGGCGGACGTCATCCTCCTCAACAAGACGGACCTTGTCGGGGAGGAAACGCTCCTGCGCGCCGAGCGCGCCGTGCGCACGCTGAATACGGACGCGCCTATTTATCGAACGGTGGGCGCCCGTTTGCCTTCGGAGGAGTTTCCCGTGCGGGAGCGCGTGCTGCCCGCCATGATCGAGGACATCACCGTGCAGAAGGCAAAGATTTCCTTTTCCCGTCGGCTTGCGGAAGACGAGCGGCGGCTGCTCTGTGTTCGGCTTGCGCCTTTCTGTCACCGCATCAAAGGGGTGCTCGAATGTGAAAACGGGTATACGGTATACGAATTTTCGGACGGAGCCGAGAGCCTGTACCCGACGGACAGGGCGGGGAATTTTCTCATCGTGCTGGCGGCGGGCAAATTTTCTCTGCGCAAAAAGGCGGAAGAGATCTTAAAAGAGACGGGAGTGGAAGGTACGGTATGCTGATCGCGGATGAAAAACTCGGCAGGGAGGAGATCTTGCGCCTGCTGCAAACGGACGTGTATTCGGAGGAGTACGAGCATCTGCTGGCGGCCTCGCGCGAATATGCGCGCCGCACGTTCGGCAGGGGATATGTCTTTTGCCAGATCGGGCTGGACAGCGCGCCCTGCCCGGGGAACTGCGCTTTCTGTTTGATGGCAAAAGACCATTTCGTCGTGGAAAAGAGGTTCACGCGCAGCGCGGAAGAGGCGGTCGCCGAAGTGAAAAAGGCGTTTACGCCCGCGGTGAGCGATCTCTTTCTGATGACCACGGAATGTTACGACCGCGCCGCCTTTCTGCAGGTGGTGGAGAGGGTGCGCGGCATGCTGCCCAAGCAGACGCGTCTCGTCGTCAATACGGGCGATTTTGACCTGACGTATGCCAAAAAACTGCGCGAAAGCGGCGCCACGGGTGCCTATCACATCGTGCGCCTGCGCGAGGGGAAGGACACGGATATCCCTCCGCAAAGGCGGGAAAAGACGCTGCAGGCGATCGCGGAATCGGGGCTGGATCTGTATTATTGTGTCGAGCCCATCGGCAAAGAGCACACGTATGAGGAGATCGCGGACGAGATCCTGCGCGCGCAGCGCCTGCAGGTGAAATATATGGCGGTGATGCGCCGCGTGGGCGTGCGCGGCACGCGCAAAGAGAATGCGGGGGAGATCTCCCCGCGCGAGATCGCCAAGATCGCGGCGGTCTCCATGCTGGCGGTGCGGCCCGCCATCTCCATGAACGTGCACGAAGTCGAGCCCGTGGCGATGGCGGCGGGCATCAACCAGCTGTACGCCGAGTACGGCGTCAATCCGCGCGACTGCGCGGCAGAAACTTCAAAAAACCGCGGGTATTCCGTGCAGGGATGCCTGGAACTGCTCGCGGAAAACGGGTGGGAAGTGCCATGCGTTTAAAGGTATTGTCCAAATCGGAAACGAAAGAATTTACCTGCAAGGGGGGCGAAAATCTGCTCTCCTTTTTGCAGGAACAGGGCTACGTCCTCTCCGCGCGCTGCGGCGGTAACGGCAAGTGCGGCAAGTGCAAGGTGCGCGTGATCGAGGGACGGTTCGAGGGGCAGAAGGACGGGTACGTCCTCTCCTGCCTTGCAACCATCGGGGGCGACGCGAGCATCGAAGTGTTCGAAACGGAAGGGGGCGGATTGACCAAGACCCTTGCGCACGGGTCGGACACGGACGGCGAGGAAGGGTTCGGCGTGGCGCTGGACATCGGCACCACCACCCTCGCCTTTGCGCTTGTCGAACTGAAGACGGGCGAGATCAAGGATAAGTTCGGCGTGCTCAACAACCAGGGCGGGTACGGCGCGGACGTGCTCAGCCGCATCGCCGCCGCCGATCAGGGGAAGGCAAAACAGTTGCAGGAAAGTGTCCTTTCTCAAACGCGCGAGGCGCTTTCCCGCTTTTTAAAGGAGATCCCCGACGGACGGGTCCGCAGGCTTGCCGTCTGCGGCAACACCACCATGCTGCATTTCTTTTTGGGCAGGGATGCCCGCGGCATCGGGCAGTATCCCTTCCGCGCGCAATTCCTCGAAACGGTGCGCATTGCAGGCGCGGAGCTGGGACTCTGCGCGGAGGAAGTGCTGATTTTGCCGTCTGTGGCGGCGTATTTCGGCGCGGACGCGGTGGTAGGCGGGCTCGCCGCAAAGGTAAACGAGGGCGTCAATTTGCTTGCGGACATCGGCACCAACGGCGAGATGCTCCTGCACGCAAACGGAAAGCTGTACGCCACCTCCACGGCGGCGGGACCCTGCTTTGAGGGCGCCAACATCGAATGCGGTACGGGCGGCGTCGCGGGCGCCATCGACAGCGTCACCGAACGGGACGGAAAAATTTGTTATACCGTCATCGGCGGAGGAAAGGCAGAGGGCATCTGCGGCGCGGGACTGGTGGACGCCGTCGCGCTGATGGTAAAGGAGGGCGTGATCGACGAGACGGGCGCCTTTACGGGCGAAGAACAGAAATTTTACATTGCGGACGGAGTGTACGTCTCGCAGGCGGACGTGCGCAACTTCCAGCTGGCAAAGAGCGCCATCTGCGCGGGTATCCGTGTGTTGCTGTCCGTGGCGGGCGTCTCTTTCGACCGCTTGGAAAAGCTGTACGTCGCGGGCGGGCTCGGATTTTATCTCGACCTTGCCAACGCCGTCACGGTGGGGCTTTTCCCGTCCGAACTCTCTCAAAAGCTCACTGCGGTGGGCAATACCGCGCTTGCGGGCACGGTGCAGTGTCTGTGCAGCGGGCAATGCGTTGCCGAAGCGGAAAAGATCGCGCGGGAGGCGGAGTACATCGACCTGTCCGCATCTCCCGAGTTTATGGACGAATACATCAAAAATATGGATTTCGAAGAGTGATATGAGAAAATCGACGCAAGATATTTTGCAGGCGGCGGGGGACAGGATCTGGCAGTATGCCGAACTGGACGTTTCCGAGCTGGAATTTTCCGAGGAGGTCGTGGCGGCATGCCGCGCCAATTTCTGCGGAAACTACAACAGGTCGTGGAAGTGTCCGCCCCATGTGGGCACGCCGCAGGCGCTCAAAGAGATGTGCCTGGGTTATCGGCAGGCGTTCGTGTTTACCACAAAGCACGAAGTGGAGGACAGTTTCGACATCGAGGGCATGTATGCGGCGCGACTGGAACACGACAAGGCGGAAAACCTCATCCGCCCCGTTCTGCCTTCGGACAGCCTGGTACTGGGCGCGGGCGGGTGCAACATCTGTTCAACTTGCGCCTTCCCCGAACCCTGCCGTTTCCCCGACAAGGCAAAAACTTCGATCGAAGCTTGCGGCATCAACGTCGTTTCCCTTGCCAAACGGGCAAAAATCAATTATACTAATGGTGAGAACACCGTTACATATTTTACATTGGTGCTCTTGAACGGGAATGGATCTTAAAGAAACGGGATTAAAAGACATCCTCAACTTCAGACAACTGGAAAAGCTGTTTAAAAATTATTCTCTCACCAGCGGGCTGGACGTGTCGCTCTACGACCCGCAGGGGGAAGAACAGCTGTGTGTGCGCATCCCCGGCAGTATCTGCGAATACGGCAAGGGGCATTTTGCCTGTCGGGAAAGCATCGTCTACAGCGGAAAAAAGGCGGAGGAGCTGGGCTCTGCGTACATATACGAAACTCCTTGCGGGCTGATCATGTGCATCACCCCCCTCGTGTTCGAGGAAGAGACGCTGGGCTACATCACCACGGGCCCCGTCGTCCTGTGGGAAAAGGACGAGTTCTTTCTGGAGCAGTTCAGGGCGGGCTGCCTCAAAGCGGGCTTCGACTGCGCGCAGAACGCCTTCGACCCCGCTTCCATCCGCCAGATCGACTGCAAGAGCATGACCAGCGTGGCGGAAACGCTGACCATGCTCATCAATTACATGGTGGGGGAGGAGAAAAAGTATATCCGACAGCGGGTGGAACTTTCCCGCCTGAACATGGAGCGCCTGCGCGCGGCAAAGGAAATGCAGATCCGCCAGGCGCAGCCCCGCTACAATAAATACCCCATCGAGCTGGAAAAGGAACTCATTTCCTACGTGCAGATGGGGGATAAAAACCAGGCAAAACTCATCATCAACCGCTTTCTGAACGAGATATTTTCCTTTGCCAGCGGCGATCTGGAGATCGTCAAGGCAAAGATCTACGAATTTACCGCTTTTCTTTCGCGCAGCGCGGTCGAGGCGGGTGCGCCCGTTTCGGCGCTGACGGGCGTCATCAGAAAGAGCTCGCAGCTCCTGCTGGAAAATGCCGATTTTTCGGATATCTGCCGCGAAACGGTGGAGATCCTGGACGGATTCCTGAATGCCGTGTACGAGAGCCGCAGCAAAAAGAGCACCAGCGAGCACCTGTACAAGGCCATCCAATACATCAACGCGCATTACTTCGAGGAGATCGATCTGGAAAAGCTGGCGCAGCAGGTGTTTGTCAGCACCTATTATCTCAGCCATCTGTTTCGTCGCGAAATGGGGGTCACGTTCAGCGATTATCTCACCAAAGTCCGTGTCAGCCGCGCCAAGGAACTGCTGATGGAGGGCAGATCGGTCGAGGATGTGTGCGGCAGGGTCGGCTACAACGACAGCAATTATTTTATCAAGATCTTCAAAAAATACGTCGGCATCACGCCGTCGAAGTACAGAAAGAGCGTCTTATAAAAAATAAGCAAGCCGCCGCCCGCAAATTCTTGCGGGCGGCGGCTTTTGCCGTAAAGGATGGCCGTCCCCGCCACCATATTCACGTCCAAAAAAACGGCGATTTTTGCGCGGTATAGCTCTTTTTGCTAATTTTTTCCTTGAAAAAGAAAAAAATCCGTCCTGTTTTCTGCTTTTTTTATGTGAAAGTGCAACAAAAGAGGGTCGTGTGTGCTATAATACATTCGACCGTCGTACAGGCGGCCGGAATGATTTGTGCAAAAGGAGTGATACAATGTACGACGTAGCAGTGATCGGCGCCGGGGTCGTGGGCGCCTTCTGCGCGAGAGAACTGAAAAAATACGACCTGGACGTCGTCGTGGCGGAGAGCGCGGACGACGTTGCGGCGGGGGCAAGCCGCGCCAACAGCGGCATCGTTCACGCCGGGTTCGACGCGCCTGCGGGCTCGCTGAAAGCAAAATTCAACCTTGAAGGCAATCGCCTCATGGAAGAGGTCTGCCGCGAACTGGGCGTCAAATTTTACCGCAACGGTTCACTCGTCCTTGCGGGCAAGGGACAGGAAGAACAGCTGCGCGCCCTCTTCGAACGCGGTATTCAAAACGGCGTGACGGGGCTTCGTATCGTCGGCAGGGAGGAACTTGCCGCCATGGAGCCCAACGTTGCGGAAGGGGCGCAGTCGGCACTGTATGCGCCTACGGGCGGCATCGTCTGTCCCTACGGGCTGACCATCGCCGCCATGGGCAACGCCATGGACAACGGTGCGGCGCTGGAATGCGGGTTCAAGGCGGTCTCTGCCGAGCGCTGCAAGGGCGGCTGGACTTTGCACGCGGCGTCGGGGAAGACGCTGTCCGCGCGCATCGTCATCAACTGTGCGGGATACGGCTCGGAGCAGGTGGCGGCGCTGTTCGGCGACAGCTCTTTCCGCATCGGCGCACGCAAAGGGGAATATATGCTCCTGGACAGATCGTGCGGCGGTTTTGTGCGTCACACGATGTTTTCTTTGCCCACGGCGGCGGGGAAGGGGGTGTTGCTCACGCCCACGGCGGACGGCAACGTGCTGGTCGGCCCCACCTCCGTGGAGCAGGCGGAGTACGACACTTCCGTGCGCAGGGAGGGCTTTGACGACATCCGCGCCAAGGCGTGCCTGCTGATGAAAGACATTCCCTTTTCGCAGACGATCACCTCGTTTGCGGGGGTACGCGCGTACAGCGACCGCCACGACTTTATCGTGGAATGGAGCGCCGCCTGCGAGGGTTTGTTCCACGTTGCGGGCATCGAATCGCCCGGTCTGACCTCCGCGCCCGCGCTGGGCGCGTACGCCGCAAAGCAGGTCGCAGAAAAACTGGGCGCGGGCAAAAACAGCACATTCGACCCCGTGCGCAGGCCGCAGCACTGGTTCCGCTCGCTCACGGACGAGGAGAAAAACGAGGTCATCGCCCGCCGCCCCGAATACGGAAAGATCGTTTGCCGCTGCGAGGAAGTGACGCTCGGGGAGATCGTGGACGCCATGCGCACCAATCCCCCCGCGCGCACGCTGGACGGCATCAAGCTCCGCACGCGGGCGGGTATGGGTAGGTGCCAGAGCGGGTTCTGCCAGCCGGGCGTGTTCGACATCCTGCGTTCCGAGTACGGCCTGCAGGCGGACGAAGTGACCAAAAACGGCGGAAAGTCCTTTGTGATTGCGGGAGGTGAGCTGTGATGAAAAGAGATCTCGTCATCATCGGCGGCGGTCCCGCGGGGCTCGCCGCGGCGATCGCCGCTTACGACAAGGGGGTGCGCGACATCCTCGTCGTCGAACGGGAATCCCGCCCCGGCGGTATCCTCAAACAGTGTATCCACAACGGGTTCGGACTGACGCGGTTCAAAGAGAGCATGACGGGCCCGGAATACGCGCAGCGCTTTATCGACGAGGCGGAAAAGAGAAAGATCGAGATCCTGACGGATACTTTCGTCACCCGCCTGACGGACAAAAAGGAAGTGACCTGCATGAACGAGCGGGGCATCTTCACGATACAGGCGCGGGCGGTCATCCTCGCCATGGGCTGCCGCGAGCGCAGCAAGGGCGCGCTGAACATTGCGGGCACCCGTCCCGCGGGGCTGTTCAGTGCGGGCACGGCGCAAAAGTACGTCAATCTGTACGGCATGCTCCCCGGCAAGCGGGTCGTCATCCTCGGCTCGGGAGACATCGGGCTGATCATGGCGCGCCGCATGACGCTGGAGGGCGCCAAGGTCCTGTGCGTGTGCGAGATCAGGCCCCATTCGAGCGGACTGCGGCGCAACATCGCGCAGTGCCTCGACGATTTCGGCATTCCGCTGTATCTGCAGCATACCATCGTCGAGATCCGCGGCAAGGAGCGGGTGGAAGGCGTCGTCGTGGCGGCTGTGGACAAGGATAAGCGCCCCATAGCAGGTACCGAAAAGGTCTTCGAGTGCGACACGGTGCTCTTCTCTGTGGGGCTGATCCCCGAAAACGAGCTGACGAAGGGGGCGGGCATTCCCCTCGACGGGCGCACCAAGGGCTGTACGGTGGACGGCGACCGCGAAACGCAGGCGGAGGGCATCTTTGCCTGCGGCAACGTCCTGCACGTGCACGATCTCGTCGATTTCGTGTCCGAAGAGGCGGAGATCGCGGGCAGTGCGGCGGCGGAGTACCTGTTCGGCGGGGAGCGGCAAAAACGGCTCATCCCCGTGCAGGCGGGGCAGAACGTTTCCTACGTCCTGCCGCAGCGGCTGGATGCCGCGAGCGAATCGCCGCAGAAGCTGTATTTTCGCGTGACGGGCGCCATCAAAAACGCGGTGGTCCGCGTGGAGGGCGGCGACGGCGTGCGCGAATGGAAAAAGATCGCCGTGGCGCCGGGGGAGATGGAGCACATCACCCTTCCCCCCGCTTATTTCAGGGAGGCGGAAGGGCTCTGCGTTTCCGTCCTCGCACAGGAGGCTTAGTATGGAAAAGAAAAGCTTTGTCTGTATCGAATGTCCGCGCGGCTGTCTGCTGACGGTGGAAGAAGGGGAGGGCGCCCCGCGCGTGAGCGGAAATTTCTGCCCCCGCGGCAAGGCGTATGCGGAGGCGGAAGTCACTTGCCCGCGCCGTGTCCTCACCGCCACCGTTCGCGGAAAAACGCAGCGCGTCCCCGTCAAAACGCGGGGCGAGATCCGCAGGGATCTGCTCTTTTCCGTCATGGAAAAGGTGCACGCCGTGCGGGTAGACGGGCCGTTGAAGATCGGCGACGTCGTCCTTGCGGACGTGGACGGCGAGGGCACCGACCTCGTCGCCGCGGCCAATTACGACGGGGAATAGCCTCGTCCTCTGAGAAACTGATGCCCTCCGAAAAGCGTTTTTTTGTTAAAATGCTGTCGCCGAAACTTTTGCATCAAAAAAGGCGCCCCTGCGGCAGGAGCGCCTTGCGCGGCTCAGCGCCTGTTCCGCTTGCGGAAGTCGCTGGGTGTCATGTTTTCCACTTTTTTAAAGGTCTTTAAAAAGGACGCCGTCTCCGCGTAGCCCGTCTGTTCGGCGATCTCGCGCACGGACAGGTCGGTTTCGGAAAGCAGCTGTTTCGCCTTTTCCATGCGCTTGGAAATGACGTACTGGATGGGGGAGACGCCACCGTATTCCTTGAACAGGTGGGTGAGGTAATAGCGGGAAATATATACCGATCGGCAGATGTCCTCGATGCTCTCTATTTTCTCGTAATTTTCGTCGATGAACTTGCGGGCATGGCGGTAGCTGTCGTTGGTGCTGAAGTTTTCCTCGTCCTTCTGTGCAAGCAGGCGCAGGGCAAGGTCCAGGATGATCTTGACCAGGGCGGCGGAGATCTCGTCGTAGTAGTAGGGCTTTTGCTGTACTTCGCGCACGAGGTCGGCAAAGTACTTTTCGAACTCCCCGCGCAGCTCTCCCGTGCTGAGGATGGGGGTCCCCTCGCCGAGGATGGTGTTTTCCGCCCTGTCTTTGAGTTTCAGGCGGTCGATCCCGCAAAAGTAGAGGGCGAGTTCTTCCCCTTCGGCAGAAGCTTCCGAATGGAGGAAATTTGCCCCGTACAGGAGCAGATCGCCCGCGCGGATGCAACATTCCCCCTGTGCCGTGCGCAGAACGCCCGCTCCCGCCTTGACGTACACAAGTTCGCAAAAGGCGTGGCTGTGCAGTTCTTCTTTCCAGTTGCCCGTCTTTTTCAGTTCGCCCGCGTACAGCAGGTTGACTTTGTTAAAGCCCGCACTCTTTTTATTGACGGTATAATGCTTGCGCACTTCCGTGTTTTGCAGATGGATCTCTTTCATGCCCTTATTATAACACACCGCGCGCGCAAAATCTATTTTTTTGCGGAAAAGTTTACTTTTTTGCTGTACTTTTTCGGCAAGCGTTTCCATTGAAAAATCCGGCTCCGCATGATATCATAAAGAAAAAAAGAGGAAACGGGTATGCTGAAGAATATTCCGAAAATACTTTCCCCCGCGCTTTTAAAGGTGCTCTGCGAAATGGGGCACGGGGACGAGATCGTGATCGCCGACGCCAACTTTCCCGCCGAGAGGTGCGGGCAGAGGGTGATCCGTGCGGACGGCCACGGCGGCACAGAGATGCTGGACGCCATTTTGTCCGTCATTCCTCTGGATACCTATGCGCAGGAAAACATGATGCTGATGCGGGTGGTGCCGGGCGACGATATCAGGCCTGCCATCTGGGAAGAGTACAGGAAAACGGCTGCCGCGCACGATCCCAACGTCCGCGAAGGACAGATCGAGCGGTTCGCCTTTTACGAGCGGGCTAAGAATGCATACGCCATCGTCGCAACGGGCGAGGGCGCCATCTATGCAAATATAATTTTGAAAAAAGGGGTAATAGCATGAAAGCGAAGATCGGGATCCGTCCCACCATCGACGGTCGCTGGGGCGGTATTCGGGAAGGTTTGGAAGAGCAGACGATGAAAATGGCGCAGGACGCCAAAAAACTCATCGAAGAAAAGGTGTTCTATGCGGACGGGAGCCCTGCGGAAGTGGTCATCTCGCCCTGCACCATCGGCGGCGGCAAAGAAGCTGCGGTATGCGCGGCGTATTTCCAGGAACAGAACGTGACGGCGACGCTCACGGTCACGCCCTGCTGGTGCTACGGCAGCGAGACGATGGACCTCGACCCGCTGACCACCAAGGCAGTTTGGGGCTTTAACGGAACGGAGCGCCCGGGTGCGGTGTATCTGGCCGCCTGCATGGCGGCGCACGCCCAGCGCGGACTTCCCGCCTTTGCCATTTACGGACAGGACGTGCAGGACGTCGGCATGAGCGGCATCACGCCCGACGTGGAAGAAAAGATCCTGCGCTTTGCGCGCTGCGCACTGGCTGTGGGGCAGATCCGCAACAAAGCGTACGTCTCCATCGGTTCGGTCGCCATGGGTATCGGCGGTTCCTTCCTCGACGCCAACATGATGCAGAAGTATTTCGGCATCCGCGCCGAATGGGTGGACATGACCGAGATCTTGCGCCGCATCGATCTGGAAATTTACGATAAAGAAGAATACAAAAAGGAACTTGCCTGGATCAAAGCCAAATGCAAAGAGGGCAAGGACCACAACGGCGACATCTGGGGTCAGAAGTATTTCACCCGCGAAGAACTGGACAAACAGTGGGAGTTCGTCGCCAAGATGACGCTGATCATCAAGGACATCATGCTCGGCAACGATAAGCTGAACGACATCGGCTGGCACGAAGAGGCTCTGGGCAGAAATGCCATCCTCGCGGGCTTCCAGGGACAGAGAATGTGGACGGACTACAAGCCCAACGGCGACTTTGCCGAGGCGATCCTCAATTCCACCTTCGACTGGAACGGCAAAAAACAGCCCATCCTGCTCGCCACGGAGAGCGATAACTGCAACGGGCTTGCCATGCTGTTCGGCAACCTCCTGACGGGTCGCGCCAGCGTCTTTGCGGACGTGCGCACCTACTGGTCGCCCGAATCTGTCAAGCGCGTTACGGGCTGGACGGCGACGGGCAAAGCCAAAGCCGGGTTCATGCACCTCATCAACAGCGGTGCGGCGGCTTTAGACGGCACGGGTGCCTGCAAGGACGAAAAGGGACAGTCCGTCATGAAAGAATGGTGGAAGGTCACCGACAAGGACATCGACGCCATGCTGGGCGCTACGCAGTTCTCTCCCGCAAACCGCGGCTATTTCCGCGGCGGCGGATTCTCGAGCACCTTCTCGACGGAAGGGGAGATGCCCGTTACCCTCGTGCGCGTGAACATGGTGGACGGCATCGGCTACACCTTGCAGCTCGCCGAGGGCTGGACGGTGGAACTGCCCGAAAAGGTCAATAAGACCTTGCTCGACCGCACCGATCCCACCTGGCCCTCCACTTGGTTCGTGCCTCGCCTCAACGATACCAACGCCTTCTCGAGCGTCTACAACGTGATGGCAAACTGGGGTGCCAACCACGGTGCATTCGTGTACGGGCACGTCGGCAAAGACCTCATCACCCTTGCCAGCATGTTCCGTATCCCCGTGTCGCTGCACAACATCGACGACAAGGACATCTATCGCCCGCACGCGTGGAGCGCTTTCGGCACCAAGGACCTCGAGGCCGCCGATTACCGCGCCTGCGCCAACTATCGGGAGCTGTATAAATAAAACAAATTGTTTTCCGCCCGAAAGGGCGGAACGGACTTCCCCTCCGCGGCAAAATGCTGCGGAGGGCGTATGCGTTTAAAAAGGAAGGTAAAAGACATGAAAAAATCATTCAACGTTCTCGCCATCGATCTCGGCGCCAGCTCGGGACGGGGCATCGTGTACACATTCGACGGGGAGAGCCTGCGCGATCGGGTCGTGCACCGCTTCCCCAACGGCGCTCAGGAGCGGGGGGAACACCTCGTGTGGGACGCGCAGAAGATCTACGAAGAGATCTGCACCGCTCTCCGCCTTGCGGACGAGGCGTGCGGCAAGATCGACGGCATCGGTATCGATACGTGGGGCGTGGACTTCGGGCTCATCGGCAAGGACGGAAAATTGCTGGAAGAACCCCGCCATTACCGCGACCCCGCCAACACGCGCATGCGCCAGAAATACGAGAACAGGGACAGGGAGCTGTTCGGCATTGCGGGCATCTCCATCAACGATTTTAATACTACGTACCAGCTTTTTGCGCGCAAAGAAGAGAACTTCGACTGGTCGCAGGTGCAATACCTTCTGTTTATGCCGCAGCTGTTCGGCTACCTTCTGACGGGCGTTGCCGCCACCGAGCCGACCATCGCTTCCACCAGCGGATTTTTTGCAAACTGGGCGTTCGACGAAGCTTTTTTGCGGGAGACGGGCGTGCCTGCACGCGTGTTCCCCGCCGTGCGGCCTACCTTTGCCGAGCTGGGCACCCTCAATGCAGAGTCTGAAAAGCTTGCGGGCATTTCTTATGCTCCGCCCGTCTTCCTCACCCCGGGGCACGATACCGCCTGTGCGGTGCTCTGCTGCCGCGAGGAATTGCATCCGCTGTATCTGAGCAGCGGTACCTGGTCGCTGTTCGGCACCACGGAAGAGAAACCCGTCGTCAGCGACGAGACTTTTTCGGGACAGTACACCAACGAGCTGGGCGCAGGGAACGTGCGCCTGCTGCGCAATATTATGGGCATGTGGATCATCCAGGAATGTCGCCGCGAGTGGTCGGAAGCGGGGCAGCTTTTGGACTATCCCGAAATCGTGCGCCGCGCGCAGGCGGCAAAGCACACGGGCGCGCTCATCGACGTCAACGACGATGTGTTCTTCTCTCCCGGGGAAATGGCGTCTAAAGTGCGCGAATATGTCCGCAAAAATCAGGGCATCCTTCTCGAAACGGAGGGGGAGATCGCCGAGTGCGTGTACGCGAGCATGGCAAAGACCTACCGCGCCGCTTACGACGATCTGAAAAAGATCACGGGCAGGACGTATTCCCGCCTGCAGGTGTTGGGCGGCGGCTCTAACAACGCATATCTGAACAAAAAGATCGAGGAGGAGCTGGGCATTCCCGTGCTGGCAGGCCCCGCCGAGGCGAGCTCGATGGGCAACGCCCTGGGTCAGCTGACGGCGCTGGGCGCGGGCGAACTCTCCTATCTTCGCACCTTCTGCAAATAAGTTTTCGGGGCGCCCGTCGGGCGCCCCTCGCCGTATCGGCGCGAAAGACCTTGCGGCTGCAACTGCGAACGCAACTACAACCGTAAACGCGGCTGCAATTGCAAGTGTGACCCAATCGCAAATACGATGGCAATCGCATCCGCACCCGATGCCGCTTTTATCCGATAAAATTTACTCGGCGCGCCCGCGGGCACACATCTGTGCCCGCGGGCGCGTTCTGTTTTTTTCAGCGCTCTTTTTTTTTCGTGCTTTCAAATTTTTTTTCGTCGGACGCTTGACAAAGGGAGTTATATTGTATATAATCAATATATACAATTCACGTGAGGAAAACCA
Source organism: uncultured Clostridia bacterium (assembly GCA_944328845.1). Classification (GTDB taxonomy): domain Bacteria; phylum Bacillota; class Clostridia; order Christensenellales; family Borkfalkiaceae; genus Borkfalkia. Next base: position 9,572 of record CALVHV010000006.1, on the reverse strand, counting down.
TGAATCTCTTTTTGTCCAATCTTTCGGGAAAGGCGCTGTACGAGCAGATCTACGAGCAGATCAAAAATCTCATACTGGAAGGGTCGCTGAAGGAAGGGGATGCGCTCCCCACCATCCGCGGGTTGGCAAAGGATCTGCGCATCAGCGTCATCACCACTTCGCGCGCGTATGCCGATCTCGAACGGGACGGGTACATCTGTTCGGTGGTGGGCAAGGGGACTTTTGTGGCGGAGCGAGGCAAGGAATTCGCGCGGGAGAAAAATCTGGCGGAAACGGACGAGTTGCTTTGCCGTGCGGCGGAAATGGCGCGGCGCGGCGGGCTGAGCGAGGAAGAGTTTGTAAATGCCGCAAAGGCGGCGTTTCGGAGATAGCATATGCAGAGTTTACAGATACAGTCTTTGACAAAGCAGTACAAAGGATTTTTGTTAGACAATGTCACGTTTACGGTGCCTCGGGGCGCGGTCGTCGGGTTGATCGGCGAAAACGGCGCGGGGAAGAGCACCATTCTCGGCTCCGTTTTGGGGACCGTGCATCCGAACGGCGGCAGCGTGTTGCTGGACGGCAGACAGATCGGGGAACTTTCTCTCGGGGAGAAGCAGAAGATCGCCTTCGTGCAGGACACGGCGTGTCTGCCTGTCGAGCTGAGCGTCCGAATGATGGACAAAGTGTTTTCGCACATCTTTTTAAAATGGAACAGCGAGCGCTTTTTTGCCCTTTGTAAAAAGTTTTCTCTGCCCGAAAAGAAGGCGGTCAAAAAATTCTCCAAGGGCATGCTGATGAAGACGGCCATTGCCGTCGCTCTCTCGTACGAGAGCGAACTGCTCGTCCTCGACGAGCCGACGAGCGGGCTCGACCCCGTCGTGCGCGATGAAATACTGGAGATGGTCTACGACTACATGCAGGGCGGGGACAAGGCTGTTCTGATCTCTTCTCACATTACTTCCGATCTGGAAAAAATATGCGACATCATCGTGTATGTGCATGAGGGCAAGGTGCTGTTCGACGAGGAAAAGGACGCGCTTTTGGAAAGATTTGTTCAGTTTTCCTGCGAAAAAGCCGCCCTCCGCGAACTGGATCCTAACTGCGTCGAGCGGGTCTTGTATCGCGAATACGGCGCGGATGTGCTGGTTCCCAAACAGTGCTTGCCGCAGGGCTTTTCCCACAAGGGGGTCAGCCTGGACGAGATCATGCTCTTTTATGCAAAGGGGGAAAGGTTATGATAGGGCTTCTTTTAAAAGATCTGTACGTCATCCGCAAGCAGATCGCGTGGTATGCGGGCATGCTCTTCTTTTTTGGGATCTGCTCCCTGATATATAGTTTTCTCGCATACGCTGCGTTCGCCGCGCTGATGTTCACTGTTTCTATTCCCCTTGCCGCCCTGTCGTATGAGGAAAAAGACCGTTGGCAAAGGTTCGCCGTTTCCAGCGGGTTGAGTGCCAAGACGGTGGTGGGGGAAAAATATCTTCTGGGCGTTATCTTTTCTGTGTTGGCTACTCTTGTCTTTTTTGGTTTCTTTCTGTTTATGGATGATTCGGGACAAAGCTGGGAGGGATTCGCCGGCTCCGCGTGCTTGCAGCTTTTGTTTTTAGCCATCGATCTGCCCCTCGTTTTCAGATACGGTGTGGAGCGGGGCAGGATGATTGCGATCGCCCTCGCATTTCTGGAGGTGCTTTTGTTGATCTGGGCGGTGAATCTGTTTTCAAATTTCCCCCTGTTATTGACTCTGTTGCTCCTGTTTGCTTGTTCGGCAGGGGTGTTGGTCGCTTCCTTTTTCCTTTCAGTGCTGATTTTCCGCCGCAGACAGCCGTAAACGGGCAGATCATAAAAAAGAGGCGGGGCGGTCCCTTGTGGGACCGCCCCCCCCCTTTTGCGGAACAAAAACCCGCGCAAAAACGCGGAAAAGATTGCGCGATCGGGGCGGGGGAAAGAAAGAAAAAAGCAAAAAAGAGAAAAACACCGCGGCGTTGCCGCGGTGAATGATTCAGGATCGGAGAAAGGCTCCGCAGGAAGAACATTTTGCTGCGTTTTTGTCGTTTTTGCTGCCGCAGTAAGGACATTCGACAAACAGCTCTTCCGGCTTCTTTTTGCTGAGGAGCTCTCTTTTTTTCTGTTTATATTCTTCTTTTGTGATGGCGCCGCTGTCCAAAAGGCGCTTGTACTTCATCAGTTCGTCCGCTTCGGTGGCGGGACCGTTCGAAACGGGGCGGGGCGCGACGTAGGGCAGGACGACAGGCGCGGGTGCAGTGAGCATTTCGCGCAGGGCGCAGATGACGTCGATGAGCCATCCGATAAAGAAAAATCCGAACGTGAACAGGTACAGGAGACCGCGGAAATACTGCCTCTTGTAAAAACGGTAAAATCCCATCCACCCGAAAGCAATGGTGAGAAGAAAGACAAGCATATTCTCCCCCGAAAAGGATACAAATCGTGCGGCGCCGCAAAGGTGTTTTACCCGCGCGATTTTTAATAAGTATTACATAAACTATTATATCCTTTCAGAACGGTCTTGTCAAGCGGAAAAACTTGCGCCCCTCTGTATGCAGAGGGGCGCAGAAGGTACGCTCTGTTTTACGCCGTGAGTTCTCCCTGTTCTGCAAGCAGATCTGTGACGGGTGGACAGGCTGCCCTATGTTTTTAAGAAAAAAGCCCTGCGCGCGCAGTTTTTACTGCGCGCGCAGGGCTTTGCCGTTTGCGGGGAAACCGCCACAAGGGGATGAAAGGACAGATGTCTGTAAAGGAAAGATCACGCGGACAAGCCGTCGTAAAGTGAGAAGAACGAAAAGCTGCCAGGATAAGGGGATTCGGACAATGTTTTGCAAGGGGAAGGGAGCGGAAAGCCTTCGGGGGTTCTCTTTTATCGGTAGAGGGGAATGAGGATGTCGGCGGCGGCAGAGACGGAGCGCGTCTTGCCGTTTTCGAAGGCGACGAGGTACTCGCCGTCCTGAACGCTGACGACTTTGCCCGCGCCGAAGTGGGGATGGCGCACGCCGTCGCCCGCGGCAAAGCGGCAGATGTTTTGCCGCACGGTCAGAACTCCCATCTCCGATTCCTGTTGACGGATGTATTCTTTGGAGCGTTCCAGATGCGAGGCGGAAAAATTGCCACGCTTTTCTAAAAATTTTTCTTCGATGTTGAAGAGAAAGCGGGAAGAATACAGGCTTCCGCCCGCCTGGGCGTCGTATCCCTCCGCATCCGACAAAAAGAGATAGTCCTCTGCGCGCGTCATTGCCACATAGGCAACGCGCCGCTCTTCTTCCATCTCCTCTTTGGAGCGGATCTTGCGGGAGGGGAACATCCCTTCGTTGAGACAGCACACGAACACGGCGGGGAATTCCAGCCCCTTTGCCGTATGGATGGTCATCAGCCGCACGCTGTTTTCTCTGTCCTGAATGTCCGCACTCGTTAAAAGGGCGATGCCGTTGAGGTAGTCTTCCGCGCTGACCTCTTCCTGCGCCGCGTCCAAAAGCTCGCGCAGGGAGGCTTTTAATTCGTTGAGGTTGTCCAGCTTGTCCTGGTTGCCGCACAGCATCATGTACTCTTCGTATCCGCTCTTTTGCAGCAAAAAGTCCAGCGTGTCCGCAACGTCGTGCGATCTTGCGTATTCCGCACCCTCGTCCAGCGCCTGCAAGAGCTGTGCCGCCTTGGTCGCCTTGAATTTTTCGTGAGAGGAAAGCTCTTGTAAAGCGTTTTTCCAGCCGACGTCGCGCGCCCGCCCCTCCAGCAGGGTGAGCCGCGTCTTTCCGATGCCGCGCGGCGGCACGTTGACGATGCGCAGAAAGGAAAGTTCGTCCCCGAACACGAGAAAGCGCAGATAGGCAAGCGCGTCTTTGATCTCCTTGCGCTGGTAAAACGCCACGCCGCTGTACACCGCATAGGGGATCTCCTTGCGCAGGAGCGCCTCCTCGATGGGGCGGGACATATAGTTGCCGCGGTACAGAACGGCGATGTCGCTCAGGGGCATGCCCTGTCCGTGCAGGGACAGAATGGTCTCGGCGATCCATTCGCTCTCTTCCGCGCGCGATCTCGCGTGGAAATAGCAGGGCTGCGCGCCCGTCCGACGCACGGCGTACAGCTCTTTTTTCAGCCGTGCCGTGTTATGGGAGATGAGTGAGTTGCTTACGCTTACGATCTCGGGCGTGGAGCGGTAATTTTTGTCGAGGACAATGGTCGTTGTCCCCTCAAACTGCTTGTCGAAATTGAGAAAATACCCCACGCTCGCGCCCCGCCACGAATAAATGGTCTGATCGGGGTCACCCACGATAAACAGGTTTTTGTGGTGCGCGGAGAGAACGCTCGCCAGCTGATACTGTTCGGCGGAAACGTCCTGAAATTCGTCGATCTGGATGTATTCGAATTTTTTCTGCCACTTTTCGGCGATGTCTTTGCGCGTCTGAAAGAGATAGAGGACAAACTGGATGAGGTCGTTGAAATCAAGGTAAAAGTTTTTGCGTTGGCTCTGCAGATATTTTAAAATGACAAAAGACATCGAACCCTTGTTGTCCGCGTCGGCAAGCCCGGGCGCGATCTCGCCGCGGGCGGGGTCGGTGAGATAGGGCACATAAGCATTCTGCGATTTGTACACTTCCAGCGCGTCCAGACAGCGCCGAAAGGAAAAGTTTTTCAGCGTCAACCCGTTTTCGTCGAAAATGCGCTGCAAGATGCCTTTCTGGTCTTCCTCGTCCAGTACCAGAAAATTGGCGGGATAGGCGAGGCAGGAAATGTCTGACTGCAAGATCTTGTGGCAGGCGCTGTGAAAGGTGAGGATCCAGCCGCCGTCCTCGTCGGGCAGGGCGGCGCGGATACGCTTGCGCATCTCCCATGCCGCCTTGTTGGTAAAGGTGACGGAAAGGATGTGTTCGGTGGGTACGCCCAGCACTTTGGCAAGGTATACATAGCGGCTGGTCAGCACGCGCGTTTTGCCGCTTCCCGCACCCGCCGCCACGCGCACATAACCCTCTGTTTCGCGGACGGCCTGCGCCTGCCGTTCGTTGAGTTTTTCAAAAATTTTTTCTTCAATACCCATGGTTTCCTCTTTTTGCGAACTTTTGTTTGTAATCTTCCCTTCTATTATAACCGCAGAAGGCGGGAAAAGCAAGAGCTTTTTTCTTATTTTTGCAAGGAAAAAATGAGCGTATCTTTTTTAAAACAACTTTATAGTGTTATAATATATCATTTTATGAAATGAATTGACGAAAAAATGTTTTTATGATATAATAAAAATGCAAAAGATTCTAATTATAAGAAAAAGAGGGGGGTGAAGCCAATGGCTATCGTTTTGCTTTCGATTACGAAAACATGACTTTTCGAATGAATTATGAACAATGCGTATGGTATATTCCAAATTGATTCGGATAATTTTTCGGCTGCTTATTCGGTTACGATTCAAAAAGTCACATCTTCCAACGGCTATAGTTCGGTAGTCGGAAATTATTTTCGTTGGGTGAGCGAAACAAAAATTAATTATGTTTTCAGTTTTTCGTTGCCGCCGTCTATTTCTCTCGACATTTCAGGAACAACGCAAGAATATTACGAAGCAAGTGACGATATAGGTTCGATGTTTGCATATTATGAATAGGATGGCAGGCTCAATAATAAGGAGGGTTTTCGCATGAAAAAGAGTCGATGGTTGGCTTTTTTAGCCGTTTTACCCGTTCTTTTCGTCTTCTCTGCGTGTACGGAGAAGGCCCCGGATGAAGGGTCGGAAACGGAAAAGAAAGTGACGGTCATCGAATATCCGGACCAACAGGAAAAGGTCGCGGCGGCAGAAGAGTATCTGCTTGCCAACGGCTATTCGGAGGCATTTGTTGCGGCCGCGGGCGCGCAGACAAAATTGTACCTGCAGGAGAAAAACGCCGTCTTTGAAAGGGATGGCAGTATTGAATATAAAGGGACGGGCGGAGAACCTGTCATTACGGAGGGAACGGTCACTATCAGCGATATTTCCGAAGAAGCGAAAGGGTATGCTGCTAAGATCGTCACCGTCAACTGGAGCTGGGACAATGCGGATGTTTCCGAGGCGGATTTTATTACTTTTTCGTGGGCGAAACCTCTCGACATTCAGATGAACGAGACGCTGTACGAGTTGCACGGTACGGGTAATCTGCAATCGGACGGCGAATTTCCTCAACAGGCAAACGGAACTTTTCTTGCAAAGGAAGGAAATGAGTCTGCTTACATCGGTTTTACGGATGCATGCGAGATTGCCTTTGCCTTGAAAGCGGATGAGGGCTGTATGCTGCGTAAATTTTACACGGAAAGCTCTTTCGGGGATTATCTGATCGGCACGCAGACGATCGGCGCGTCTTTCTCTGTCGAACTGGCAAAGTTTGGCGCTGAGAATGAGAGCGGCAGCGTCTCCGTGAGTCATTCGACCTTGCGTGAAGGTGTGTATCGGCAAAATTCCGTGGGCGCCTGTTCCTTCCAATTTTATCTGCAGGGATAAACGGATTCTCTTAGAGAGGAAAAAGGGAGACGGCGGGATCGGAACTTTTGTGCAAATTCAAAAAGGCGGGCGCTGCGTATTGCAGCGCCCGCTTTTTTTGGCGCGGCGACAAGTACGGCGCTGCGTTGGGGCGACGGGTGCCGTGCTGTGCTGACGGATGATGTTTTTCGAAAAACCGCGATTTTACAAAAAAAGGGACAGGCGAATGCCTGTCCCTTTGCATTTTGAAGGAAATTATTCCTTGTCGGCAAGTTTCTTGTAACCTTCGTAGCGGGCCTTGCTCTCCTCTTCGTTCTCTTTGAAGAGCTTTTCTGCCGCTTCGGGCTGCGTCTTCTTGAGGGAAGAGTAACGGGTCTCGCCGAGGATAAATTCCTGATAGTCGCCGGTCGGCTCTTTGCTGTCCAGCGAGAACGGATTCTTGCCTGCGTCTTTGAGTTCGGGGTTGTAGCGGTACAGCTGCCAGTATCCGCAATCCACCGCGCGCTTCTCTTCGTCCTGGCTCTTGCTCATGTTGATGCCGTGGTTGATGCAGGGAGCGTATGCGATGATCAGCGAAGGGCCATGATATTTTTCCGCTTCCACGAGCGCGTTGAGGAACTGCTGTTTGTTGCTGCCCATCGAAACCTGTGCAACGTAAACATAGCCGTAGCTCATCGCCATCATGCCGAGGTCCTTCTTCTTGACGCGCTTACCGGAGGAAGCGAACTTCGCAACGGAGCCCGTCGGCGTGGACTTGGAAGCTTGTCCGCCCGTGTTGGAATACACTTCGGTATCCAATACGAGGACGTTGACGTCTTCGCCGGAAGCGAGGACGTGGTCCAATCCGCCGTAACCGATATCGTATGCCCAGCCGTCGCCGCCGAAGATCCAGATGGATTTCTTGACGAGGCAGTCTTTCGCTTTCAGCACTTCTTTGCAGAGCGCGTCGCAGTCGCAGCCGCAATCCTTGCAGCCTTCGCAAGCCTTGACAAGCTTTTCAGCCGCCGCCTTGCTGCCTTCCGCGTCTTCCATGTTGGCGAGCCATTCTTCGCAGGCGGCTTTGCCTTCTGCAAAGTCTGCCCACTTCTCGGCGAGGGCGGAAACTTCCGCTGCCAGCTTGGTGCGGCGTGCTTTGTATGCGAGGTTCATGCCGTAGCCGAACTCTGCGTTGTCTTCAAACAGGCTGTTTGCCCATGCGGGGCCGTGGCCTTCTTTGTTGGTCGTGTAAGGGCAGGTAGGGGAGGAACCGCCGTAGATGGAGGAGCAGCCCGTCGCGTTGGCGATGATCATGCGATCGCCGAACATCTGGGTGACAACCTTGACGTAAGGGGTCTCGCCGCAGCCTGCGCAGGCGCCGGAGAACTCGAACAGAGGCTGGTTGAACTGGCTGCCCTTGACCGTCGTGCGCTTGACGGAAGAGGTATCCGCCTGCTTGACTTCCTGAGCGAACTCCCAGTTCTTTGCGTCCGCTTCGACCACTTCATCCAGCGGTACCATAACGAGAGCTTTGTTGCCCTTCATGCCGGGGCAGACGTTTGCGCAGACGCCGCAGCCCATGCAGTCCAGAGGAGAGACCTGCATACGGAACTGCGTGCCCTTGATGCCCGTGGTGGGTTTGGTGACAAACGTTTCGGGCTTCTCGGTCGCATCGTCGATGACGACGGGGCGGATGCACGCGTGCGGGCAGACGAAGGAGCACTGGTTGCACTGGATGCAGTTTTCGGCGACCCACTTGGGCACTTTCACCGCAACGCCGCGCTTTTCGAACTTGGTCGTGCCGACGGGAACGGAGCCGTCCGCATTGAACGCGGAGGTGGGCAGCTTGTCGCCTTCCAGAACGAGGATGGGATGCACGACGTTCTTGAAGTATTCGTTGTCCGCAACGGCGACCATCGGTGCGCCGTCGGTGGCGTTTGCCCAGCTTGCGGGGACTTTGATCTCCTGCAGACCGCTCTTTGCGGAGTCGATCGCCGCATAGTTCATGTTGACGACGGCGTCGCCCTTACGGGAGAACTTCTTGTAAACCGCCTTCTTCATGAAGTCCGCCGCCTGTTCGTAAGGCATGATGGAATCGTTGATGTAGAAGAATGCCGACTGCATGATCGTGCTCGTCTTGCCGTTCAGGCCGATCTCCTGCGCGATGCCGATACCGTCGATGTTGTAGAATTTGAGGTGTTTCTTTGCGATCTGCTGTTTGACCTTGGCGGGGAGGTTCTTTTCCAGCTCTTCCATGGTCGTCCAAGGGGAGTTGAGCAGGAATTTGCCGCCTTCCTTCGCGTCGGTAAGCATATCGTAGCGGGTGATGTAGGAGGGGTTATGGCAGGCGATGAAGTCCGCGCTGTCGATGAGATAGGAGGACTGGATGGGGGTCTTGCCGAATCTCAGGTGGGAAACGGTGATGCCGCCCGACTTCTTGGAATCGTAGAAGAAGTACGCCTGCGCATACATGTCGGTGTGGTCGCCGATGATCTTGATGGAATCCTTGTTGGCGCCGACGGTACCGTCCGAGCCGAGGCCGTAGAACTTGCAGGAGATAGCGCCTTCGGGAGCCGCGTCGTATTTCTCGGAGAAATCGAGGGAGGTGTTGGTCAGATCGTCGTAGATACCCACGGTGAAGTGGTTCTTCGGCTGTTTTGCTTCGAGGTTCTTGTACACCGCGTAGCACATGGAGGGGTTGAACTCCTTGGAGCCGAGGCCGTAACGGCCGCCCACCACTTTGATCTTGGAAACGCCCTTTTCAAAGAGTGCCGAGCAGACGTCGAGGTAGAGGGGTTCGCCGAGGGAGCCGGGTTCCTTCGTGCGGTCGAGCACGGCGATCTTCTTGCAGGTCTTCGGCAGAGCCGCGACGAACGCGTCCGCAACGAACGGGCGGTACAGGCGCACTTTGACGAGGCCGACCTTGTGCCCTTCCTTGTTCATGCGGTTGATGGTCTCTTCCATCGCGTCCGCACCGCTGCCCATGATGACGACGACGTTCTCCGCATCGGGAGCGCCGCAGTAGTCGAAGAGGTGATAGTTCCTGCCCGTCAGTTTGGACACCTTGTCCATCATCTCCTGCACGATGGCGGGGGTGGCGAGGTAGTACTTGTTGGCCGTCTCGCGGTTCTGGAAGTAGGTGTCGCCGTTCTGCGCGGTACCTTTCTGGATGGGG
>CALVHV010000005.1 GCA_944328845.1 uncultured Clostridia bacterium | reverse complement strand
ATAGTTCATTGCCATCGGCTTTTCGCACAGCACGTGTTTGCCCGCTTCCAGTGCCGCCACCGTGATCTCGCAATGCGAGCAGTTGGGCGTGAGCACCAAGACCGCGTCGATGCTCTTGTCCTTGAGCATCTCCTTATAATCGGTGTAGACGGCACTGCCCTCTGCGCCGAATTCTTTCTGCGCCTTGACGGCGCGCTCCTCGATGATATCGCAGAAAGCGACCAGCTCGGACGCGGGATTGCGCTTTTCCGCGGGAAGGTGTTTTCCGTTGGCGATGCCGCCGCATCCGACGACGCCGATCCTGATTTTTTTCATTTTTTCTCCTCCGCTAATTTTCTCATGTTTTCCAGACTGCGGGCGAGATATTCCGCCTCCGAGCATGGATATTTTTCCACTTCGAGAACGGCCCAGCCGATCTTCTTTTCCCTCATCTGCGCAAACACGCCGTGCATATCCACAGCGCCCTCACCCACGACGGGCTGCGCGCTTTCTACGGGATCGGCGGCCGCCGCCTCCTTGATGTGCACGAATGCGAGCCTGTCGCCGAGTTTTTTCATGTACGCGACGGGATCCAGCCCCGCCACCGTTGCCCAGAACACGTCCAGCTCCGATTTGAGGAAAGGAACGTCGGACAAGAGCTTTTCGATCCTGTCCTTGCCGTCCTCAAATTCGTGCGCATGGTTGTGATAACCAAACAGCGCCTTGCCGCGCAGCATGGCATAGGCATCCCCGATCTTGCGGCAGAACACCTTATATTCCGTCTCATCGTCAAAGGTGCCTTTGCTCACCCACGGAATAAAGACGTTTTTGATGCCGAGCGTTTCGATATAATCCATCTGAGAAGCCACTTCGTCCGCGCCGATGTGCGCCGAAACGGGCTCCAGATGATATTTTTCCAGAAGCGCCTTCATCAGTTCGGGAGAGAGATCGTAAAAGCCGGCAAACTCCACGCCGTCGTACCCCGCTTCCGAAACGGTGCGCAAAACAGCCTCCGCGCCTTCCCGTTTGGCAAGTTCGCGCAAACTGTATAACTGAACTGCAAATTTCATACTATTCTCCTTTTATGCCCACCACATGTTTGTATTGTCCTGCGTGATGATGCAGTCTTTCAAAAAGGCGATCGCCTTTTCCAATCCTTCTTTGGGAGACATCAGCCCGTCCTCATGCTCGATGGAGACGGAATCGTCGTAGCCCATGATCTTCAGCATGGATACGATCTGTTTCCACTGCTCCGCCCCGTGGCCGTAGCCGAGGGTGCGGAACACCCACGAACGCTGTGCGGGGAGCGTGAACGACTTGGTATCCAGCACGCCGTTTTTGCGCACGTTGTGTTCCATCATCTGCGTGTCCTTGGCGTGGAAATAATAGATGGCACCCGCCTCGCCCAGCATGCGGATGACTTCGAGAATGTCCATCCCCTGCCAATACAGGTGAGAAGGATCGATGTTGGCGCCGATCAGCTTGCCCGCCGCGTCGCGCAGGCGCAGACAGGTGGCGGGGTTATACACGCAGAACCCGGGATGCATTTCCAACGCGATGCGCCTGACGCCGTTATCCTGTGCAAACGCGACCGCCTTTTTCCAGTACGGGACAAGCACCTTTTCCCACTGCCATTCGAGCACCGCGGGATAGTCGGTCGGCCACGCGCAGGTGACCCACGAAGGATGCTTTGCCCCCTCGTCCGAACCGGGACAGCCCGAGAAGGTGACGAGGCGGTCGACGCCCAGCTGCCCCGCGAGCACGCAGGCGGCCTCGAAATCCGCTTCGAATTTCTGCGCGACGGCCTTGTCGGGATGTACGCAGTTGCCGTGCACGGCGAGAGCGGAAATACTCATGTTGTACTTTGCAAACGTTTCCTGCAATTTTTCGCGCGCGGCCTTGTCCTTGGAAAGCACGAGCGCGTCCGCATGCGCCTTGCCCGGATAGCCGCCGACGCCCAGCTCGAACTGGTCGACACCCAGCGAAGAGAGGTATTTGAGGCTCTCGTCCAGGCTGTAATCTGCCAGGATACTGCTGACGACACTGATCTTCATAATTTGAATCCCCTTTGTTGATTTGATTTAAAGACGGATCTTGACGACCTCGTTTGTCTGCGCGGAAAGCTGCGCCGCCTCCATCAGACGGAACACGCGCAAAACCTCTTCCCTGCGGATGGCGGGCGATTCTTTTCCTATCGCCGCCGCAACGAAGTTTTTATAAAATGCAAAAGGCTGTGCATGGACGACGGGCAGAGGAAGTTCCTCCACAGACTCGTCGCTGCGCTGCGCCATCGTCTTGGTAAAGCCGTTGCCTGCCTTGATGCCGACAAGTTTTTTGTCCTGCCGCTCCAAGACGCGGGTCATCCCGCCCGAAAGGCTCCAGTCCGCGATGGTCGCCGTGCCCTCCACACCGTACACCTGCCAGCGCGGGAAAGGACGGAAACAGTCGGTGGCAATGAGGATCTTATAGCGCACGCCGTTTTCGAAGAGCACGGACAGCTCGCAGCCGTCCTCTACCTCTTCGCCGTAAATATAGCTGTATTCGCAATAGACCGAGACCACCATGCTTTTGACAAACTGCAGCATCTGGTCGATGAGGTGCACGCCCCAGTCCAGCATCATGCCGCCGCCGTGCGCCTTTTCCTTGCGCCACGCGCCGGGGATGCCGTTGGAACCCACCACGCGCGATTCGATCTTATACACTTCGCCGATCTTCCCTTCCGCCGCGATCTGCTTTGCTGTGAGAAAATCGTCGTCCCATCGCCTGTTTTGGTGCACCTCGAAGAGAACGCCCCCGCGCTCCGCCGCATCGTACATGCTTTCCGCCTGCGCCGAACTCATGGCGACGGGCTTTTCGCAGATGATGTGCTTGCCCGCCTTTGCCGCCGCGTACACGTACTCCGCGTGCACGTCGTTGGGCGTAGCGATGAGCACTGCATCCACGCCTTTGTCCGAAAACACTTCCTCCGCGGAAGAGTAGGTGCGGATCCCCTCTTTCTCCGCCTCCTGCAGGCGGGCGGGATCGATGTCGAAGACGCCCGCAAGTTCGAGCGGGTACTCCTTTTCGGAAGCCGCAAATTGCCGTATCATTTTAGCATGATAGCCGCCCATGCCGCCAAAACCGATGATCACTGCTTTCATTTTTTTCGCCTCTGTTGACAATTCTTTGCGTCAATGATATAATATCACTGAATCTTGCGGATTTCTATGCATATTTCCAAATAAAGTTCCCGAATATTGACATCATGAAAAATTCTTTTATTTACGAAGCCTTTCACGACCGAGAAAAGGCACTGCGCTGTTTTTATAGTAAAGACGCGACCCCTTCCCCTCATTTTCACCGCTGCATCGAGATGCTGTACATCACGCGCGGAAAAGCGGAAGGCGTTGTGGACGGAAGGAACATCTTTGCCGAAAAAGACGATATCGTATTTGCGAGAAAATGCGCCGTGCATTCCTATCTCCCCTGTCCTCATTACGGCAAACTCGTCCTCATTGTCAAGGAGGCGTACGAGGACGACTTTGCGCCCTACCTCGAAACAGGGACGCTGCCGCCCCTCATGTCCGACAAGGCGTTCAACCGTACCCTGTTTTCCGACTTCCTGCGCCTGTACAGGGTGCGCGAGAGCGAGTCTTTCCTCGTCAAAAAGGGGCTGATCAACATTATCTTCGGCAAGCTTTTCTCCCATTACCCGCGCGAAAAGGCGACGCCCTCCCCCAACCTCTCCACCATTGTCTCCGTGCTGGGGTACATCGACGATCACTTTGAAGAGCAGATCACGCTCGATTCCATTGCGGCGGAATTCGGATACAACAAGTATTATTTTTCCAGGCTGTTCAACACCTACATCGGGGACAGCCTCAACGGCTACATCAACATGGTACGGGTCAACAACGTCATCGCGCGCGCAAAGAAAAAGGAGAGCGGCAACCTCTCCCAGATCATCTTCGACTGCGGATTCGATTCCATGACTACCTTTTACAGAAATTACTCCCGCTTTTACGACAAGCCGCCCACGGAGATCCTCCGTACGGAATTTTAAGCTTTACCGCAGGGAACACTCATAAAAATCAAAAAGCGCAAGGGGGCGCGGCACAAAGTGCCGCGCCCCCTGCCTTCACAGATAAGGTTTTTATAAAGTGATATGATGTTTTTTGCGGTACAGGCGGATAAAGATCTTGGAGATCTCCACCGCGACGAGCGGGAACAGGGACAGAGCGATGCAGATGAGCCACTCTTTCCACGTGAGGTACACGAGGCTGAACAGCTTCATCAGCGGCGGCACGAACACGACGAGCGCAATGATCGCCGCGGACGCCGCCAGCGCCGCAAAGAGGTACGGGTTTTTGCCCTGTCCTTTTTTGAAGACGGAATCGAAATTGGAGCGCTGATTGAGCGCGTGCGAGAGCTGGGAAATGGAGAGGACGAGGAAGGTCATCGTCATCGCCTCGTTGTGATCGGCATAGATAAACTGACCGATGCCGTACGCCGCCAGCGCCGCCGCCGAGATAAACAGCCCGTGCAGGACGATGCGGTAGATCATACCCTTTTCGAACAGCGTTCCGCTGCGGACGGGCTTTTGCTTCATCACGTTGGAATCGGCGGGATCGATGCCCAGCGCCACCGCGGGCAGAGAGTCCGTGGCGAGGTTGATGAGCAGGATGTGCACCGCCAGGATAGGCGACTGCCAGCCGATACAGACGGCGAGCAGGATGATGAGGATCTCCGAAATATTGCCTGCGACGAGGAACTGGATGACCTTTTGGATATTTCTGTATACCCTGCGCCCCTCGCGGATGGCATGCTCGATGGTGGTAAAGTTGTCGTCCAGCAAGATCATGTCTGCCGCGTCTTTGGCGACGTCCGTACCCGTAACGCCCATGGCGACGCCGATGTCCGCCTCTTTGAGGGCGGGAGAATCGTTGACGCCGTCGCCCGTCATGGCGGCGACTTCGCCCGTACGGCGCAGAGAACGGATGATGCGCAATTTATCCGAAGGAGAAACGCGCGCGAACACCACACAGTTTTTCAGCGCTTCGTCCAGCTGTTCGTCGGTCATTTCCGAAAGTTCCTGTCCCGAAATGACGGTGTTCCCTTCACGGAAAATGTGCAGCTGCTTTGCGATCGCCACCGCCGTGACTTTATGGTCGCCCGTGATCATGACGACGCGGATGCCCGCTTCGTGGCAGGTCTCCACCGCTTTGATGACCTCTTTGCGGGGCGGGTCGATCATGCCGACGACGCCGACAAACGTCATACCTTCTTCCAGGTTCGCCGTCTCCTCTTCGGGTACGGCGTCCCAGGTGCGCACGGCAAAGCCGAGCAGGCGAAGCGCCTCTCCGCTCATCCTGTTGCAAAGCTCGAGGATGCGCTCTCTGTCTGCGTCCGTCATCTCCCGCACACCTTCTTTGGTGCGGTAACGGGTACACAGCGGCAGCAATTCGTCCACGGCGCCCTTGGTATAGGCGACGTTGCCCGCTTCCCTGCGGTTGAGGACGGTCATGCGTTTTCTGTCCGAATCGAAAGGCTGCTCGAACAGCCTGGGATTTGCGTCTTCGAACTCTTCGGAATCGATGCCGATTTTTTCGGCAAAGAGTACCAGCGCGCCCTCCGTGGGGTCGCCCAAAATATTGCCGGGGTGATCGGGGTCTTTCTTTGCATTGACGCACAGCGCGCATCCGTCTACGAGATCACGGTACACGCTTTGGTCGTATTTTTTGAATACGTCCTCCGATTTTGTGGGCGAACCCTCGATAAAATCGTCGCCCACGGCGACATAAGTCACCGTCATTTTATTGAGCGTGAGCGTGCCCGTCTTGTCGCAGCAGACGACGGACGCGCTGCCCAGCGTTTCGACGGCGGGCAGGCTCTTGACCAGCGCGTTTTTCTTTGCCATGCGCTGCACGCCCAGCGCCATGATGATGGTACTGGTGGCGGGCAAGCCCTCGGGAATGATGGAAATGGCGAGGGAGATGGCGATGAAGATATAATTGACCCAAGCGCTCCAGCCGTCGCGGATCATGCCGATGGCAAAGATGAGCACGCAGACGATGAGCCCGACGAGGCTTAAGATCTTGCCGACCGAATTGAGCTTGCGCTTCATGGGCGTATCGAAATCGTCCTGATCGTCCAGAAGGTCGGCGATCTTGCCCACTTCCGTATTCATGCCCGTGCCGACGACGATACCCGTCGCGTTGCCGTACATGACGATGGAAGAGCTGTACGCCATATTGACGCGGTCGCCGAGAGGCGCATCCTCAGCAAGAACGGGGACGCCGTCCTTTTCCGCAGGGACGCTTTCGCCCGTGAGAGCCGCTTCCTGTACTTTTAAATTGGAATCCTGGATGATGCGCACGTCCGCGGGAACGATGGCGCCGTCTTCCAGATAAATGATGTCGCCGGGTACGAGATCGCTTGCCGGCACGACCGATTCCTCCCCTTCGCGCAGTACGCGCGCAGTGGGCGCAGTCATATTTTTCAGTGCTTCGAGGGCATTGGCGGCCTTCTTTTCCTGCACGACGCCGATGGTCGTGTTCAGAGCGATGACGACGAGAATGACGATACATTCCGCAAGGCCTTCGTCTTCGAGAAAATACATGACGAGAGAAAACGCCGCTGCGATGAACAGGATGATGACCATGACTTCGGTCAGCTGTTCACCGATCATTTTCCAGACGCTCTTCGCCTTTGCCTGCCGCAGGTTGTTCTTTCCGTACACCTCCAGGCGCTTTGCCGCCTCGGCGTCGGACAAACCCTCTTCACTCGTGTTCAAAACGCGCATCGTCTCTTCGCTGGAGAGCGAGTGCCAGGGTTTTCGGTTGGGGGTATCCATGATGGTCGGGTAAAAAACCTCCTATAAAAAAATTATACCACAAAAAGACATAGCCTATACGGTTATGCCTCTCTGTTTTTGTCTATGGGTCTTGGTCGGGCGGTACTGCCGTCCCCGTCAAGTATCATATTTTTCCCCTGTCAAAACTTGGTAATGACAGTATACACGATTTTTTTCTTTCTGTCAACAGTTTGCAGGCGTTTCAGTCGAGACGGATCTCCGCGAGTTCTTTGGGCGGGATCTGCTTGCTGGAAGTCTCCACCGTCTTTTTCACCTGTGCCGCCGCCTTTCCGACGGGGATATTGGTGCCCGCGCCCGCCACGCAGCCGCCGGGACAGCCCATCCCCTCGATGAGCGAGCCGTTCAGCTTGCCCATTTTGGCGAGCAGGAGGATCTTGCGGCAGTCTTCCAGCCCTTCGACGTGCTGGATGCTGACCTGCGTGTCCGGATAATAGGCGTGCACGCACTTTTCGATGGCACCCGCCACGCCGCCCGCGACGGCGTAACCTCTGCCCGCGCCCGTAGCGTCGTGCATCCTGTGCGTTTCGCTGACGGCGGCGGGGTCGATCCCCTTCGCCTCGAACATGGCGGAAAGCTCTTCAAATGTAATGACGAAATCCACGTCGCTGCGCACGGTCCTGCGGGAAGCTTCCAGCTTTTTCGCCGCGCACGGCCCGATAAACACCACGCGGTGATCGGGATGCTTTTTCTTGATGGTACGCGCCGTGGCGACCATGGGCGTGAGCGTGTTGGAGATCTTATCTGCCGATTCGGGGAAATAGCGGCGCACGAGCATCGCCCACGAAGGACAGCAGGAAGTGAGCATGAACGGCTGTTTGCCCGTCGCTACCTGCTCGGCGTAGTGCTCCGCCTCGATGGCGGCGCCCATATCCGCGCCCAGCGCCACTTCGTAAACTTCCGCAAAGCCCATCTGCAACAGCGCCGCCTTGAACTTTCCGGGCGTGACCTGATCTCCGAACTGACCGAGATAGGCGGGCGCGACTTCGGCGACGATCTTGTCCCCGCGGCGCAAGGCACGGATGAGCTGGAAAAACTGCGATTTGTCCGCGATTGCCCCGAACGGGCAGCTGACCATGCACATCCCGCAGGATACACACTTATCCGCGTTGATCTTCGCCCTGCCCAGATCGTCCGATTCGATCGCTTTGACGCCGCAGGCGTCCGCACACGGACGGCTGTGGTGCGCGATGGCATCGTACGGGCAAACGCTCTTGCACTTTCCGCATTTGATACACTTGGACTGGTCGATGACAGATTTTCCGTCTACGATGGAAACGGCGCCCTTGGGGCATACCGCGGTGCAGGGATGCGCCACGCAGCCGCGGCAATTGTCCGTCACTTTATACATGTTCGGCGCACACGCCGCGCACGCCGAAGGAATGACCTGCATCAGGGGTGGTTCGTAGTATTTGTCTGCAATATCGCTGCCGCGCAGCCCGCTGGTGAGGTGCACGGGCTCGTCCTCGGGACGCAGAGAAAGCCCCATCGAGAGGCGCACGCGCTCCGAACAGATGGCGCGCTCCCGCCAGATGCTCTCGCGGTAGAGAGGTTTGTCGCCCGGGGTGATCTTGTACGGGATCGCCTCGATGGCGTCGATGATGTCGTTTTTGTCCGTTTCGAAGGCGACGCGCGCCACCTCCACGAACACCTGCCTGCGCAGTTGCTTTAAGGGTGTGAGAAGTCCTCTTTCCATTTCGATTCTCCGTTCTATATACTGTCGTTCAAACTGCCAAATACTATACACTTTTTTTACGCATTTGTCAACCGAACGCAGTTTTTATGCACGCCCATACTTTTTAAGCAACTTTTTCACTTTTTCCGCCATTCCCGCGGGCATCGCTCTCTTCAGGCGATAGCACCAGTTTCCCTCGGGCACGGCGGGCACGTTCATGCGCGTTTCGCCTCCCGACAGGAGAAGATCCTGCACGGGAATGACACACAGCCCCGAACGGCAGGACAGGGCGAGCGAACGCATACAGGAAGCCCCCGCACGCGCCGAGGACAGGTGTGCGGGGATCCCCGCCTCTTTCAGCAAGGGCAGGAGCATGGCGCGCAGATTGTTGCGCTCCCATTCCTGCATGTTTTCCAGAAAACCGACAAGGGTGTCATTGTCGTGCGTACCCGTATAGCAGACGGAATTTTCTGCGATGTTCTGAGGGAGGTACGGATTGTCCGCATTGCCGTCAAAGGCAAACTGCAGCACCTTCATGCCCGGATACCCCGTCTTGCGCATCAGGCGGTAAACGCCTGCGTCCAGCGAGCCGAGATCCTCGGCAATAAAGTCCAGCTCCCCGAGCTTTGCCTGCGCCGCCTCGAACAGCGCAAAGCCGGGCCCCTTTTTCCACTTGCCGCCGATCGCCGTCTCCGCATCCGCGTCGATCTCAAAATAGCGATCGAAGCCGCGGAAATGGTCGATACGCACGACGTCGTACAGCGAAAAAGCGAGACGGATCCGCTCGATCCACCACGAAAATCCCTCCGCCTCATGCACCTTCCAGTCGTAGACGGGGTTGCCCCACAGCTGTCCCGTGGCGGAAAAATAGTCGGGCGGCACTCCCGCCACCTTGCGCCGCGTGAGGTTTTTGTTGAGCTTGAACAGGCGCGGATTCGCCCACACGTCTGCGGAATCGTACGCCATGTACAGCGGGATGTCGCCGATGATGCGAATGCCCAGCCCGTTGACGTACTCCTTCAAAGCCCTCCACTGCCTGTAAAATTCGAACTGCACGAACAGCCAGAAGTCCACTTCGTCCGCGTTTTCGGCACGGAATTTTTCCAGCGCCTCCGCACTGTGGAAGCGCAGCGGCTTTTCCCAAAAACGGAACTCCGCGTTACCCCTTTTGGAACGGATCGCCATGAACAGCGCATAGTCGAGAAATCCGCTCTCCGAAAAGCGGACAAACTCCTCGTCCGTCCTGTCAAAGCGCGCAAAAGCCTTTCTCAGCAGAGCAAAACGCTTTTCGTAGGTCTCGCCGTAGCGCGCCCGCCCGTCGTTTCCGATCCTGTTGCGGGCGGCCTCTGCCTTGGTCACAAGTCCCTTTTCCGCCAGGATGTCGGGGTCGATGAAGAGCGGGTTCCCCGAAGAGGCGAATACGGACTGGTAAGGGGAATCCCCCTGCCCCGTCTGCACCAGCGGCAGGATCTGCCAATAAGAAAAACCGCTGTCTTTGAGAAAACGCACAAAAGCGCGTGCCTCTTTGCCCATCGTCCCCACGCCGTACGGCCCGGGGAGAGAGGAAATGTGCAGCAGCGCGCCCGCTCTGCGGACGCTTGTGAGTGGATTTGTGTTCTTTTTCATAAACTTACCCTGAAAATAATTTTTCGGCATCATGCTTTACTCTATTATTTTATCACAAACATACAAAATATCAAGGAGTTTTATATTTTTTTATAAAATTGCTTGCCCGCGGCGCCCTTTCTTTATATAATAAGAAAAAAGGAAAACGGTATGCTTTTTCAGATCTTCACCTCCAAAACGGGCCCCTCTTACGATGCCTTTTATCGAGACAAAAAACTGAAGAGCGGGGAAGAATACGACCTCCCCGCAGAAGGAGTGCGCCTGCAGCTGCGCGAGCGCCACCCCGCCCTGGGACGTTTTTGGTTTTTGCGCATCCTGCTCGCCTTTTTGGGCGGACTGCTGAGCGGGAAATTTGAAGATTTTTCTTCCCTGCCCCGCACGCAGAGACAGGCAGACATCCTTGTCGACGAGATCGCCCAGGACGAGATTTGCCTTGTCTGCGAAGAACAGGGGCTCCGTGCCGAGGGCGCGCGGCTCACCGTGCTGGAAGAGCGCGACGTTCCCCTGCCGCAGATCGAACGGCGCATCCGCGCCTACAAGGCAGGCATCCTTATCCTTTCCCTGCTCGCCGCCGTCGCACTGCTCTTTGCCGTCCTGTAAAAATGCGCACGGCTCTCCCTAAAAAAGACCGCCCGCGCCATAAAAAATTTTAAATTCCTGTCAAAATCATTTGATTTTTTTTGCAAATATGGTATAATAAATAAGCTGAACATGCGGCATACCTCTCACGCCCTGTTCGGCACGATAATGTAGCTTCTGTACAAGCATGTTACTATGCTACTGTGGCTCAGTTGGTAGAGCAGCTGATTCGTAATCAGCAGGTCGCCGGTTCAAGTCCGGCCAGTAGCTCCAAACAAAAAGGCACCCCTTGCGGGTGCTTTTTTGTTTGGTTTTATCGGCAGAACCTGAATCCGTCAGGCCGAAGATTAAACAGACGGGGTCCCCGAAAAAAGGCGCTCCCCCTGACGGGCTTTTATCTCGCATTTTTTTGGGGGGGTGACAGTAGGTCGCCGGCTCAAGTCCGGCCAGTAGCTCCAAACAAAAAGACATCCTTTACGGATGTCTTTTTGTTTGCTCATATGTGCAAATACTGAAAATTTGACCGTATGTGCATAAACTGAAAATCAGGTCGACCGAACATAAACTGGACAAAGTCCGCGTTAAAAAGCGTTCTGCAAAACAGACTGATTTTTTTGACTACAAGCCGACCGTTCCCCTCGGTCGGGGCAGACACCGCGATCAGTTCTCTTCGATAACGCCGTCGGCAATATGCACGATACGGCGCATTTTATTTGCCATATTTACATCGTGCGTGACGAGAACGATGGTCTTTCCCCTATCGTTGAGCTCCTGCAAAACATTCATGATCTCATTCGCCGTGGCGCTGTCGAGTGCGGCAGTCGGCTCGTCTGCAAGAATATGGTAAAAAATACGACGTCCCGACCACGCTCGCCACGAACGTCAACAATATCAGCAGGTATATATACGGTTTTTCCGCAATATTTTTCAGTGTATTTTTCAGATAAAACAAAAAAATCTCCTTTCAGCAAGGCGGCGGGTCGACATGACCCGCCGCCGCAAATTTTTTACTTGTAATCGATATCCATCCAAAAACTGTCTTTAAAAATATTTTAACTTCCGCTACAGCAATTCCCCAAAAATTCTCTGTCAGTTCTTTTATTATTTTATCGGCGGCTGTTGTCTTTCATAGTATATACTACATTTCTTATTTTGTCAATACCAAAAAAATTTTTCTGAAACAGCCGCCCGTCTCTTTAGGCACTCACATTTTGGAAATTGCGCGCTTTGAACGGTGCCAAAAAACGCCGCCGCACTACGCCTGACCCACTTTAAAAAACCTTTTGAAAGAGGACAGCTCCTTTAAAACGGACAAAGCACGTTTTCCGCACGTGACCTCGTACACATCTCCTCTTTTTTGCAAAACGAACTCTTCCTCCGCAGACCCTTCGTCGTTTTTATATATTTTTTGAAACGCGTGCAGATCCAGACGTATATTGTCAAGTTCGACGTTTTCTTTGGAATAAGGCCGATCGTGCGTTCCGATGCGGATGTATCCGCCCTTTCCCGCGCAGTAAATATTTTGGCACAGTTCGTTTTTTTCGTGCGGGATCTCTACGGCTGCCCTGCCGCAAGCGGCAACGATGTTGCGGACGCAGAAATTTCCGCAGCCCGTTCCGCCCCTACCGCCCGCCATGCGGTTTTTGACCATGTTTACAAAAATTCCCGCGCCTTCGCAGCCGTAAAACAGATTGCCGTAGATAAGAGTGTCGTCCGAGCCGAACGCCATATAACCGTTTCCGCCGTGCCCCAAATTGATGCCGTCTTTACGATCGTAATGCATATCGATCAGCACATTGCCGTCCAAAACGCATCTTTCGCGGTTTGCCTCGAACATGATGCCGCCGTTGCCCGAGGTGATGTTTTCCAAAAAATTACCGCTGACCCTGCAATCGGTGTTTGTGAAGTCGAGCCAGATGCCCAGCGCGTGCCCCAGATTGCGGATGATGTTGTTTCTCACCAGCGAATCGCTTGCAACGTGCAATTTGATCGCCGCATTTTCCCCCATGAACTCCACTTCTTTATATCCGACGTTCTCGATATAATTGTTTTCGATGAGGGTATGCTTGCAAATAAAGGACCCGATCGCGCAGATCCCGATATCGTAAAAACAGTTGTTCCGTATGATGTTGTATCCGTTTATCTCCTGCTCCGGGGAATTCCAGGACTGTTTTCCACATTCCAGCCCGATGCCCTCCACAAGATCGACGGTATTTTCTTCAAAACAGAAGTGATGCCCGCGATTGGCGGATACGGCGCCTTCCTGCGGGACGGGAAAACAGTTGGCGCAGGCGTGAAAGCGCAGTCCCTTTACCTTGATATAGGAAAATCCCTGCTCCGCAGGACAGAACAGCTGATCGGCAACGACCAGTTCTATCCTGTGGTCGTCGGGATGTTCCCCGCCCTTTAATTTAATATTGATCGCGAGCCCGTTTTTTTCGGTACAGAACCCGCTTTCCGCCGCGGCGAGATCGGCAAAAGAATAGTACTGGCGAAGCTCTTCCCCGTCTGCCAGAACTTTTCCGCGCGACAAAAGGAAGGGGCGAAGAAGCTCCAGCTTGTTTTCGTAGATCCAGAACAGGTCGTTGGGGAACTGATTGAGCGCAAACGGGTTGTACTGTCCTGTATATCCCGTTATGTCCGCCATGTAAATTTCGCCTTTCCCTGCGTTTTTCCACAGACGATTGACGGTATATTCCCCCTCGTAAACTCTTGCGCCCGAGATGACGGCTTCGCCGTCTCCCGCCGCGCAAAAACAAACGGGGGCGTCTGCCCTGCCCGAATACAACGGGCGGATGCTTTCCCTGTAAACGCCTTTCCCGATGACGACGCAGGTGCCCGCCACCGCCGATCTGCACGCCCTTGCAATGGTGCGGAAAGGCAGTTCCCGCGTGCCCGGATTGCCGTCATCCGCCGCGGGAGATTCTGCCGAAACGTACAAAAATTGCGTATACGTATCCGGAAAATCGTAAAATTCAAACCTCTTTTGCTCCGTCAGCATCCCCTGATCTTTCAGCCAACCGTACCGATCTTTCATTTTCCCTCTCTCCTTTTTGTATTAAAAGAGGCCGCGCCGTTGTGCGCCGCGACCTCTCGTCTGTATTTGCTCAGATGACGATCTCGATCTTGCAATCTTTTGTCTGGAACCCGATCTTCCCGCCCGAGATCTCCTTGCCGTTCAGTTTGACAGAGCGTGCGCCCTGTTTTTCTGCCCGTCGGATGCTGACATCGTACGTGACCCCGCGAAGCACCCTCACAAAACGGACGTTTTTCAGCTTTGCAGGCAGACAGGGAGCGAGCAAAACGCCGTCGCACACGGCGCGGAAGCCGAATACGTATTCCGTGATGGCGCGGTACATCCATCCCGCCGAACCCGTGATCCACCCGAACATCGTTTCCCCTTTTCTCGGATGATCGGGTCCGTAATACATATTGGTCAGGCAATACGGCTCCTGCCCCGACTTTTCGACGGGGTTTTTGGGATTGGACGGCAGGATCCTGCCGATCGTGTCATATGCCTGTTCGCTTCTGCCCATCATGCAGTCCGCGACGATCTTGAACGTTCCGCCGTGACAATAAGGCGTTCCGTTTTCCCAGATGCCGGGGACGAAGGCGGTCAGCCTTCCGATGTGTTTGTTCAGCTTTGTATAAGGCGGATACAGCGTGAGCGGGCCGTAGTCGCACATCAGATACTCGTCGACCGACTGCATGCACTGTTTTGCCCTCTCTTCGTCCGCAATGCCCGTAAATACCGCCCACGTCTGGGTGTTGAGATAGATCATTCCCTCTTTTTCCGCATGCGAACCGACCTTTTCTCCCAAGTCGTTGATGCCCGCGAGGTACCATTTTCCGTCCCACGCTTCCCTGTTTACATTTTCTTTCAGGCGGCGTGCCAGAGCATACAGTTCTCCCGCTGCCGCCTTGTCTTTTTTATAAAACGAGATCACGTCCGCAAAGTCGTTCAATGCCTTGTACATTGCCATGGACGTCCACACGCTTTCTCCCTTCCCTTCCAGACACAGGAAATTCAGGCTGTCGTTCCAATCCCCTTCGCGGGCGAGGACGAGTCCCCTCTCCCCCAGGTCGTTGGCGCAGAAGCGGAGGGTCGTCAGCAGATGTTCGTAAACGGTATCTTCGCCGCCGTCCAGATACGGGACTTTTTCGTCCAGGACGGAAACATCCCCTGTCTCCGCGATGTATGCGCTCACGGTCATGCCCGCCCAGGCGGGACCGTCCGAATAGACGTGCGGATCCAGAGGCTCGAACCCGCGCACGCAGCGGCCGTCCCTGTAAATGTTGGCAAACACTTCGAGAATCTTTCTCCGCGCGAACTCGGGGAAAAAGGCGCTTGCACCCCAGGCATCCTGCAACTGGTCGCGGAACCCCTTTGCTCCGCCGCGTCCCACCATCGTGCAAAGCTGGATCTGCTGTTTCAGCCAGAAGTTGACAAAACGGTCGAGGTCTGTGTCGCCGCTCTCCGCAACGGCTTTGCGGACGATGGAAAGAGTCTCTTTTTCCCTTTCCGCAAAGATGTTTTCTACGCCCTGAGAAAAGATCTCGTTTTTCTCCCGCAGGGCGCCTTCCGTCGAATCGCAAAGCCCGATCAGATAGTGGAAAGTGAACTTTTCGCCCGGTTTGAGCGCCGCTTTTACGCACGCCGCGCCGATAAACTGTTCGCTGACCCCGATGCTGTTGCCGCAGCTGCCCCGTTCCACGGCGATGGGCAGGGCATAGTCCCTGAACTCGCCGACGAACGCCGCTTTGGAGCTGTCAAAGCCCTCGACGGGGCGATCCACCGCCAGATAGCCGCTGTACAGCGGATGCGGAATCTCCGTAGAATAGTTGTGCGCGATGACTGTGTTTTCTTTGAACTCGCAGGAAGAAAATGCCTGAAACCCGCAATATTGCGCATAGCCCGTCAGGTCGAATTCGACGCACGGGAACAGCCTCAGGTCCTTGACCTGTTCGGACTTGTTTTCGACGGTCGCTGTCCAGATCTCGCACGGCTTTACGGGGTGCACGAAGCCGCGGAGGGACACGGCGACGCCGTTTTTGCTGCTCTCCAACAGGGTATAGCCCAGACCCATGTGCGCCCGATAGCTGTCAAGCGCCGTCCTGACAGGGAAATATCCGGGAGAAAAGACCGTCTTTTCCGTGAGGTCGTTGACATAAAAGTAACGGTTCCCGCCCGAGATCAGGTTTGCCCTTCCCCGCTTTTGCGGATCTTCGTACTTTGCAAAAAATCCCGCATAGGCGCCCCAGCCGTTTCCGTACTGGTTGATCGCCGAAAGAAAGTTTGCATTGAAGCCGTAATTGACCAAAGGGCGCTTTGTAAAGATCTCTTTGACGATGTATTCGCTGCCGTTCTCATTAAAATCGCCGTACTTGCTCATCTTTTTCCCTCACTTTTTCCAGAGTTTTTCCGCATAGCGGACCAATTCGTCCGCCTGCTCCGCATTCGCGGCATAGCAATCTATGATGACGCCTTCCGGTTTGACGACCTCGCTGAGCGTCTTTAACTCGTTTGCATTGTCGACGTGCAGCTGCAGCATCTTCCCCGCCCGTTGCACCTTTTGAAGCACTTCCGGCCAATCCCCGACCGGCGGCGCCCCCGCCCCGGGGACCCACTGGATCCCGTTGATGGTGGGGATCTCCAACAGCGCGTCCAGGTGCCGCAGCGCGCCCGGTCCGTCCAGATGGAAAATATTTTTGTCAAGCCACTTCGTCTCCGCGATGAGTTCTTCACGGACAAACTCGTCGAAGTTGTCTTGCGAGATCATGCAGATGAGGTCGCAGGAAGTTACGTACGACTTGTCGTCGCTGAGGATCTTCATCCACGTCGTCGTGCCTTTCGTGTAGCGGGTAACGATCCGATACAGGTCGTCGTACAGCTGTTTGAACCCTTCGAAAAGCTGCATGGGCAAAGGCTTGATCAGCTCGGGGCAGTCGTACAGATCCATGCACAGCTCCTGCGGGCCGCGCATGGCGACGAGCGCGTCCATCCCCGGATGGATGTCCGTGATGCCGACAACGTAGTCGCCCTTGGATTCCTCCACCATCGCCTCCGTGAGTTCGATGATCTTTTTATACCATTTTCCGTTTCTGTCGGGAGTGAGGCGCATCCCCTCTTTCCACTCGGAAATGCAATGCTCGCTCCAGCTGGTGCTCTCTCCGAATTTCAGTTCGGCGCCGTACAGCGCCGCAAACAGATCGGGGCCGAGGTTTGTAAAGACCGTGGGGAAACTTTCCCCGCTGTAATGCTGGTTTTCCACGATGTACCGCGCTTTTCTGGCGACAAAATCGGTATCCAGCCACCTCGCTTCCACGCTGTCCGGTTCTTTCAGCACAGGCGTCTTTTGTTCCCAACTCGTCACGTTCATGACGGGGCGGTCGTGGTTTTCCAGATGCCACGCCTCGTTGTATTTTTCCAGAACTTTATCGTAATGATCTATGTATTTCATAAACAGACTCCTTACAACTTGATCTCAAAAAGTCTTGCGCAATATTCCTGGTGCGGATAGAAGATCAGCTCTGCGCTTTCTTTGCGGAACTCGTATTTTGTGGGCAATTTTGCGGGGTACAACACCCTGCAAGACTTTGCCCTGTATTTTTCCAGCGGGATCCTGACCTGACGCATCCCCTTGTTGTTCCACACTGCAAGATAGATCTTTCCGTTTACTTTCAGACCGAAGGTGATAAACCTGTCGTCTCCCTTTGCAAACCCCACGGGCCATACAGGGAATGCGTTGGGGATCTCCTTCCGCAGCGTGTTTTTGTACAGGCGGACCGCCTCTTCGACAAGCCTGTATCTTGCCTGCGACAGGTTGCAAAGATGTCCGCTCTGATGAATTCGAAAAAGCAGGCAGTTGACCATGTTATAGGCCACCTCTTCTTCGTCCCCGTCCGCCAGAGGATACGACCACACGGCGGCCTGTTCGGGCGTGACGGCGGCGGCGCAGTTTGCGGAGATGACAGAGTAGTCCCTGTAATCCGTCTGATCGCTCGTCGACTGGATGCTGTGCCTTTTCAGCATGGCATAATCCATGCGGCAGCCGCCGCTGGCGCAGTTTTCGATGATCAGTTGAGGATACTTTTCAAAGATCTTGTCCAGCCAGGCGAGATAGGCGCGCGTATGCCGCATCAGACCGTCTCCGAAGCTGTCCGCCCCACATTCCGTTCCCATTCCCGCGTTGATGTTGTAGTCCATCTTGATGTAGCCGACCTTGTAATCTTCGACCAGCCTTTTGATGACGGAATCCGCGTACTCCACAACTTTCGGATGAGAAAAATCCAGCTGGTATCTCGAATGATCGATCACCCGTTTCCCGTTGCGCATAAAGAAACATTCGTCCGGGAATTGCTTTGCAAGCGGGCAATTGACGCCCATCACTTCGATCTCCAGCCAAAGGCCGGGGATCATCCCCTTTTCGCGGATATAATTCAAAAGCCCGACAAAGTCGTTGTTGAACCGCTTGGCACAAGGCTGCCATTCCCCGACGCTGTCCCACCAATAGCCTTCCGAATACCAGCCCGCGTCGATGCAATAATACTCGCAGCCCAGCTCCGCCGCCTTATCGATGAGCGGGATCTCTTTTTCCGTCGTCGGGTCGGCAAACAGGCAGTTCATGTAATCGTTGAAGATCACGGGCAGGCGGTCGTTGTCCTCGTTTTTACGGCGCACGGTGCGGCGGTACATGGTGATATTGTTGATCACCTCTTCCAGTTCCTGACCCAACGTGAGGGAGACGTGGACCGTTTCGAACTCTTCCTGCGGCTTTAACACTTTGCTCCATCCGTTTTCGCTGAACGAAGGGCCGTTGAGCATCAGATACAGTTTGCTCTGACCCGTCATCGTCGAAATTTCCCAGTTCCACGACGAAGAGCTTTCGATCTGCCATAAAAACAGTTCTTTTTCTTTTGTGTTTTCAAAAATGCCCATCGGCAGGTATTCCTGCGACGACCATGTGCCCGTATTGGATACGGCGATCCTCTTCCCCGAAAAGACGCCCAGATCGTACAACCCGAGCTCTTTTACGGGATATTTCTGCCAGCGGCACTCCCCTTTCCAGTAATTGTGCGGCAGGTAGACCTGAGAGGTGTTTTCCCAGTCCTCTTCGTTGCCCAAGCCGAGGAAATTGAAGGAGGAAACGTGTTCGAGAACGATGGGAGACGACGAAATGTTTTTTACCACGCTCCACGTTTTAAACGCTTCGATGCCGTGATAAAAACGGAAATACGTCTTTACGTTGATCTTATCGTTTTCCTGTTCGATATAGAAAATGGTGCCGTCTTCTACGTAAATTTCCTCGTTACGGACATATTTTAAAGAGAAGCTTTCGCTGGAACCGGTATGTTTGGCAAAATGGTGGTCGTTTTGGTTCCCTCCGGAAAGATGGACTTCGACCAGTCTGTTCCAATAATAATCTGCAGGATCGAGCGAATTTGTATCGATCTTGTTTTTCTGCGAACATTGGACAAATTTCAGTTCCTTATCGTCGGTGACACAAAATCCGAGTTTGATGTTGCTCTGGTCATAGCTCAAAAAATACATACGATTCTCCTTAAAACACTTTATCTTGTTGTTGAATTATGTTATACTTGATGCATACCTGTCGGGGAACGTTACGCACGATGAAGGAGGCGCTTTGTGCTGAAACTGAACACGCTGAACGAACAGAATTTCAAGATCCAGTCCTTTTATACAAAGGAGTATTCTTCCTTCGACATGCCTCTGCATGCCCACAATTACATAGAGATCATGTACGTGACCAAGGGAAAGTGCAAGATCACACTGCAGATCGGCGATAAAACCGCCGAAACCGTTCTGTATGCCAGGCAGTTTATCTTTATCGACTTCGACGTCTACCATAAACTGACGGTCGATTCGCCCGCGACGATCATGAACATCGAACTCAAACCTGCCATCATGCCTTTCCCCTGCTGTCTGCCCTTCAAAGACCTGAAGAGCAGCAGCCAGGATCTCACGCAGTTTTTAAAAAACTTCCGCGATTACGTGGTTTTGGAAGACGTTGTGGGCGTAAGCAAGATCATGCGGCAGATCTATGCCGAAAACATGAAAGTTGCCGCCAACAACGACATCGTTACCCAAAGCCTTCTCAACGTCCTGTTCGTGTACATCGCGCGCTGCAGGGACATCCCGCTCTTTTCTTACGGAAATTCGCACTATAACAAGGCGATCCAATACATCACCTCGCACATCGATTCCGCCGTCAACATCGGAGCGATCGCTTCCTATGTTGGCGTGAGCAAAGCGCACCTGCATCGGCTGTTCAAGGAGCGCTCGGGCGAGACCATCGTCAATTACATCAATCATCTCAAGATCGAGCGCGCCAAAAAGCTGATCGGCAATACCGATATGTCTCTGATCGACATCGCCGTCACCCTCGGCTATCAGAACAGGCAGTCTTTCTTTTATTCTTTTCGGAAAGAGACGGGCATGTCCCCGCAAACTTTCCGAAAATCCATTCAAAAACAGTACTTCACCATTTATAACGGCTTTTACCAGCAAAGCTTTAAAAAGGAAGACTGATTTTTTCCAGTACCATACATTCGTTGGGGCGGAAGAGGATCTTTCCGGAAAACGTCCTTCCGCTCAGACGGTCGCGGAAATACCCCTCCGTCTGCACAGATCCGACATCCTCCCCCATATTGACGAGACAAAGAGCCGTTCCGCTTTTTGTCTTTCTTTTTACGGCGTACATACATTCGCTCATGTCATAACGTTCGCAGCCGCATTGCTCCGCCATATCCTTTAACAGGCGGACGCAGACCGAAGAAGGGATACGGGACGAAGCAGTGACAAAGTGTCCCGCCCCGAACGGGCTTTTGACGATGAGGCTCCCCCCGATATAATCGGACGACAGGCTGCAAAGGCTTTTTTCCGTTTCCCCGAACACGACGCAGAACCCTTCCGCCGAAAAGCTTTCTTCCCCGTAGCGGCAGTGCGTTTCCGTGCCCTGCAGATTGAGATAATCTTCCGACGTCACCCCCAGTTCTTTTTCGAACCGTCCGAGCGCGCCCTCTCTGTGCAGGGTATGAAATTCCGTTCTCGTAGCCGTATCTTCACCGAAAATAACGGTGGCGCCGCGTTCCGCCGCTCCTTTCAGCTTTTTCCATAGCTTTTCAGAAACGTACGGAATATTGGGAACATAGATCAGTTTATACCCGCTCAGATCGCTCTCTTCCGTGACCGCATCCCGCGGGATGCCCGCCCTGACGAGCTGCTCGTATTTTTCCACAAAAATATCGTAATAGCCCTTTCTGCCCGCCTTTTCGCTGTCGTAAAAGATCTTCGCTTCGCTCGAATACACGATCGCGCAATCGGGAGAGACAAATTCGCTTTCCCGCAGAAACCCTTCAAGGTTTTGGATAAGAGCAGAAACTTCCCTTACGTTTACGCTCCCTGCGCTCTTTTTTCCGAAGGCGTTGACCAGATGCCCGTGGGGCATTTCCACGCCTGCATAATGCTGGCGGAAAAGCCAGTACGAAAAGCCGCACGCGCCGCGCAAAAGGTTTGCCGCCGCCTCGGCGGCTACGTAGCCGCGCCTGTGGTAGGAGCCCACCCCGTCGATGCACCCGCTGTAACTGCAGGATGTTTCCATCAGGAAGAAAGGTGCATCTTTCATCGAACCGTAAAGATCGCAATCGAGCATCATCTCCCGACAGGAAGACTGACCGATGTATTGGTCGTACGCGACGAAATCGAGATGTTTTGCAATGTTTTCCTGGTTTATATAAAACAATCTGTTGAGATTTGTTGTGATCGGTTGTGTGACATATTTTTTTAAGATCGCCGCCTGCCTGCCGATAAAATCCGTCACGTTTTTCTGATTGAATCTTGCATATTCCGTAACGATGGACGGAGACAGTGCGTACAGATACGTCTGCACGGGTTGGACGACCTGGTCGAAAGAGAAATAGGTATTGCTCCAGACCGCAGTCCCCCACGCCTCGTTCAGCTTTTCCACCGTCCCGAATTTTTCGCGGAGGTAGCCGTGCCATTTTTCTTTGCAGCTCTCGCAAAAACATTCCCGCGCGGGCCAGTTGATCTCGTTGTGGAGCTGCCATGCAATGATGCCTTTCGTCTTTGCAAAATGCTTTGCCATCGCTTCCGTGATCTTGTCGCAGCAGGCCAGATAATCGTCGTTGGCGATGCACACCTGTTCCCTGTCCCCGTGCGTCGCCCTGTGCAGGCGCTTATCCACATACAGGCTTTCGGGGTGCTTTTCGGTGAACCAGACGGGCGGGGTGACCGTGGGCGTGCACAGCACCGTCATGATCCCGTTTTCGTATAATCTTTTGATAACTTCGTCGAAGAGGGAAAAATCGTATATCCCTTCCTGTTTCTCCATGGAAGACCAGGCGAACTCGCCCATGCGGACGCAGTTGATGCCCAGCTCCCGCATGGCTGCGATGTCTTTGTCCAGTACGGAAAGCCCCGTCGCTTCGGGGTAATACGCCGCCCCGTGAAAAATGTTTTCGAATAAACTGTTTTTCATAGCTCTCTGTATCGTTTCCGATGAAATGCCCTTATCATTTTGAGTGGCACGGCAAGACTTCTTGCCGTGCCACCCTCTTTACCGCTTAATTATTTTTTGTTTTTTTCTTTCTGATCAGGATCACCGCCGTCACCGCGCCGCCGATCACAACGACCGCACCGATGCAGATACCGATGATCAGACCGATGTTCCCGTCACCCTTTCCGGGCGCGTCTCCGCCCGGTTTAGGGATCGCGATCACGTGAGAGGAGCCCTCACCGTCTTCCCCGCCCGTTTCGGGAGGTATGGCGTTTTCGTCAAACTCCTTTGCGCCGATCCCGCCCGTGACGGGTTCCGTTTCGTTGCTCGTCTTGATGGAATAGACGGGGTACAGGCCCATCGTCACGTTGTCGCACTGGTTATTCTCGCCGTACTTGTTGAGGATGAAGAACAGAACGTCTCCGCGCGAGACCTTGAATTCGTCGCTTGCAAAGGTGTGGATCGCCTCCCACTCCGGTCCGCCGGCGAAGATCTCGTTGTAAATCACTTCTCCCGTGGTCTGGTTTTTGATGGTCACCTTGACACCGTCGCCCGCGCCGCCTTGCCAGAAGTTGAAGTGTGCAAAGATGCGCATATATCCGTCATTGGGCACCTGGTAGGCACGGATGGTATCCCAGACATTTCCGGGAGCCGTTCCGCGCGGCCCTTCCACGATGTTGTAAGGATCGGAGGACGGGCCCTTCCAGTTGTTGCCGTCTTTGCGCATTTCGTAATACTCGTCGCCGATGCCGTACAGGTAATACCAGCCGTTCTTGCCCTGTTCGTCAAAGTTGGCCGTCATGTATTCCGTATACGTCTCGTCGGGAATATCGTCGATCGTATATTCGTCGATCGTCTTCACGGGAGGTTCCGAATCACCCAGATCGTCTCCGAGTTCGGGCGTTTCCGTGACGGAAGCGTAATAGGCAAACAGTTTCATGGAGAGGGCGTCGGCATCCGTCTTGCCCACTTTGTCTACGGCAAAGAAAATGAAATCTCCCGCCGTGACCTGCAGGGAAAGCGACACAGACTGCTTTGCCGTGTTGTCCGCCGCAAGCTCGATCTTTTTCAGTTCCGTCTTGCCTTCTGCGTTCACTTTGCTGACGATCACGTTGACGCCGTCGCCGCCCGCCGCCGATTTTGTGACGGAGCCCAAAATTTTCAGCTCGCCCGTCGAAGGAGCGCGGTAAGCGTTGATCGTCTGATATTTTTTGGAAGGCGTATACACGCCGCTCTGGATAGTCCCCTCGTAGCCGGTCAGCCACTTGGTGCCGTCAAACCGCATCTGATAGTACTCGTCCGCCGATCCGAAGAATTTGTACCAGTTCCCCGAACCCTGCGACGTTCCGTCCGCAACCGCATACTGAGAGGCAAGGACGGTCTCTTCCGTATACGGAGGGATCTTGTCGCCGAGAGAGGCATCACTCGTCTGAGAACCCTTCGTCGTGTAAACGACATAGAATTTGGTGTTCAGCGCGTCGCTCACGTCCGTTTCGCCCGCCTTTACGACGAAGAAAATGACATCGCCCGCTTCCACATTGACGTACGTATCCGATGCTCCCGGATCGCCGACCATGATCTGCTGCTCGCCTTCCTCGTCGCTCGCAAAAGTATGCGTATACAGAGGAGCCGCAGCCGCGCCCTTTTTGTAAATGCTCAGCGTAACGCCGTCGCCGCCCGTTTCCACTCTGGACGCGAGGCCGAGGATACGCACCTGCCCGTCATTTTCCGCTCTCCAGGCGCGGATAGCGTCGTAACCGACCGCGGGGGTCATCGTTCTCAAGGAGTTTTCCGTACCGAATCCGGACTTCCAGCTCCCGTTGTCCATCACCTGACGGAAATAATCCGTTTCCGTATCTCCGAACAGATAATACCACGAATTCGTGTTCTGCGTGCTGCCGAAGCCCTGGTCATAGAGATCGGAAAAGACGGTATCCGGCGTGAACTCTTCGGGGCCGATCGCATCGGCGGGATCTACCCAGGTATAGATGGGTACGATGCCCAGATACATCCTGTCGCACCAGTTGTTGACTAAAGAATCATCGTAAAAATAGATGGTTTCTCCCTTTTCGACGGAAACTTCCGCGATAAAATGATACACGTCGTTGTACTTATGTCCGTCCGTATCGTTGGGAGGAAGGAAGATCTCATCGTTTTCCGCCGCCGAATAGGTTACGGAATCGGGAGCGGGGACGGAGTTGGCTTGTTCCGTTCCGTCCGCATAATACGGCAGAGACCCGTACACGAAGGGGATCTTTTCTCCCGCTTCGTTTTTGATATAGAATTTCTGACCGTCGAACGTGGCAGGATCGGTCGCTTCGAAATATCCGTTCTGCACGATACCGACGAAACGGATGATCCCCGCCTTTTCCGCTTTGTACGCCCTGATCACGGGACGGCCCGCATTTGCCAGCGACTCGGTAGCGGAAATGTACATCTGATCTGCCGTTCCGTATTTTGCCTGGTCTTCCGCGACCCATTTTTTGGTGGCATCGTCGTAAACCATCGCGATCTTTTCGACGCCGCCGTCTTCAAACATGTAAGTCCAGCCGTTCGAACCCTGGGTCGTGCCGAACTGGGCATAATAGGGATTGGGGAAAGGCATTCCGAATTCGGAACCGTTATAGTTCGGATTTCTGAAATAGTTAATGGTACCGAAATCGGTAGGCAAGGTCGTGCCGTCAAGCACGTCGCCGTTGGGCAGCGTTTCTCCTTCTGCTTTGTAATAGGAAAGAAAGGATTTGATAAAGATGTTGGCGCCGTCGCACCACTCCCCTTTAAAGCCGTCCGCATCGCCGTCGGGATCGAGGATAAAGTCGACGGATTTTCCCGCCTCCAACTCGATGTCGGCATAGGCGATGTAGGCGCCCTTTTCGTCGTTGACGAGCAGGATCTCCTCCTGCTCCGTATAATCGGCGGCGGTCTTGTCGCATGCGCCGAGAAGCGCCGACAGTTCCGCTTCCGTCCCCGCTACGCCGAGCTTTAAAACCTGCAGGGGCTGTTTTTCGCCGTCGATCTCCGCGCGGAAGATCTGCCCGTCGTAATTGACGTTAACGGAAACGTTGTTCCCGTCCGAATTGTACGCGTTGATGACGAACATGAACCGGACAAGGGAATCTTTTTCCGCAGTATATGTACGCTTGAGCATCGTGCCCGAGGTGGGGACCATGCTCAGATGGCCGAGCGAAGCCGCTGCGTGCGTGTACATCTTGTTGTCCGCGCTGTATTCTTCCGCGGCAAATTTCGTCCACTCCGCGCCCTCGTCCCTGGTCTTGTACCAGTACGTCCAGCCGCGCTCCTCCTGCGAACCGAATTCTGCCGAGTAATCGTCGCGGGAAACTTCATTGGGAAGAGTATCTCTCGTTACGAGATATTCTCCCTCCTCTTCCGCCGAAGCTCTGAAAAAATTCAGGAAGCAGACGGAGCAGAGCAGACAGACCGTGCAGAGCAGGATGAGTATGCACAACCATTTTTTCTTTGCTGCAGTATTCATTTTCTCCCCCCCTTTTTTTATCCGCGGCTTGCGATGATCTCGTTGATCTCGTTCAGGATCTCCCTGCCCTTGTTGTCAAGGTATCTTCCGACGAAATCCTCCCAGGTCGCATCGAAATCTGTCATGGCTCCGCCGTCGAGATTCTGCCCGTAGATCATCTTCGCATACCATTCCAAAGCCTGATCGAACAGAGCTTTTTCGTACTTTGTTCTCGTCTCGCCGGCAACTCCCGGAGACGCATAGATCTTGCCTCCCTCTTCGCTGTTGACATATTCGATCATCGCGTCAAGTTTTTCGTAATTGTCTTCCCAAGGCATGAAATACTGCGTCGACTGGTCGATCATCTGCCTGATTTCCCAAGCATAGTCATAGCTCTTCAAGGTCCTGGGATCGCCGTTATCGTCGTTCGGGATGAGGTTGACGATGTTGCCGTTTTCGTCCTCTTCGTAATGCTCGCCCTCTACCCCGTACAGAGTGAGTTTGTAGCCTTCGTCGCTGAGCAAATAATCGAGGAGCATCAGGATACGGTCTTTTTTGTTGTCAGAAATGTCGTTGTTGATGCCAGTGAACCACGCGTAGCCGTAGTTGCCCTTAAAGCCGCGCGCACCCTCCACGCTTCCGAAACTGCCGTCGCCCGCAGGCAGGGGGACGACCATATCCATCAGGCGGTCGGGATCGACGAGACCCGCCTCGATGTCGTCACGGAAAGAGTCTTTCATCTTGGCATATTCGCCGTTGTACCAGTCGCCGTTGATGAGCGTCATGCCGATCTTGCCCTGGAAGAACTGCGTCATGCCGTCGATAGGTCCGTTGGCAAAGAAGTTCGGCTCGATGATCCCTTCGTCTCTCATCTTCTTGATGAATTTAACGGCGTTTTTGGAACCGTCCGTGATCCACGTGGACTCGTACTTGCCCGTCTCTTCGTTGAGCATATAATCCTGGTAAGAAGAACCGAACGCATTGAAGATCCAGTGGTTGTACCACATCGTCGTATCACTGGAGGTATATCCGTACGTATCGTCCTTTCCGTTGCCGTCAGGGTCGGCATACGTCATGGCGACAGCCAGCCTGTAGAAATCGGAAATGGTTTCGGGATATGTATACTCCTCGTTGCCCAGCGTATAATCGCTGCCCTTGATATATTTGATGTTGGCGATCTGATCTTTTTTCTTGTTGAGATTGTCGATCCAGTTGCCGCGGATGACCATGACGTGGTTGGGCTGTCCGCTCAGGACAGGGATCGCGTACAGTTTTCCGTCGGGAGAGATGGAACCGAGGTTGAGATGTTTGTATCTCTGCAGGTGCTCGTAAAGATTGGGATATTTATCTTCGGTGACCCAATCGTCGATGCACATCAGCATCTCGTCTTCGATCCAGTCGTTATACTGTTCGAGGTTGTCCGGGCCGTTGAACTTGAAGAAGTCGGGAAGTTCGCCCGTGCTTGCCAGCAAACCGAAAGAGGTCTGCCAGTCCGAATAAGGCGCCGTGTACACTTCGAAGTCGCTGATCTTCAGCTTTTCCATCAGCTGCTTGGTCACGTTGGATTCTTTATAAGCGTTTGCAAAACCTGTCATCGACCAATGGAAGAGGGAAAGATCGAGTTCTTTGTCTCTGTTGACGGGATCCACTTCTTTTCCGCCCGTGCCGCAGGCAACGGTGCCGAACAACATGAGGACGGACAGCAACACCACCAAAATTCTTGCGATTTTTTTCATCTTTTCTCCTTTAACATATCAGATTTAGCCTTTTACGGCTCCGAGGATGATCCCCTTTTCAAAAAATTTCTGTACAAACGGATAAATAATGATCAGCGGCAGAATGGAAATTACGATCGCCGCGGCTTCGGACGCTTCCGTAAGCAGCTGCGAATCCGGAGGCGGGCTTCCCACCCCGGGCTGCACGGGCTGTGCGAGCAGTTCCCTCAACACCAATGCCAGCGTGTAATATTCCGTGTTCCTGACGATGAGCATCGGCCAGAACCAGTCGTTCCAGTAGCCGACCACCGAAAACAGTGCGATCGTTACGATACCGGACATGGCAAGCGGCATGACGAACTGAAACAAGATGCGGAACTCCCCTGCCCCGTCAATTTCTGCCGATTCGATGACGCTTTCCGGA
Source organism: uncultured Clostridia bacterium (assembly GCA_944328845.1). GTDB lineage: Bacteria > Bacillota > Clostridia > Christensenellales > Borkfalkiaceae > Borkfalkia. Next base: position 16,165 of record CALVHV010000005.1, on the reverse strand, counting down.
ACCGTTCGGAAAAAGTTTCTCAGGATGATGATGTTGAACGCATTCAGGCAGAACGGCAGCACAAGGCCGAACAAGCTGCTGAAATTTTTATTGACAAATCCCAAACCGCGGATGATGAGGTACTGCGGGATAAGTCCGCCGCCGAAAAACATCGTGAAAACAATAAAGAAAGAAATGATCTTTTTCCCGGGCAGATCGCTCTTTGTCAGCGGATACGCCGCAAGCGACACCATCACCACGTTGACGATCGCCCCGATGAAGGAGACGCAGAAGGTAATGAGGAATCCTTTGGGGATCCTGCCGATACTGAACATATAGCTGTAAGCGCCGAAAGTAAAATGATAAGGGATGACCAACCCGTTGGAATTGACGTAATCGCCGAAACTCGCAAAGGACGTTAATACGACGTTTACGAACGGATACAGGCAAAACAGGGCGAACAGCGCCATCAGCGCTCCGTTGACCCATTTAAAGACCTTGCCTTCCCTCGCCTTTTGCAGCTTGCTTTTCTTCTTTTTGCGCAGCTCCGACACCAACGGCTCCGTTACAGACTCTTCGCATGCCGAAACTTCTTCAACAAGATAGTTTTCATTCATTGCGCGTGCCCTCCCATCAACCGTAAATGCTGTTGCCGTTGATCTTTTTGGCAACAAAGTTTGCGCCGAGCAATAACACAAAATTGATGACGGATTTGAACAGACCGATCGCCGTGCCCATGTCAAATTTACCGTCGGAGATCCCTATTCGGTAAGCATATGTATCGATGATATCCGAAACGTCGTATATCAAAGTATTGTACAGGTTGAAGATAGGGTCAAAGCCTGCGTTCATGATCCCTGCGATGGACAAAAGCAACATGACCGTGATGGTGGGAGCCACGCTGGGCAAGGTGATCCTGATGATCTTTCCCCAACGCTTGCATCCGTCGATCTCCGCCGCCTCGTACAGTTCGGGGTTGATCCCCGACATCGCCGCGACATAAATGATCGTACCCCAGCCTGCGCCTTTCCACACTTCCGAAATGAGGAGGATCCAGATAAAATATTTTCCTTCCGTCATAAAAGCGATCCTTTCTCCGCCCATGGAAACCATCAGGTTGTTGATAGGTCCGTAGGAACCCAGGATCTGCTTGATCAGCCCGCCGAGCACAAGCCACGAAATGAAATAAGGCAGGTAAATGATCGTCTGGATGCTCTTTTTATAGTGCTTGTTGACCATTTCGTTCAACTGCACTGCCATGATGATCGGGATGGGGAAGGTAAAGATCAGGCGCAGCACACTGATGCGGAGGGTGTTCCAGAATGCCCTCGTAAACATCGCCTGTTCGAACAATTCTTTAAAGTGCGCCAGGCCGACCCATTCGCTGCCGAGGATGCCTTTCCTGAAACTGTAATCTTTGAACGCCAGAACGATCCCGTACATCGGCGCATAGCAAAACACGATAAACCAAGCCACAACGGGGATCAGCATGATATAGACCTGATAGTAGCGGAGCATCCTCTTCTTCAGAGAATATTTTTTGATCCCCTGTTCCGGGCCGTCCGACCGAGGCATCGCAACGTTCTGTTCGTTTTGTGAAAGTACTTCTTTTTCCAACGCAATGCCTCCCTTATGCCGCGACCAACGTGCAGTTTACTTTCTCCACCACCCCTTCCGGATCCTGAATCGCCTTGTCTTCCTTGCCCTTGAATACAGAAGGAAGTTTGATCGTAACCTCTTCGAACACGACCGCTTCGTCCGTAAGGATCTGAATGACCCCCTGCTCGACATCGGTCACTTCGATGCCGCTCAGATCGATGGTAAAGCCGCCGCCCTTGATCTGTTTGGGCTTTTTGATCAGCACCGCCGTATTCTGCAGCAGGTCGATATCCGCCTGCCCTACCGTAACGTCATTGGTCAGATAGATCACATCGCGCGTCCCTCTCAGCGAGACCAGCAGATCCATCCCCGTCGCGATCTTGGGCACGATGACGACTTTGACGCGCGCCTCGATGCCGCCGTAAGAACTGGAAGCAATGATCTCCGTCTCCCCGACCTCTTTTGCCGTTACGAGGAAATCTTTGCTTACGCCCGCCTTATCGGGATTGGCAGAATTCAGGGTGATCGTCCTTCCTTTCGTCGCGTTTACGGGATCGAGCGAGAGTTCCAGCTGAAACTCGTCCCCGACGCCCATCACCAATTCCGTCTCATTGAAAGTCATCTTCTGCAATTTGATCTCTTCTTCCTGCGTTTGCCCGCTTGCACAGCCGTAGAACACGAGCATACAGGCAAAAGCAAAAGCCAAAAGCGCCACCAACCTCTTGATTTTCATTTCTTTCCTCCTTATTTATTCTTCGGGAAAGTTGTCGATCCGATCGTACTCGCTCAGGAATTTCTTGTAGATCGCCGAAATCGGCACCTGTATTTGATCGGCATCGACTTTTCCGTCAAAGACAATGTATACGGGATAATCTCCCATTTTTGCATAGCCGTCCGTCATGACGTTTCCGAACATATCGTACGCCGTGCAGCCCGCTCCGTCCGGCAAGGTGACGTTGAGTTCCGGCACCGATTTGTCCTTGAAGAGGACCAGAATATCGTTTTTGCCGTTTTCCATCAGATAGGCGTTGTAAAGCGTGTTCGCATAGGTATGCTTGTTGGTGTATCCCGAAAGCTTATCGATCGCATTGGTATATGCGACGTAAGAGGCTTTCGGCTGCCCGTCCTGCGTGATGACGCCCCATCCCGGAGGAGAAAGCACGCCGCCTTCGATGTCTCTGAAATTGAAAAGGACAAATCCCTGATGGTCGTTGCACTTTGTCCAGAGCGCCTTTTTCATCACGTCGTCTGCCTGCGCCATTCCGTCCGCGTTGAACATCCCGCTCTCATTGAGGAACAGTTTTGTCTGATCGATGCCTGCGTCCTGCAGATAATACATCATATTGACGGCATCTTTTTCGATAAACGTTTTAAAATGCGCATGAGAATGATACGCAACGTACGGCATCTTTCCTGCATTGATCAGTTCCGCATATTTGGCATAATAGACGGGATCTTCTTCAAATGTGAATTTTTCACTTTCTTCCGTTACATAATTGTTTGCCTGCGGCATGACCATTCCGCCGTTGATCACGGTAGTCTCCGCGTTTGCGCCCTGGAGGATCTCCACCGACTTATCCAGGATCGCCGTGTATTCCGCAGCGGTGCCGTAGAAAAAGTCCGGCCAGTTACATTCGTTGATGATCTCGAAGATGATGTGCTCCTCGCCCGCAAACAGCTCTGCGACCTTTTCCACGTAATCTGCCCACGCGTTCAGCCGCGGCGGTTTGTTCCAAATGACGTCGGCGTTCTGGAATCTGTCTTCCACCGCCCAATCGGGCGTTCCGCCCAGATGCCAGTCGACGAGGTAGCCCTTTGCCTTGGCGTCTTCGGAAAATCTCGTCATCAGCGAATAGTTATCCACGACCTGGCTCGGCTGATTGCTCGTCCAGACCATGCCGTCGCGGAGCAGGTTCGCCCCCGTCTTATCCACGTACTCGAACACCCTGTCGTACGTCTCTTCGGGCGTCAGGCCCTTAAAGCAATGCGGGCCGTTGAGGGACTCGTTGTATTCTATCGAACGGATGGCAAACGGTTGCACGCCCCACATAAACGTATCGTCGGACGGGGCGTCCGCCACATTCATGACGGCGATGTCCTTGCTCTGGTCCATGATCACTTCGCCCGAAGAATCTTTGACCTTGACGTTGAAATGGTTGATCCCCAGTCCGCTGCCCTTGATCTTTCCCGCGATCGTCTGCTGCTCCATCCCCGTTTTTAAGAGATGGGAAGAGGTTTCCTCCGTGTTCAGGAAGGAATTGACGGTACTGATCTGTAACGTCATCTCCTCCTCCAGCGGCGTATAGACCATCACGTAATACTCGATCTGTTCTTCCGCGTCGAAAACTTTTGTGTTGGACTTGATCCCCACAAAAATATTTTTGTCGACGGCGGAAACGTTGTCCGGTCCCACAAAATCTTTTTTGGCAAGCGCTTCCTGGATCGTCATGCCGATATCGTCCTGATTTTCTTTATCGCCGCCCGGCTTATCCTGTCCGCCGCCCGGCGCACCCGAGCACCCGCCAAAGAGAAACAACGCCGACAAAAGCACCATTGCAATTCTTTTTGATCTCATCTTTTTCCCCCTCTTCCGCTCACCAGCCGAAATTGGTCTTATCCTGCCAGATAAAATTGATATCAAGGGTAATGTCGTCGGGATCGACCTTGCCGTCAAACTGTATGTAAACGGGCTCTTTTCCGATCGTAGCCGCCGATGCCGCTGCCGTCTTGTCGGAAAGTTCGTTTCCAAGGTAGTCGTATGCGGTATAAGCGTTGTCCCCGAAATCGATCGCCGCATCCGGCGCCGAATCCCCCCTGAAGTGAACAAGGAAATCTTTTCCGTCCTTTTCGAACAGATACGCGTTGTAAACATAGTTGGCATACGCCTTGACCAGTTTGGCGCCGTTCATCTGACGGATAAAGTTTCCGTAGGAAATGTACAGCTCTTTCGGCTCGTTGAGTTCTGTGATCGAGCCCCAGGACGGCAGGGAAGTTGCCCCTGCTCCGGGCGTGGCACGGAAGGCAAACATGACAAAACCGCTGTGATTGTTTCCGTATGCCCAGAGCGCCTTTTTAAGAACTTCGTACCCCTGCTCGGGACCCGCGCTCTCCAAGCCGCATTCGTTGAGGAAGGCGTATTTTTTATCGATCCCGTTTTCCAGAAGATTGTCTCTGAAAACGACGACCTCGTTGGTAAACTGCTGGAATCCCCAGTGGTTATGGTACGGGACCATCACGATGTCCCCCGCGTCCAGCAATTCTTTGTAATGCTTGTAATAAGTGGCGCTTTCCACGTCACTCGTGTAGCTTCCGTTGGGCGTTACCATCCCTCCCGGCGTGATGCGCGCATCGGGATTCTGCGCGTGGACCTTGTCGATCACGACGTCCAGCATGCTCAGATACTCTTCGGGAGCCGCCTCCAAAAAGTCGAACCAGTTGCACTCGTTATACACTTCGAAAATGATATTGTCGCTGTCCTTATAGTGTTCTGCAACCGCCTCGATGTACGCTTCCCAAAGTTCCGGCTTGGGCGCCTTGTTCCATTTGATCGGCGCATCCGCAAACTTATCCTGCACTGCCCAATCGGGCTGCCCGCCCAAGAACCAGTTGAAGGTGACGCCGCGTTCTTCCGCATCTTTGGCGATGCGGTCGTTGTTGGTGAAGTTTACCGAAGAATCCGCCGTCAGTTGCTGAGACGCCCACGTCGACCCGTCGCGGATGAGGTTGGCGCCGATGTAATCGACATAGTCCCAGGTAAGGTCGTAAGATTCATCTACCGTTTTCCCGTCGAACATTGTCGAGCGGAAATCGAGAAGATGCTGATAATAGGTCTGGACGCCGAAATAAAAATCTCCGTCCGCGACCTTTTCTGTCTTCGGCATGACGCCGACGTTTTTCTTTGCCGTATAGATGATGGCTCCCGACCCTGCGTTTTTGACGGTCAGCTTGATCTCGTACACGCCGTTGAGGGAAGCCGAGAAAGAACCCGCACGGGCGACTGCCGTGCCCTTTCCTTCGATCGAATGGTTTTTGACCTCATCTACCTTGAATTTTGTATTGGAGAACCTGACTTCGACATCCACTTTGTCGTCCATCGTCTCGTCGGCATAGAGAAGATACTTTATCTCTGCGTCAGGCTCGTAGACCCTCAGCTCGTCGACGATGCGGAAATAAATGTTCCCGCTCGAAGATTTGAAATCGTACTCTTCCTTGATGGTCTCCGCCGTAAAGCCGTAATCTTCGAGATCGACGTTCGGATCTTTGTCCGTAGAACAGCCGGCTGCGGCGATCATCAGAAACATTGCGACCAACAGCAAACAGATTTTTTTCATGCGTTTCCCCCTCAATATTTCACTTTATGAACGGCGTTTACCATTGCGAGGTAATTTTCTACGGGAACGTATTCGGGAATACTGTTCCCCGTGCCCAGCGCGTAACCGCCCGCTCTTCCCATTTCCAACAGCGCGATCGATCTCTTTTCGATCTCTTCGGGCGTCTTTCTCGCAACAAAATCCATGTCGATGCCGCCGAGGATCGCGATCCTCTTTCCGTATTCCCGATACGCCTCTTCGACGGGCTGGATGACGTCCTGATAGCTGTGCTTTCCGTCAAACTTCATATCGTCGATAATGTCGTCGTACACCTCTTTGAGATTGCCGCACGAATGAAGGATGACCTTTCTGCCCATTTTGTGCGCATATTCCACCGTCTTCTTGTGATAAGGGAAGACAAACTCCCGCATATCCGCCGTGGAAAGCATGGTCTGGGTATTGAAGCCCCAGTCGTCGTTGCAGATGATCGCGCCGACGCCGTCGTATTTCAGTGCCTCCACGTAATAGCGGAACAATCTTTCCCCGACATCCTCGAAAATCTTTCTGGCGAGATCCCTGTCCTCGTACAGCATAAAACAGAGATTTTCGTACCCGACCAGCGAGATCACGTTTTCCAGCACGCCGCCGTTCGACCAGACGATCAGCTTTTTGTCCTTATCCAAAAGCTTTTCGGCTTTGGCAAGACAGGAATAATCTTCCTTTTCGGGTTCGGGCCAGTGATACTGCGCGTACGTCTCGCGGTCGCAGATGACAAAGCCTTCGTTGAGCGAGATGGTGCTTTTCTGCGCCGTAAAGTTTTTGGGGAAATGAAAATTGCTTCCGAGCATCGTCACGTACGAATACCCCAGTTTTTTATACGCCGGGATCAGCAATTCGTAATTCCACGTGTGATCGTAAGAAGTAACGCATTTCTTCCCCGAATACATCTCCAGCAAAGGTCCGTTCAGATAAAACTCGAACAATGTCGGCTCGTCAGGGACCTTTCTTTCCAGTACTTTTTCTAAATCTGAAAATTTTGCCATTTCTTCACCTTCCATTGCTATCCTATCACAGTTATCGTTTACTCATGGATAAAAATCTATCATCGGCGAAAAAGAATGTAAAAAATGATGATATTTTTTTACAAGAATATTTTTTAATAACTCCGACAGCTTCCCGAAAAATAAGAGCGTACTTTTAAGAAAATTTCAATTTTATGCCTTTTTTGAGAAAATTTTACAATATTATGCATTGTTTACAGATTTTATACAAAATATCAAAGATACAGATATATAGATGAGGAACTAAAAACTCATCTGAATCGGATGATGCTATTATTTTTTACATACTGTCTAAAATTGTAGTTTTTTACATTTTTTACCGTCCGATAAGAAAAAAAATCCCCGCGCACCTGCCGACGGTGCGCGGGGATTTCCAAAAATATTATACTTTTCTCTCACTTTCCGTAAATCGTTTTCGGCACTCCGCCTTCAGTTCCCCTAAAGAGATTCCCGTGCCGATCAATGCCCTTATCTCTTCCTCATGCCCCTCCGGAACGAGGTCTTTCACTTTTCCCCATAAAATTTCGTATCCCACTCTGGAATCGAAATCATACGGGACCGTATCCGACGTAGCAAGAAGCCACCGAAGCGTCTTTTCTCTCAGTTGCGCCGCAACGCGCGAATATCTTTTATCGGAGATAAGATTGCGCAATTCATGAGGGTCTTTTTCCAAATCGTACAGTTCGTCCGATTCGTACAATCTGGATACATATTTATATTTTTTGGTGCGGAGCATCACACCTTTGCCGTGCGCCGTTCCGTCTGCCTGAGCGGATAGCCGAGGCCAATAGGGAGATTCGCGGCCGATCCCCTCGGCCCCGAAAGAATGAAACTCGTCGCAATGTATTTCTTCCGCAAGCCTGCCCCCCTCGCAACAGACATGATCGCGGATATTTGCAGAACGATCGTACAAAAGAGGGCGCAGACTTTTGCCGAAATGACTGTGCGAAGGCTGTACTTTTGCAAAATCCATGATTGTGGCATATACATCTACAAGCTCGACCAAGGATCCGCAAATGCCGCGATCCGCTTTTCCTTGCGGCGGCTTTATCAGAAGCGGCACGTTTACAAGGCAATCTTCGAAAGTGTTCTGTGCCTTTTCCGTCAAACCGTAATCCCCAGTATAATCGCCGTGATCGCTGAAAAAAAGGATGAGAGAGTTGTCGTAAAGCCCTGCTTCCTTCAAAGCGTCGCACAGCTTGCGGAACATTGCATCCACCTTCATGCACATGCCAAGATAACAGGCACGCAGCGCATCCCAGTCTTCCTCTCCGTATCCGAACAGATTTTGTCTTTCACGGATCAGGCTTTCCATCCTCGGCTTGCCGATACCCGACCCTGCAATGCGCGGAGGCAGCAGAGCTGCGTCTATCGCGGAAAAATAAGGCTCCTCCACCCCGTAAGGCGGATGCGGATACAATAGACCGAGAAAGAGACAAAGCGGACGATCGGCAGGCGGCTTGCGGATCCGCTCGATCGCAGCCTCGAGGTCTTCCTCATCAGGACAATTATTTTTCCCGTTTTCGTCGACGGAAAATCTGCCTGCATAAAAAGAATAATAATTTTTGTCGCCGAGCGCGCCCCTCAGGTCCGCTTCCGGTCCGAGCTGAGAGGTTTTGCCGCCGCAGTAAATTTCGTCTGCATTTTCGCGAAACAACTCCCCGTCCTGACCCGCGAGGAGATCGTTCCTGCCGTTCATCCAGACATAGTAACCCGCTTTTTTCAGTTCGCTGAAAAAGGTGGGCTCGCCGCGCCTTAAAAGATAACTCATCGTCCTGTGTCCGCGCACATGCGGATACAGCCCCGTAGAAAAGCTGCAGCGGCTGGGAACGCAGACAGGGTTCTGACAAAACGCGCGGCGAAACGAAACGGCATCGTTTGCCGCAAACTCGTCCAAAAAATCTGTTCTGGCCGCCCGATTCCCCAAATGATGCAAACTGTCTGCCCGCATCTGGTCCGGGTTAAAAATAATAATATTCGGTCTGTCCATTGATTTTCCACCCATCCGCCATTGCGCTCACTTGCAGACGATCTCGAGCGTTTCTGTCGGGAATTTTACAAAAAAGTCCTCGCAATTCCCGCTGTCGATGCGCACGTCGTTCATATAGCAATTTTCGAACGTGACCGTGCATCCCTGCCGTACCTTGAACAGCTTTTCGCCGTAAAATTTTACGTCTTTAAAAATGATGTTGTCTATTTTGGGGTTTCCGATAAATTCGACAAAGTATCCCTGCGAAGGTTCTATCTTGATGACCGTATCCTGCACGACGATATCGTCGTAGCGATTGTCCTCCAGCAGTTCCTCGATGTACAGATAGGAAGTCGTATACCCGTAAAATTCACATTGCTCGAAAGTATAACCGAGCATATCGTAAAACGCCTGATAGCCCAGCCTGATCCCGCAGGCAAGCGTGGTGTAGCCGATCATGTTCTTTACGTAAAAGTTTTCCGAAGGGATCTTGTCCTCCACGCCCGACCCGAAATAGTGCCCGGAGGCAAAACAATCGTCGTTGGTAAAGACCATGCAGTCCTCTATGCGCACATTTTTGACGGACGTGAGATTGATACCGTCCAGCCATTCGTAGGTGATCTCTTTGGGGGCGACGATGCGCACGTTTTTGATGGTGAGGTCGCGGCTCGCGCCGTCCTCGCACAAAAGGCTCGAATTGCGCGAGCCCTTGATCACGAGCCCGTCGATCAGAACATTTTCGATGCGGCCCATCTGCACGCCGCGCGCGTTGAATCCGTTGCGGATGGGGCCGAACGTCTCCCTGATCTCCTTGCCTTTCGAATCGAGCATGCCCGCGCCTAGGATCTTCAGCCCCTTGCAGTTTTTGATCTCCATCCCGGGCTTGTTCTCCTCGGGACCGGAGGGCATGAACATATCCAAAAATGCGCCGGGCTCAAAGAAAAATGTCTTGTTTTCGATGCCGTCCAAAACATAGGTTTTGGCAGAATAGATCCCCTTGCCGAAATACAAAATGTCCCGATCCGACTCTTTAAACTCCTGCAGCATCTGCTCGAATTTTTCCGTGTCGTCCGTCTTGCCCGTCAGATCGAATCCGAAATCCGCCGCGATCATGGCGCCCGCTTTTTCCTCTTCGGTCAGAGAGGGCACCGCCTTGTCTATAAACAGCATCAGAACGGAATCGCTCTTTCCGAACTGAATCATGATGTTTTGCGGCTCTTGCAGGGTAAATGTCAGCGTATCCTTTTTAACTTCGTTGTTCAGGCCGAGCCGCAGCGGGTACACCTGCACGTTTTCGTATTCGCACGCAAACGAAACTTCGATCTTTCCCTTTCCGAGAAGGGCAAATCTTGCGTAGCGCGCGCTGAGATAATGTTCGACGGGGATCTCTTTCCCGTTGACTTTTAAAGTGATCTCGTCATCGACGACGGCGCGCGGCGAAAGATCGTACGGCACCACCTCGCCCGCCTGTTCGGGCGCAGAGGCGCATCCGCAAAATATTCCGAAGATCAGAACCAGCAAAAAAATTGCCGCAGCCATCCGCCTTGCAAGTCTTGTCATATTTCTTTCCCCCTTTGCGGGCATTATAGCACAGGAAATTTTCTATGACAACGGCAAATTTCTTTCCGAAAACAGATCGTACGATTTTATTTGACGCAACTCCCGCGCGGATGCAATCATTCTTTACCGCCTTCTTCTTGTCCGAGTTTGTCCCGCAGCAGCTGATCGAATCCGTCCAGCACCGCGCAGACCGCCCAGCAATTGTGTACAAACCAGACGGACGCGCGCTTTCCGTCTGCGTAGCGCTGCGTCGTAAACCCGTCGGAGGGGCAAAAGCGCTCGGACATGAACCCGATCTTCTCATGGGTGATATAACGGCTCCAGATCTCCAGCCCCGCCATAAAATGCCTGACCCCGTCGATACAGCGTGAAAAATGATATTCGTCTTTAGTCTGCCGATACAGATAGAGAAGATCTTCGCAATCGATGCACGCCATCGGATGAATGTGCGGATTGGAAACGGAGGTAACGCTCCCGCCGACGGCGCTGTACCCTGCCTGATCCAACGGAGGATACAGCGCCCTGCCCTTTCGGGCATATCTCCACAGATACTCGTAATCGGCGGAAAGGAGGGCAAGTTTCAGCCATTTTCCCTCGCCCGTGACTTGGTGCAGCCGCACGCAGGCTTTGAGAAAGGCGAGGTTCCCCTCCTCGTCCACGCTCCACTTTGTATCCATCGGCGTGCCGTAAACATTGCAGGCGTACAAAAAAGAAGCATAGTATTCCATCGCCTTTTCGCAGCATTGCAAGTACTTTTTCTCCCCTGTCAGGGCATACATCTGCGCCAGCCCCACGCAAAACCAACACCCCGCAAAGCCCTCGTACGAAAGGACGGCTTTTTCGTTCACGCAATAGGCATAGCCGAGATTTCCGTCCTTTCGCTGTAAGGCGCAGACGGTATCCAAAACCTTTTTTGCCGTTTCCAGCCATTCCCCCTTTCCGATGCCGTTTTCCGACAGGAGGGAATACGCTTTGAGAAGATAACAGAGAGCCGTGCCGTTGGTATAGGCGCAATGACAGTCTTTGACGACATAACCCGCCCACCATCCGTTTACATCGCTTGCCGCCGCCCCCCAACCGGACATCGGGCCCGTGTTTTTGTCCAGATCGAATAAAAACCCTGACTTTTCGTTATACCGCAAAGTAAGTTGATCGAACCAGCGGATCGCCGCCGCCGTAAAAAAGCCGTCTTTCCTCAGCTTTCCGCTCAGCAGGGTCTCCGCCTCCAGCAAAGGATAATACAGGTTTGCGCCGCCCGTCCAGCCGATCTCCCTGCAATCGCGGAACTTTTTGACCTGCCCCGCCTCCCCCGCCTGACGGTACGGGTCAAATTCCAGATCGGAAAAGACCTCTTCTTTTTCATCGTAACTCGCCCGCATCGCCGACAGCATCCCCTCGACGGCTTTGGGGAGCTTTGCATACTCTTTTTCCGAAAAAGGCATGGCTCCCTGCCGATATTTTTGGTAAACGCTCCTCAACATTTCATAAACGGCGAATTCTTTTTCCGAATAATAGAAGGCGCCTTCGAAACTGCACTCCTCGATCAGCGCCGCGTCGGAGGGCTCCCATTCCGATTTGTTGAGAAACAGGATCGGCTCGTTGACATATCCGCAGCCCACGCCGATCTTTCCGTCTGCCGTTGCGGACAGCGAGGCAGACGGCATCTTGTCCGGGTCGATGTACAGACCGTACGTCCTCTTACCGTTCACCGACATTGCGATCGGGTGAGACGCGCGGTCGGCGTTGAATTCCCATGCGTCCGAAACAAACCTGCTGTTCCCCTTTTCCTCGGTGAGGTGCGGAAAGGCGGGTTCCTCGACGAGGCGGTAATTGTTGTCGCCGAAGATATTGCACGGAATGATGGGATACCCTTTCCCCACGCACCACTGTATCTTCACGCGCGTGGGGAATGAACTCTTCATCCTGCCGCAAAAACCGTATTCGGTAAGCCCTTCCGCACCCGTGCGCGGACTGCCTAAGCGCATCTCAAAGCTGAATTCATCACGGGTACACCGAAACGTGCCGTCCGCATCCTGCCTGACAAAAAACTGCTCCTTGCGACCCTCTTTTCTGAAAAAGAAAAGGATCTCTTTATCCTTGATTTTCATGTTTTCCCCCTTCTGCGTAATTCGCAATGATTGGATTTTATCATCCTTCTCCCGTTCTGTCAACAGAAAAACAAAAAAAGGCAACGTCCCCCGCGACAAAAATCCTGCCCGCGCAATCCCTTTTCCCGCGGTGCAAGATCTTATCCGCCCCGCCTTTTACCGGATGTGCGCTCAAAAATAGCCAGCCAAGAAGGCAGGCTCTTGTATTGTATTTGTCTTTAAATTCGTAGACCGTCTCGCGGTGCGGACGCCTGACGGGCGCGCAAGCCGCACTCAATTTTTAAAGATCTACTCCGCGTCGATAGGAAGAAAGGCAAATTTCGTCACGTCGAACAGACCTTTGTCCGACAGTTTGATGGCGGGAATGACGAGCAATGCGAGGAAAGACAGGCTCATGAACGCTTCCACGTCGCGGGAAATGCCCATGCCGTACGCGCTTTCGAGCAGTGCTTCCGACTGCGCGCTGTACTCTTCGGCGGGCAAAGAGCTCATCAGCCCCGCGATGTCGAGGGAAAGCGACTGTGCCTTGCCGCCCTTGACCACCGCCATGCCGCCGCCGATGCGGCGCAGTTCCGCCACGACAGCCGCCATGTCTGCATTGTTGTCGCCGAGGACGATGATGTTGTGCGAATCGTGCGCGATGGTCAGCCCGATGGCGCCGCCGCGCAGGCCGTACCCTTCCAAAAGTCCCAGCCCGATGTTCCCCGTGCCGTGATGGCGCTCCACAACCGCCATTTTGAGAAGATCGGTCCCCTGCAGGCAGACGTCCCCACCCTCGCTTTTCACCTCGCGCACGACGCGCTCGGTGACCACGTTATCGGGGAGCAGACGCAGCACGTTTGCGCGCGTTCCCTTGAGTTTCAGGCGAAAATCGTCCGCCTTCACCTCGCCCACGTGTACGGTATTTTTGACCGCGTCGGGCAGATAATTTTCCGTTTCGAACAGCGGTTTTCCTTCTTTTGCCACCAGTTTCCCGCCCTTGAACGTATAGGCGCAGCGGAAATTCTGCAAATCGTCGAAAACGGCAATGTCCGCGTCGTATCCGGGTGCGATGGCGCCCTTTTTGTACAGACGGTAGCACTCCGCGGAATTGAGCGTTGCGGCAATGACCGCCCACACGGGATCCATACCCGCCGCAACGGCAACGCGCAGAGCGTTGTCCAGATGTCCCTTCGCCTTGATGTCCGCCGCGTGGCGATCGTCCGTGCAGAAGAGGAAACGGCGCATGTTATATGCGTTGACCGCCTTGCAGTTGGTGGCGACGTTGCGCGTGGCAGAGCCCTCGCGCAGATGCACGTACACGCCCTTGGAAACCTTTTCCAGCGCCTCTTCGGGAGAAGTGCATTCGTGATCGGTGGAAATGCCCGTGCAGAGGTATCCGTTCAGCCCCTTCCCGTACGTGTCGGGCGCGTGGCCGTCGATCGGCTTGCCCGCGGCGTGCGCCGCTTCCAGCTTGCGCATCACCTCTTTGTCCTTGTAAATGACGCCGGGGTAGTTCATAAATTCGCCCAGGCCGTGGATAAAATCTTCACGGATAAATTTTTCGGTATCCGCGCCCGTGAGGACGGCGCCGCTCGTTTCGAAGGAAGTGGCGGGCACACAGGAAGGGAGCATGACCTTGGCTTCGAGCGGCGTGCGCGCGCACGCCTGTGCGATGTACTGCGCCCCCGCGATACCGCAGACGTTGGTGATCTCGTGCGGATCGGCGATGACGGTGGTCGTGCCCCGCGGCAGGACCATCTTTGCAAACTCCTCGGGCGAAAGCTGTGAACTTTCGATGTGCACGTGCGCGTCGATGAGACCGGGGACGGCTACTTTACCCGAAATGTCGTACTCCGTCTCACCTTCGTAATCGCCGAACCCGACGATCTTCCCCCCTTCCATGGCGATGTCCGCTTTGACGATCTCGCCCGTAAACACGTTGACAAAGCTTCCGTTCTTCAGCACCGTCTCCGCCTTTTTATTCCCGACGGCGGCGTCGATGAGTTTTTCCAGCATGGTATTTCCTCCCGTAACAGAGTTTATTCTTTACACTTCGATTATAGCATATCTTTTGAAAAAAGAAAAGCCCGCGCCCCTGCTTTTCTGCGGGGACGCGGGGATTTTTTTATTTTGCAGGACTCAGTGCGTGAACAGGAAGGTGAACAGGAACACAAGGCTGAGGATCGCCGTAACGATGCTGATATCCTTGACCTTACCCGTGCACAGCTTGATCAGCGTGTAGGAGATGAAGCCCGCTGCTATACCGTAAGAGATGGAGTAGGTAAAGCTCATCACGGAAATGGTGAGGAATGCGGGAACAGCCGCTGCGGGGTCTTTCCAGTCGATGTTGATGACGTTGCGCATCATGAGCACGCCGACATACATCAACGCGCCTGCCGTAGCGCAGGAAGGAATGAGCGCCGCGATGGGGCTGAGGAACATGGCAACCGCAAACAGGATAGCGACGACCAGGGAGGTGAAGCCAGTCCTGCCGCCTTCTGCAACGCCTGCGGAAGACTCGACGAAGGTCGTAACGGTGGAGGTACCGAGGATAGCGCCCGTGCAGGTAGCGATGGAGTCGCACAGGAGCGCTTTCTGGATGTTTTTCACTTCGCCCGTCTCATCGAGCAGGCCGCTCTCTTTGCCCGCCGCCTGGCAGGTGCCCATGAGGGTGCCGATGGTATCGAACATATCGACCATTGCAAACGCAACGAGGGCTGCAATGAAGTCGAAGATCATGCTCCCTTCGATGCCCTTAAAGCCTTCCGTAAACACTTTGCCGAAGGAAAGGGTGCCGAAATCTTTGAACGCCTGGATAGGATTGTTGAACGTGATGCGGTCAAACACTGCCTGGCAGGATGCGGAACCCGTCGCAACACCGATGCCGAGGAAAATGTAGTACAGGATCGCGCTGCCGATGATGCCGAGCACCATGGCGGCCTTGATCTTCAGTTTGGAGAAGATGGCGATCATCAGCAGAGACAGAATGGAAACAACCGCGCCGATCATTGCCGCGCCGCCGGACGTAAAGGTGAGCACGTTGAAGGAAACCATGCCGACGAGGGTCGCACTGTCAACGACCAGACCCGCATTCTGCATACCGACAAAAGCAATGAACAGACCGATACCCGCAGGGATCGCAATGCGGATCGCTTCCGGAACGGAACGGACGATCGCCCTGCGCGCACCGACGATGGTCAGGGTAAGGAACAGCAGACCGGAGCAAAGCACGATCAGCAGACCGTTTGCATAGCTGTAACCCATGCCAAGACAGATCGTGAACACAAAGAATGCGTTCAAGCCCATGCCGGGAGCCTGCGCGAAAGGCAGTTTGGCAAGGAAAGCCATCAAAAGCGTACCTACGATCGCCGAAATCGCCGTAACGATGTACATTGCCCCAAAGGTCAGCCCCGGAATGATCTGCACCACATCTTCGCCGACGACGATGGATGCCGTAAACATCCCCGTGCCCGCGTTGACGATGAGGATGTAGACCATCGTCATGAACGTCGTCAGACCGGCGAGCATTTCCGTCTTGAAGCTGGACTTCATCTTCGTGATCCCGAAGTAGTTGTCCACTTTTCCGAGGAAGCCCGT
>CALVHV010000004.1 GCA_944328845.1 uncultured Clostridia bacterium | reverse complement strand
GCGGAGCAAGGAGACGACTCCCTGTCCAAGCAGGTGGTGGAGGAGATGGCGCAGATCATTGCGGGCAAGAAATAATTTGCCTTCGGGCGTATCTTATAGAACAATTTGTCAGGCCGGATTTTTGTCTGCGAAAAGGTAACACAAAAGAGGGGGCTGGATGCACATTCAGCCCCTTTCCTTTGACGGGGTCCGGCGAAAGGAGTATATTTTGAAAGAGAAAAACGACCGAAATCTCACACAGGAAAAGAGCGGACAAGCAAAAAAAAGTTTTTCGGACATGCCTCGCTTCCTCGGGAACGTAAAGGACGCACGGCAGCGGGAACAGCAGAAGCGCCGCACGGGGGCGCCGCAGGAAAAGCGCGCAAAACAGGAAAGCCCTGTCAAGGAACAGCAGGCGGAGCATCCCGTCCGCCGTGAAAAGAACCGCCGCGGCAAAGCCAAAAACGTCGTCAAAGTGCTCTTTCTCGGCGGCGTGGGCGAGATCGGGAAAAACATGACCGCCATCGAGTGCGGCAACGACATCATCATCATCGACGCGGGTCTCACTTTCCCCGATGAGGAACTCCCCGGCATCGATCTCGTCATTCCCGACATCAGTTACCTCGTCCAGAACAAAAACAAGGTGCGCGGCCTGCTCGTCACGCACGGTCACGAGGACCACGTGGGCGGCATCGCGTATCTGCTCAAAGAGATCAACTGCCCCGTCTACGCTACCAAGCTCACCCTCGCTTTGGCGGACAACAAACTGCGCGAACAGCGCATCAACCGCGCGCAGCTCGTCTGCATCAAGCCGGGCGACAAGATCAAGCTTGGGTGCTTCGGGGTAGAGTTCATCAACGTCAATCATTCCATCGCGGGTGCGGTGGCGCTCGCCATCGATACGCCGCAGGGCAAGATCTATCACAGCGGCGACTTCAAGATCGACCTCACGCCCGTCGCAGGCGAGCAGATCGACCTTTCGCGCATCGCCGAACTGGGCAAGGAAGGCATCAAGCTTCTTCTCTGCGAATCCACCAACGTCGAGCGCCCCGGCTACACCATGAGCGAGACGGTAGTGGGTACCACGCTCGACCATCTCTTTGCCGAGCATGCCAACCGCCGCATCATCGTGGCGACCTTTGCTTCCAACGTACACCGCCTGCAGCAGATCGTCGACCTTGCCGCCAAGTATCGCCGCAAAGTCGCTCTCTCGGGCAGGAGCATGCTCAACGTCGTGGACGCCGCCACCAAGATCGGGGAACTGATGATCCCTGAGGGCGTGCTCATCGACGTGGAAAAGATCAAAAACTATTTTGACAGGGAAATCGTCATCGTCTCCACGGGCAGCCAGGGCGAGCCGATGAGCGCGCTCACCCGCATGGCGAGCGGCGAATTCAATAAAGTGACCATCGGCGCCAACGACACCATCATCATTTCCGCCAGCCCCATCCCGGGCAACGAAAAGATGATCTGCAAGGTCATCAACAACCTGTACCGCAAGGGCGCCAACGTCGTGTACGAATCTTTGGAAAAGATCCACGTTTCCGGACACGCCTGCCAGGAAGAACTCAAGATCCTGCACTCGCTGCTCAAGCCCAAGTTCTTTATTCCCGTGCACGGCGAATACAGGCACCTCAAGCGCCATGCCCGCCTCGCCATGGATCTGGGCATGAACGAAAATAACATCCTCATTGCGGACATCGGAAACTGTGTGGAACTAACGAGGGACAGCATCCAGTTCGGGGAGAGCGTCTCTTCCGGTTCCCGACTCGTGGACGGAAGCTCTCTGGAAGATAAGGAAAACAGCCTTGTCATGAAAGACAGAAAGCATCTTTCCGAGGACGGCATCTTTGTCATCACCGCCTGCGTTTCCGAGCGCAGCGGCGATCTGCTCAGTGATCCCGACGTCGTCATCCGCGGTTTTGTCATGCCTGAAAATGCCGATTATTATGCGGAAGTGCGCCGCATCGTGGCAAACTGCGCGACGCAGGTGGACATCGCGGGCGACGTCGACAACACGGAATACGCCGCCGCCATCAAAAAAGCGGTGAAGAACTTTATTTACAAAAAGACCAAGCAGAACCCCGTCATCATGGCGAACATCGTCCGCGTCTGAGATGGAACAGGCAGAGTTTTTACCGCCGTTGCAAATAGACGAACGTCTCCGCGCCCTGCGCGAGCAGGCGCTGCGTGTGCGGGATCCGTCCGCTCCGGACGATGTCCTTCGCCTGCTTTTGGGCGTGGCGCGCATGCGCGCCCCCGAGCGGATGCTGGAGATCGGAACAGGGGAGGGGCTCACCTCGATCGCCCTGCTCCTCGAATGTCCAGCGGCGCGCCTCACCACTGTCGAGGCGGACGAGGACAGGTACCGCCGCGCCCTCGCCAATTTCGACGAATTCGGCGTGCGCGATCGTGCAAACTGCATCCTCGGCGACGCGGCGGACGTTCTGCCTTCGCTGGAGGGGCAGTTCGGACTCATCTTTCTGGACGGGCCGAAGGTGCAGTACGTCAAGTATCTGCCATATTGCAAAAAGCTGCTCGCCCCGCGCGGCATCCTCTTTGCGGACGACGTGCTTTTCGGCGGCTGGGTCAACGGAAAAAATCCCGTTCCGCCCAAGCGCAGGATGCTTGTCAACCACATCCGCGAATATCTCGCGGCTGTCTGCCGCGACGAAGACCTGATCACTTCCGTCCTCGAACTGGGGGAGGGGGTCGCGCTTTCGGTCAAAAAGTGACGGCGCCCTTTGCGGAATGGAAATTTTTTCGGAGGGAACGGTGCAAAGCCCCGAACTTCTTGCCCCTGCGGGCAATTTCGAAAAACTGAAAACGGCGCTGCGCTTCGGCGCTGACGCGGTGTATCTGGGCGGCAGATCTTTTTCCCTGCGCTCTTTTTCGGATAACTTTACGCCGGAAGAGATGCGGGCGGCGGCAGAGTACGTCCACGCGCGCGGGAAAAAGATGTATGTCGCCGTCAACATTTTTGCCAAAAACAGCGACTTTGCGCAGCTGGAAACGACTTTCCGCTTCTTGCAGGAGATCGGCGCGGACGCGGCGCTGGTGACGGATGCGGGCGCGTTTGCGCTGGCTAAAAAAGTCGCGCCGCGGCTCGCCCTGCACCTCTCCACGCAGGCGAACACGACCAACGCATATGCGGCTCGCTTTTGGCAGGAACAGGGCGCAGAGCGCGTCGTTTTGGCGCGCGAGCTTTCCCTGGAAGAGATTTCGCAGATCGGTCAGTTTTGCCCCGGGCTGGAACTGGAGGCGTTCGTGCACGGCGCCATGTGCATTTCGTACAGCGGCAGGTGCCTTTTGAGCAACTACCTCGCGCACAGGGATTCCAACCGCGGCGCCTGCGTGCAGGCGTGCCGCTGGAAGTTCGAACTGCGCGCGCGCAGGGAAGAAGGGGGTGCGCTCCTTGCCGAAGAGGATGAGCGCGGTACCTACCTTCTCAACAGCAAAGATCTCAATATGCTCTCTCATCTGGACGAGATGCGCCGCGCGGGCGTATGCTCTTTTAAGATCGAGGGCAGAATGAAGAGCAATTATTATCTTGCCACCGTCGTCAACGCATACAGACGGGTGCTGGACGGAACGCTTTCCGCCGCGCAGGGGCAGGAAGAACTGAAAAAAGTGGCGCACCGTGCCTTTACCACTGCTTATATGCTCGGCGACAATGCGGAAACGGTCAACGAGGAAGATTCGCAGGAGAGCGGCACGCGCGAATACGTCGCCGACGTCGTGGCAGGGGGACTGGTGCAGATGCGCAACCGCTTCCGCGTCGGAGACAGGCTGGAGATCCTTTCCCCGACGGACACTTTCAACAAGGTCTTCACGGTGGAGGAGATAGCGGACGAGGCGGGCACACCTGTTTCGGACGCCAAACTGGTCATGCAAAAGCTTCGCCTTGCCTGTCCCTATCCTTTGGAGGAAGGGGACATTTTGCGCAAGGTCTGACGGACAACAGCAGGGCGGCCGCGCCTGAAGGTGCGGTGCTTTGCGCGAGAGGTCGTATGGAAAAAAAGAAATACACAATGGACGATTTTGCCGCCGAACACTCGCTCACCCTCGGGAAGCACTGTTGTTACGGCGAATACCGCAGTTACCGCGTACACGTGCAGTACAAGGTGATGGGGAATCCTCCCTGCCTGATCACCGTGGTCACGGATACCAAGGGGCGCAAAGAGGCGCTGGAAAAATATCTCGAAAAGCACAAAAAGGAACTCAAACTCACCGCTTACGGCGTGGTGGGGATCGGGCTGATGGTCTGCCCGCAGCTGTACAGCGGGGTATTCCGTCAGATCGGCGAAATTCTCAATAAGATCATCGCCTATTTGAAAAAGAACAACTTCCCCGCCGCGGACTGCTGTCCGTACTGCGGCGCGCCGCTGGGGGAAGAGGGGATCGATATGCTGGAGTCGGACATCCCTTTCCGTGCGCACGAAAACTGTTTCAACCGCGCTCTGGCTGCGGCAAAACAGCGCGAAGCGGACGAAGCGGCGATGCCTTCCAACAGGCTTGCGGGCATGGGCGGCGCCTTGTGCGGCGCGCTCGTCGGCGCGGCGGTGTTCGTCGTTCTGTTTTTCTGGTGGGGATTTGCCGCCATCGGCGCTGCCGTCGGCGTCCTGCTGGGCGGCTGGCTGTACGGCAAATTCGGCGGAAAAAATACCCTGTTCAAGGTCATCGGCGTCGCGCTCCTCACGCTTGCCGTCATGCTCTTGAGTTTGTTCGGCTGTCTGTTTGCGCAAGCGCTGATCGAGGGCGACGGGATTTCGTATATTGCCGAAAAATTTTCTGCGGGCGGGGAGTACGTTACCGACTTTGTGCTTAACATTGTCTTTATTTTTGTTTTTGACCTCATCGGCACGTTGTACGCCGTTTTTTCTTTCTTGCGCGACCGCAAAAAGATCTCCGCCAACATGCGCCGTCTGTAAGGAGATCGTATGCTCATCGATTTTCATGCCCATGTATTTTTGGATAAACTTGCGGCGGGTGCCGTCTCCTCTCTGGCAGAGCGGGCGCACCTCACGCCTTACACGGACGGCACCGTCGCCGCCACCCGTGCGCTCATGCACGCGCAGGGCGTAGACAGGTTTGTTGCGCTCAACATTGCCGTCTCTCCCCGCACGGAAAGGCACGTCAACGATTTTGCCCTTTCCTTGCTCGACTATCCCGATATCATTCCCTTCGGCTCGGTGCATCCCGATTCCGAAAATGCGCTTACGGAGCTCAAGCGGCTGCACGAAGCGGGTATCAAGGGTGTCAAGTTCCATAACGATTATCAAAATTTTCAGGTGGACGACGAGCGCGCTTTTCCCATCTATGAGACATGCGCAAAGTACGGGCTGATCATGCTCTTCCACGCGGGTGCGGACAGGGGATTTGAACCGCCCTTTAAGACGCCGCCTGAAGGACTGCGCAGGGTTTGGGAAACATTCCCGCAGGCAAAGATCGTTGCGGCACACCTGGGCGGACAGGACATGACCGACCGCGCCCTCGCTGCATTGGCGGATACGGGGGTGTACATCGACATCAGCTTTGCTGCGTCCTGCGTTTCCGCGGAGGAAGGGGAACGGGTCATCCGTGCCTTTTCGGACAGGGTGCTGTTCGGGACCGACTGCCCCTGGGATACGCCGCAGCATACGCTGTCCTATCTTTCGCAGATGCATTTTACACAAGAGGAGACGGAAAAGATCTGTTTCCGCAACGCGCTCGCCCTTCTCGGTGAAAAGTGAGCGCCTTTCAGACGGCTTTCAGCCGTCTTTTTTTCTGACTTTTATGCCTGTTTTTGTTTGCTTTTTTTATTCTTCTTTTGATAAAACAGGAGCGGGCGCCGAAATTTGCGGCGCACGCTCCCGTTAAAGAGGATTCTGTAAGAATAAATTGTTTGCGACAAGGCGTTTTTACCATGCCGCGGCGAAGCAAAAAGGCGGGGTCAGTTTGTGCACATCCTTTCGCGGATAAAGCGAAGGCAAAGCTGGCGCACTTGTTCGTTTCCCTGTTCGGAAAAGCCGTGTCCTTCCCCGTCAAAGACGACGAGCTTTGCGTTTTTGTATGCCTTTTCTGCGCGGCGGCTGTAGGATAGGGGGACCACGCAGTCCGCATCTCCGTGCAGGAGCAGGACGGGTTTGTCAAATTGACCGATGTTTTCAAAGACTTGCATAGCGCAGGCGGTCTCGAAAAATCTCTTTCCCAGCTTCATTCCCCAAAAATCCATGCTTTCGGGAAGTGGCGCGCCCTGCGGAAATTTTTTGCGCCAGTCGTCGGGGATGCAGAGGGCGGGAAAGAGCAGGATCAGCCCGTTAAGCTCTTGTGCGTGTTCTTCGGCAAACAGGGCGCTGACCAGTCCTCCCTGGCTTTCCCCAAACAAAAAGAGGTTGTCTCTGTCTGCGTACGGCAGCTGTGTACAGTACGAAAACGCGGCGCCGAGATCTTCTTTTTCGGTAAGGAGGGTCATCTGCTCTGTCGGAAAACCGCTCTTGTCGACGGCTGCGCCGCCGCAAAAGTCCAGGCAGAAACAGGCGATGCCATTTTCTGCCAAAAAGGACGCTGCAGGGAAAAAGCTGTCCCTCCTGCCGTTGTATCCGTGGCAGAAAAGGACGAGCGGCATTTTTTTGTCGGTGTCGGGGCGGAAGAGTGTTCCCTCCGCCACTCTCCCGTGATGAGGGATGCGGTGTGTTTCCTGTGTATAGGGCATTGTTTTTCCTCCTTACATAAAACTGTGCGGCGTCTTTTCTGCCGCATTTTTCGCCCTTTCCTCTGTAAATCCTGTTAGGGAGGCGCTTTTTCTTTAAGAGGCGTTGCAATAAAAAAAAAGCGGAAAACGCAGCTGCGTTTTCCGCTTGGGCTTTACTCTCCTTTGAAGGGCAGAAGGGCAACGATCCTCGCCTTTTTGATGGCGTTGGAAAGCTCTCTCTGGTGCATAGCGCACACACCGCTCATACGGCGGGGGAGAATTTTTCCGCCTTCGGTGATAAACTTTTTCAGGCGGTTGACGTCTTTATAGTCGATGACTTCGACCTTCTCCTGGCAGAAGGCGCAAACCTTTCTGCGGGAGACTCTCTTCATGGGCTTTCTGACGGGTTTTTCTTCCATGATATTACTCCTTTTAAAATTTTACGCGCGCGGAAAGTCCCGCGCAAGGGTGTTTGTTGGGATAGAGGGCGCAGCGCGATCAGAACGGAATGTCCGAATCGTCGTCAAACGCTTCGAGGGCAGGCTTTTTCTTGGGTGCGGGGGCGGCGTAAACGTCGTCCGAACCGCCGGCCTGGCCCTTGGGGGTAAGGAACTCCACGTCGTCGGCAATGATGTCTACGTACGTGCGTTTCTGTCCCGCATTGTCTTCGATGTTGCGGATCTGGATGCTTCCGCAAACCGCTACCTTGTTCCCTTTCTTGGTAAAGCGCGCCACGTTTTCCGCAAGGCCGCGCCATGCCGTCACGTTAAAGAAATCCGTCTGGGGTTCCGTATCGGCGGCAGAGCGACGGCGGGAAACGGCAAGCCCGAAACGGCAGACGGCAACGCCGCTGTTCGTTTCAGAAAGTTCGGGGTCGCGGGTAAGGTTACCGATCAAAAAAACCTTGTTCATCTTCTTACCGTCCTCAGATCGCCTTTGTGATCATTCTGCGCATCACGCCGTCCGTAATGCCCGCAATGCGGTCCAGCTCTTTGATGGAGCTGCCGTCTGCTTCAAACGTCATCAGCACATAGAACGCTTCGCTCTTGTAGTTGATGGGATAAGCGGTCTTTTTAACGCCCCACTTGTCCGTCGAAACTACGGTGCCGCCCAAGTTTTTGACAGTGTCTTCAAACTTGGAAATCAGCGCTTCGCGTGCTTCTTCTGCCATCGATGCGTCGATCAGATAAAGCATTTCGTATTTCATTGATTTCACCTCCCGGTCTTATTCGGCGTACCTTTTCGGCACGCAAGGTTTGCGCTCTTTTCAGCGCTTTTATTATTATATAGTATTTTTGCTTTCAAGTCAAATCTTTTTCGGCAACATTTGCGAAAAAAAGCCCTTTGCAGGGATGCAAAGGGCAAAGTTTTTGTTGCATGATCAGGGAATAGTGGGGAGCGACGACAGATACGAGATCATCTCCAGCGTCAGGTTGAGCAGTTCGTTGATGGTGAGGTCGCCCACCGTCTTGCCCTCGTAACCGGGGATGAGGGAGGGGATCTTCTGGTCCAGCTTATCGGGGGCGGAAAGTTCGACCATGCCGTCCTCGTACAGATTTTTCAGCGTCATTTTGTTGATGTTGTTCTGGACGTTGACGACGAGTGAGTCGATCTCCTGCACGGCGCAGGTCGTTTCGATGTTTATCTGCGCGTACAGCGTTTTGCCCGCATAGGCGGCTGCGTCCTCATCGGAAAGCTTCCATGCGCCATCCTTGTATTCGAGGCGGATCACGGCGATGCTGTTTCCCGAGTCTGCGGCAGGCGCATAGAGCGTGCTTGTATTGTAGGCGCCGTTTTCGGAGACGGCAACTTCATAAGCACTTTCGGTCAGCAGGTATTTCCAGACCCCTGCGACTTCTCCGTAGGTATAGAGGGCGGTCCCTTGCGAGAGACTGAAACTCTCGGGCAGGGTGTAGCCGAGGAACACCTTCACGCCGCCGTCAGAAGAATAGGCGGGGGAGAGGGGCAGTTGCGTCCACGTCTGCTTGCCGATGTCATAGGTAAACAGGTTGCCTTGGTCGTAATACTCCGTTTCGGAGTCGTATGCAGCCGCGTAAGAGATATTCGTATACAGCTGTGTCTGCGCAAATTCTTCGCGTACGCTCAGTCCTGCGGGATCGAGCGAGACCGCCGTCATGCGCTCGGCGCCCGCGTCCCAGACATAGAGAGTCTTTGCCGCGTAAAAGCCATCGGCATTTTTGGCTGCCTCTTCGTACAGCGTCTTGCCTGCTTCGCTCTTTTTTTGGTACAGAGTTGCGCCCTCGTACTTCTGTGCGTCCTCTTCGGAGAGTTTCCATTCGCTCACCTGCGTGGCAAGCACATAGCCGAAAGAGCCGTTGCCGTCGTCCGTATAGGCATACAGCGGCACGTCAGTATATTGGTCGAGGATCTCGTCCGTAACGGCAAGGTAGGGGGTGCGGATCGTGTCGGGCAGGATGCCCTTGTAATCCTGCGAGGCGGGCACGTCTGCGTTGGCGCGCTCGTATGCCTCGATAAATTCACGTACGGGGGTATAGTCTCCCTTTTCGTATACGTAGAGTTCTTCTGCGGGATACAGTGCTTCCAACGCTTCCGCCTCCGCTTTAAGCTGTGCAAAACGGGTGCGGTTGGGCGTTGCGTCCCCCTCGTCCGCGGGAGGGATGACCGCCGCTTCGTGGTAGGCATAGATGCTGTCCGCAAACAGTTTTTGTACGGAAAGGTTGGTCAGGTCCTGGGAGAGGGTCTGCAGGGTAGAACCGGAAAGGTTGCCGAGCAGACTGTCGGAAGGATCGATGGGCATGATCTCCGCGAGGGTCAGCGAGTCGATGGCGGAAGCGATCCCGTCGAGGGGAATGTTTGCCAGCGCCTGCAGGATCTGCGGCGAGGCGACGGTGTTGCCCGTTTCGTCCGCGGCAGCGTCCTCATCTGTGACGATGGTCATGACGTCTCCGAGGGGGATGGAACCGATCTTGTCTGCGTCGCCGATGTCGTTGAGCGTCCAGTCGCCGATGGTCTGCAGAAGAGGATGCGAGTCCTCCCCGATCTCGACCACGGAAGAGATGGTGATGCCGTCCAACGCCTGCGTCAGCTGACCGATGGTGCGCCTCTGCGATTCGTCGGTGATCTCCAGCGTGTTTTCCCCGGTGATCCTGTATCCGTTGCCGTAGGCGAGATAGAGCAGAATGGTGGGGGAGGAAGCGTTCACTTCGATGACGTTGTCCACATAGACGGAGTTCATCTCTGCCGTCATGGCAGAAGAGAGATAGGCAAGGGGCACATATTTGATTCCTTCCAGCACGGCAATGTTCAGGTCGATTCCGAAGTACACGGAAAGATCGTCCATTGTCATCGTCTTAGTGTCCAGGAAAGAAGACAGCGCGGAGATGGCGTAGGTCACGGGCAGATCGCCGATGCCGTTGGTATAGACATATACGGGCGTCTCGGCGGATGCGTTTTCTGCAGCCGTTTCGGCGTACGTATAGTCGAGAGCAAAGAGCACGTCGTTTCTGTATTCCTCGAGGATACGGAATCCGCCCTTCGTTTCGTCCACAATGTATTCGCCCGACTCCTGCGTCTGTGTGGCAAGCACGTAATATTTGCCGCCGAAGGTAAAATACTCGCCGCTTTCGGGCGCAGCGTCCAACTGTGCATACAGTGCCTTATAGCGATAGGGCGCCGCGATGCTTTGGGTGTATACCTTTTCCCCGTCGGAGGAAAGGATCAGTTCTTCGAACCCGTCCTCGTGCTCCGCCGTGGGCGGGCAGCTCTTGTAAAATTTCTGGTTTTCGGCGGGGGCAAGCTTCAGCGTGTACGTTCCGTCTTCCTGTTTTTCGGAGGAATAGACAACGCCGCTGTTCTGCGTGATCGCCGCATAGGAAACAGTTTCCGCCGTCCCGCCGCTTTCATCTTCGTAGTGACCCGTATTTCCGACGTACAGCTTGTTTCCCTGATAGCAGAAGAAATTGTTTTCCAGAGTCACCCCTTCCAGCGTATAGAGGAGCGTCTCCACCTGCTCTGCCACGGGCTGTTCTTCTCCCGTATCGTCCGTATAGACAGAGGAAAAAGTTTCCGAGCGCGTATAGTAGGTGCGGGGAGAGGTCTCGTCGTCAGACATGGTAAAGATCTTGTCGATCGTTCCGTCTTCCGTTGTGTTTGCCTGCGTATACACGTCTACGGGGTCTTCCTCGTTGCCCTTGATAAAGGCGAGATCGGGCAGAGAAACGGAAAGGTAGTCTGCCAGTTTGTTGAGGGATGCCGTAAGGACGACGATCTGCATGAGGTTGCTCGTCATCTGATTGACGGGCATATCGTAGAGGAGTTCCCTGTCTACCTTAAACAGGCCGACCTTTTCCACGTTGTCGACGATCCCGTCTACCTGTTTTTGCAGGCCCGGGGAGATCTCCAGCACTTTGTTGACGGTGATGTCTCCGTTGAACATTTCGCTCACTTTGGAGACGAGGTCGATGATCGTGCCGTCGTATGTTTCCGAAATGTAATCCTGCATGTCTATCCATCCCGCCAGCGTGCGGACCTTGACTTTGGTGACGGCGAGGATGAGCGAGCCCGCGCACAGGGCAATGAATATGACGATGGTCAGAAAGATGGTAAGCAGCTTTCCGCCGAAACTGAATGTGGATTTGACCATAAAATGTACCTCACGTGCGGCGCGCCACGATAAAGGCGCACGCTCCGTTTATTTCATATTCGCCGCATGCCTGTACGAGAAAGGTTTCCCCTGCGGCGAAAGGGGTCTCTCCGCGCGCCCATTTAAAATGTCCCGCGCCTTCCAGAAAGGTCACTTCGTCCGTGCCCTCCGTAAACAATTTATAGCGGCGGGGGGAACGCACAAAAAGAAAGTTGTCTTTTTTCCCGAGTTTTGCTCCCTGCACCGTTTTATCGGAAAAGGCAAATTCCTCTTCCGCGGGGAGAGCGGTTTTCTGTTCTGTCTTTTGGATGTTCATGATGGTATTATAATATAAATCGGCGGGAAATGCAATTCCTGCTCCGTACATTTTTATGAAAAAAGAAAGTAATTTTTTCCTTTTGCATTATTCTTCGTCGTCCGTATCGTTGCCGAGCAGCAGGTTGGCGCGCTCGTCCGTGATCTCGGAGACGTTTTTCAGCTTTTTATCGATGGTGCGCGTCTTTTTGGCGGCGTTTTCGATGGTATCCTGCGCTTCCTGCAATTTTTTCTGCGCCTTTTCGAGGATCTGCACAAAGTTGCGGAACTCGTGGCGGAAGGCGGAAAGCAATTCCCAAAGCTCGCCCGAGCGGCGCTCGATGGCGGCCGTTTTAAAGCCGATCTGCAATGTCGTGAGCAGGGCGCCCAGGTTGGTGGGCCCGCATGCCATGACCCGCTTGCCCGCCAGATATTCGGAAAGCCCCGGCATTTTTAGTGATTCGGCGTACAGCCCTTCCAAGGGCAGGAACATGATGGCAAAATCGGCGGTCAGCGGCGGCAGGATGTATTTTTTGGCGATGGTGTCCGCCTGCAATTTGAGGGCGCGTTCCAGATTTTTCAGGGCGCGTTCGGAAGCTTCTTTGTCGCAGGCGTCGCCCGCGTCCAAAAGCCGCCTGTATTCTTCCACGGGGAACTTGCTGTCGATGGGCAGATACACTGTCTCCCCGTCGCGGGAGGGGAGCAGGACGGCATATTCTACCACGGCATTGTCCAGCGGATTGATGCGCACGTTGGCGCGATACTGGGAGGGGGAAAGCATCTGTTCGAGCAGGGCGGAAAGCTGTACTTCCCCCCATGTCCCGCGCAGTTTGACGTTGGCGAATACCTTTTTGATGTCGGCAACGCTCCCCGCCAGCTGCTGTACCTCGCCGATGCCTTTGTACACCGCTTCCAGCCGCTCGTTGATGATCGAATAGCTCTTATTTAGCCTGTTTTCGAGGGTGGAGGAAAGCTTTTCGTCTACCGTCTCGCGGATCTGTTCCAGGTTTTTGGCGTTTTGTTCCGCCATGTAGCGGATCTCGCCGGAAACGACGCGCTGTATTTCCGCCAGCCTGCGTTCGGTCGACTGGTTGAGCGCTTCCAGCTTATCCTGCACCCCTTGCAATTTTTCGCCCTGCTGCTGTCCGAGATAGGTAAGATAGTTTTGCGAATTTTTCGCGTTCTGTTCGGCGATGTAATTGGCGCGGTCCAGCTGTTGTAACAGGGCGTTTTCGTCCTGATTTTTATAGGACGCAGGTGTCTTTTTCTGATTTTTCAGAATGAGAAGGCTTACGAAGAGCGAGAGGGCGGCGCACACCGCCGCGATGATGCTCACGATTTCAGTCATTGCCATCCTCCAAAAATGTTTCCGCCTGTTTCAGAAGCGTCTTTGTGTTGTTGAGGGCTCCGTCCGAAGAGCACCAAAGCAGAAGTTTGTGCAGGATCTCCCCCCGCCTGCGGGGCGGCACGTTTTGCAGCGCGTCGCCGCGCAGCGCAAGTTGTTTCAGGGTGAAGGGCACGCCTTCGCTCTGCATTTTTTTCTCGATCTCGTCCCATTTGTGCAGGGTGGGGCACAGCTGCGTGTCGTCCTTGCATCCCGAATAATCGGCTTGCTTGACGAGGCGGAGCAGGGGATAGATGTCGTAATTTGCCACGATCAGCCTGCGCACTTTGTTTTCTTTCGCTTTTCCGTCGAGGTCGTACATGTGCAGAGAGATAAGGCGACACACGGTGTCCGTCAGCTTTTTGGGCGCTTTCAGCCGTTCCAGAATTTCCCGTGCTGTCCGTTCTCCCGCCGCGTCGTGCCCGTGGTAATGCCCTTCGGCAGCATAGACGACGGGCTTTCCCACGTCGTGCAGCAGGGCGGTCAGACGTATCTGCCTGTCCGCATACTTGCAGGCGCGCAGGGAATGTTCCAGCACGTCGTGGTCGTGGAAATCTTTTCGCTGCGGCATTCCTTTGCCTGCAGCAAGCTCGGGCAGAATGTAGTTGAGTACCTCCGTGCCTTCCAGAAGTTTCAGACCTTCATAGTGCGCGTATTGCCGCCCGTACTTTTCGTCTGCGTGCAGGAGAAGCTGCAATTCGGCGTAAATGCGTTCGGGCGTGATCTTGGCGATGAGCGCGGCGTTGAACTTTGCGCCGAAAATGCATTCCAGCGTGGGCACAAATCCCGTCTGAGCCGCAAGCCGCGCAAGGCGCATCAGCCGCAGCCCGTCTTCCGAAAATACTTCGTCAGCCTCCCGCGTCGTGGAGATCTTTCGCTCGCCGATCTCCTGCACGCCACCCAGCGGATCGACGATTTTTTTGGCGGCAATGTCGTAATAGACGGCATTGCATTTGAAATCTCTGCGGCGCGCGTCCGTCCCGATGTCCTTGGTAAAGGTCACGCGGCAGGGCGCATGTTCGCCGCGGCGGTATACGTCCGTGCGGAAAGAGGTGAATTCATATTTCCGTTTGCCGTCCGTCAGGTTGACGGTGCCTGTATTTTTATAAACGCCGTTTACGGTAAAGCCGCACTCCTGCGCCAGTGCGGAAAAATGTTCCGCGTCCGCGGGGGCACAGATGTCCCAGTCCTGTGCGGAGGGCAAACCGGCAAGCGCGTCGCGCACCGTTCCGCCCACCACGTACAGCGGAAAATCCGCGCGCTCGGCAAGTGCGTTCAGTTTTTCAGGGATCTCCAATTGCATTGCGGTGTCCTTGAATAAAAATATTTTTGAAAGAAGTATATTCTCATTATAGCATTTTTAAAAATAAATTGCAATCGGGCGCAAATTGATATATAATAAATATGAAAATACCAAAGAGGACGTCGTATGTACAATATCATTCTCAACCCCATGTCCGGCGAAGGAAAAAAGAAAAAACTGCACAGGCGCGCGTTGGCGCGCTTTTCCGAGCGCGGCGCAGACTTTCGCGTGTTCGAAACGGAAAAGGCGGGGCAGGCTTCCCTGCTCGCGCACGAACTTTGTCAGGAAGAAGGGGACATCGTCGTCATCGGCGGGGACGGGACGCTGCACGAAGTGCTCAACGGGATGTCCGATTTCGAACACCACGCCCTCGGGCTCATTCCCGCAGGTACCGGCAACGACTTTGCCGCCGCCGCAAAGATCCCTCTCGAACCGGAAAAAGCCGTCGACCTCATTCTCGATTCTCAGCCCAAATTTACCGAATTCATGCAGATGCCCAAAGGGGTGCGCGGCATCAACCTCGTCGGTACGGGCATCGACGTGGAGATCTTAAAGCGCTGCCGTTCCTCCAGGATCCTGCGCGGAAAGTTCCAGTATATCATTTCCCTCATCATCTCTCTGTGCAAGTTCAAAAACTATCGCCTCAAAGCCCGTTTCAACGGCAAGGAGGGGGAATATGATGCCCTCATCGCCTGCGTTGGCAACGGCTACCGCATCGGCGGCGGCGTGCCCATGTGCCCGAAAGCGGAACTGGGCGACGGAATGCTGGACATGGTCATCGTGGACGACGTCAAAAAACTCGCCGTTCCGCCCGCCTTTATCAAACTGATGAAGGGGAAGATCTTGGAAGAAAAGTTCACCGTCTTCGAAAGGTGCGAGCACGTGGAAATTTTCCCCGAAAAGCCGCTCACTTTGCAGGTAGACGGAGAACTGTACGACGATCTGCCTTTCGTGGTGGATATCGTCAAAGACACCCTGAAATTATATCGCAACTGACCCGGAAAAGCGCGCAAGCCACAAAAACTGCGCGTTTTTTTCGTATCAAAAAGAATTTTTCTTTTGCTTTTATTGTCTTGACAGTTGTCAATTTTTGGTGTATAGTTTAACCATATAAGCAAAGGACTCCGCCGCAGGCGCGGCAGGGAAGGTGTGTTATGATCGCGGAAGAAATCAAACGGCTCAAAGAGGAGCGCAACGCCGTCATTTTGGCGCATTATTACGTAGATTCTCAGGTGCAGGCGATGGCGGACTATGTGGGGGATTCTTTCTATCTCGCCAAAGTCGCTTCAAAGACGGACAAGGAGACCATCGTCTTCTGCGGCGTGCGGTTTATGGGGGAGAGTGCCAAGATGCTCAATCCCGACAGGTGCGTTCTCCTGCCTGACGAAACTGCCGACTGCCCCATGGCGCACATGGCTTCGGAGGAGCAGATCGCCCGCCTGCGCGCGCAGACGGAGGATCTTGCCGTGGTGTGCTACATCAATTCTTCGGCAAAGCTGAAGAGCCTGAGCGACGTCTGCGTCACCTCTTCCAACGCCGTCAGGATCGTGGGGGCGCTTCCCAACAAAAACATCCTGTTCATTCCCGACGCAAACCTCGGCGCGTATGTGCAGGAGCGCTTCCCCGAAAAGAACTTCTATTTTTCGGGCGGGTATTGCCCGGTGCACGCCGTGCTGCTTCCGCAGGATATTCTCACGGAAAAAAAGGCGCATCCGCAAGCAAAATTCCTTGTCCATCCCGAAGCGCGCGGGGAAGTATGCGCGCTTGCCGACTTTATCGGCAGTACCTCAGAGATCATCGAATATGCGCAGAAGAGCGATGCGGAATCTTTTATCCTCGGCACGGAGCCGGGCGTTTTGTACGAGCTGGAAAACCGATGCCCCGGCAAGACCTTTTATCCCGTCACGCCCGTGTGTGAGGACATGAAGCGCATCACGCCCGAAAAACTTCTCTCCTGCCTGCGGGACGGGAAGTATGAAGTAAAGCTGGATGCGGCGCTGTGCGAACGGGCAGAGCGCCCGCTCGAGCGCATGCTGGAACTTGCCAGATAGCAAAAAGGGGTTCGATTATGGCTGAACTGCAACAAAACTACGATGTTCTCATCGCGGGCACGGGCGTCGCGGGGCTGATGTGCGCACTCAATCTCCCGCGCGAGGCACGTATCCTCATGCTCACTAAGGCGGCGGTGGACGAGAGCGATTCCTTCCTGGCGCAGGGCGGCATCTGCATGCTGCGCGGGGAGGACGATTATCAGAGCTATTTTGAAGACACCATGCGCGCGGGGCATTACGAAAACGACGAAGCCGCCGTGCGGCAGATGATCCTTTCCTCGCCGCAGATCATCCGCGAACTTGTCGCGGACGGCGTGGACTTTGCGCGCGATGAAGAGGGAAACTTCCGCTTCACGCGGGAGGGCGGACATTCCCGCTCGCGCATCCTCTTTCACGACGATGTGACGGGCAAAGAGATCACGGGGAAATTGCTGCGGCTGGCGCGCTCGCGTTCCAACGTCAAGATCCTCGAATACGCCGAGCTGGTAGACATCCTCCTTTCGGACGGAGAGTGTGCGGGCGGCGTGGTGCGGCGCACGGAGAGCGGCGAACTCTTCCCCGTCTATGCTGCGTTCACTCTTCTCGCCACGGGCGGCGTGGGCGGTTTGTACGAACATTCCACCAACTTCCGTCACCTCACGGGGGATGCGCTCGCCATCGCCATGAAGCATGGCGTGGCGGTGGAGCACCTCAACTACGTGCAGATCCATCCCACCACATTCTATTCGGAAAAGCACGGCAGGCGTTTCCTTATTTCCGAATCGGTGCGCGGTGAGGGTGCCGTCCTCCTCGATAAGGAGGGGAAGCGTTTCTGTAACGAGCTTCTCCCGCGCGACATCGTGACGGGCGAGATTCGCGCCCGCATGCGCAAGGACGGGACAAAACACGTCTGGCTGGATATGCGTCCCGTCGGGGAAAAGACCATTCTGGAACATTTCCCCACCATTTACGCCCGTTGCCAGCGCGAGGGCTACGACGTTCTGAAACAGCCCATCCCCGTCGTTCCCGCCCAACATTATTTTATGGGCGGCATCAAGGTGGACGCGGACGCGCACACCAGTCTCGGCAGACTGTATGCCGCGGGCGAGACGGCTTGCAACGGCGTGCATGGCAAAAACAGGCTGGCAAGCAATTCCCTGCTCGAAAGCCTGGTGTGGGCAAAGCGCGCGGCGCTGGATATGAGCGCAAAACTGAAAGAAGTTTCCGTAAAAGAAGTGCCCGCCGATCTTTCGCAGTACGAAGATTACGGCAGGATGAAAGAAAATTATGCCAAGAGCATCCGCGAAGAGGCGGAAAGGGAGGATTGCCTTGATTGACGAGATCACCATGAATATCCGCGCGGACGAACTGATCCGCAGCGCACTTGCCGAAGACGTCACCAACGAAGACGTGTCCACGGCCTGCATCCTGCGCGAGCGCACGGAAGGGCGTGCGGACCTGCTCTGTAAACAGGACGGCGTGATTGCCGGCCTGCCCGTGTTCGAGCGCGTGTTTGCGTTGCTGGACGCGCAGACCAAAGTTGTATTTTTTGCCAAGGACGGGGACCGCGTCTGCAAGGGTCAAAAGCTTGCGGAGGTGCGCGGGGACATGCGCGCCATTCTGACGGGCGAGCGCACTGCGCTCAACTATCTGCAGCGCATGAGCGGCATTGCCACTTATACGGCAAACGTCGTAAAACTGCTGGAGGGGAGCGCGCTCCGCCTCGTCGATACCAGAAAGACCACGCCGAATATGCGCATTTTTGAAAAATACGCGGTGCGCGTGGGGGGCGGCGGCAACCACCGCTACAATCTTTCGGACGCCGTTTTGCTCAAAGACAACCACATCGGTGCGGCGGGCGGCGTAAAGCAGGCGATCGCGATGGCAAAGGCGTACGCGCCCTTTACCGCAAAGATCGAAGTGGAGACGGAAACGCTCGACATGGTCAAAGAGGCTGTGGAGGCGGGTGCAGACATCATCATGCTCGACAACATGACACACGAACAGATGAAGGAGGCGGTCGCGTACATTGCGCACAGGGCGGTCGTGGAGATCTCCGGCAACGTCACGGCGGAAAGCATCGGAAAGCTCAAGGACATCGGGGCGGATATCGTTTCCAGCGGCGCGCTCACCCATTCGGCGCCCATTTTGGATGTTTCGTTAAAAAATTTGCACCCCGTACAGTAAAAATCATTGCAAAGAGGTGGGAACATGACGGGTGAGAAACGACGGGAAAGCGTCCTCGGATGTCTGGGAGAGGTGCCGCTTTCCGCTACAAATCTTGCCGCGCGGTTCGGCGTTTCGCGGCAGGTGATCGTGCAGGACATCGCCCTGCTGCGCGCGGAGGGAAAGGAGATCATCTCCACAAACCGCGGCTATATCCTTGCCAAGTCTGCCCGCGTCAGCCGCGTGTTCAAGGCGCGCCACACGGACGAGCAGACAAAGGAAGAGCTGTACCTGATCGTAGATGCGGGCGGAAAAGTGGAAGACGTGTTCGTATGGCACAAGGTGTACGGAAAGATCTGTGCGCATATGGGCATCGATTCGCGCCGCAAGGCAGACGAGTTTATGGCAAAGATCGCGGCGGGCGTTTCCACTCCCTTAAAAAATATTACGGGCAACTATCACTATCACACCGTTTCGGCTGATTCCGAAGAGGTGTTGGCGGAGATCGGGCAGCAGCTGAAAAGCCGCGGATTTCTTGCCGAGGGTGATTAAATTTATTTTGTAAAAATTTTGTCAACCGCGTCAAAGCTGTTGACAAATATTGGTTTGACGGATATAATGTTATAGAAAATTGAATCCCTATGGGGGAGTAGCCGGCGCTCTGCGCGGCAGAAGTCTTCATCACGCGTGCAAACGCAGGCTTCTGCCAAAATCGGCAAGACCCATATAAACCGCAAAGTTTATATGGTATCCTTCTGCCCTTTTTTGAACCGTGTATGCTTTTGCGTATGCGGTTTTTCTTTTCGTGCAAAATAAATTGCAGGCAGGTTATTGCAATGGAATTTTACAGTATGTCGCCCGAGGAGGCGGTTTCGTCCCTCTCTTCGGACAAAGCAAACGGGCTGACGTCCGAACAGGTCAGGCAAAACGCAGAAAAATTCGGTAAAAACGAATTTACCAAGGCAAAGCGCAAATCGCTGCTGCGCCGCATCTGGGAAGCGGCCACAGAACCCATGCTCATTCTGCTTTTCTTTGCGTGGGTCATCACCATCGCCGTCAACTCGGTCAGTGCAGCGCAGGGCGGGCATTTCGACGTGTACGAATGTGTGGGTATTTTCGTTGCCATCATCATTTCCGTCGTTCTCACCGTCGTCATGGAAGGGCGCAGCGCCAAGGCATTTGAAGAACTTAACAAGATCAAGGAAGGGGTCGAGATCAAGCTCGTCCGCGACGGCGTGGTGCAGTACGTGCCCCAGCAGGAGCTGGTCGTCGGCGACATCGTGTACCTGGAAACGGGCAATAAGGTCGCGGCGGACGGCAGACTTTTGGAGAGCATTTCCCTCACCTGCGACGAGTCTTCCCTCACGGGCGAATCCGCGCCTGTCGAAAAGAGCGCGGAGGCCGTTCTCGAACGGGCGGATACGCCGGTCGCGGAACGGGTGAATATGGTGTATTCCGGCTGTTTCGTCACGGGCGGGACGGGTAAAATGATCGTCACAGACGTGGGCGACAACACGCAGTTCGGGCTGATCGCGCGCGAGATCCAGACAGAAGAGTCGGGGCAGACCCCGTTGCAGGAAAAGATGGGCAGGCTGGGCAAGGCCATCACCATCATCGGCGGCGCCTTTTCCGCGCTTATCTTTATCATCCAGCTCATCCATATCCTGGTCAGCGGAAACATCACTTTCGAAAGTATTTCGTCGGTGTTCATCACGTCCATCGTCCTGATGGTCGCCGCGGTGCCGGAAGGGCTGCCGACTATTGTCGCTATTTCCCTCTCCATCAACATCGCCAAGATGGCCAAGCAAAACGCACTTGTCAAAAAGATGGTCGCCTGCGAGACCATCGGCTGCATCAACGTCATCTGCTCGGACAAGACGGGCACGCTCACCGAAAACCGCATGACGGTGACGGACGCATGGGCGCACGGCAAGTTTATGCCTGAGGGAGAGCTCCGCGACGAAGCGCTCCTGCAAAACTTCTGTCTCAACTCTACGGCAGATCTGTACAGAGAGGAAAACGGCGTGCGTTTTGTAGGCAACCCCACCGAGGGCGCGTTGCTCGTTTACGCCGAAAAGGCGGGTACGTCCTATAAAAAATTGCGCGAAAGCGCGGACGTTACGGACGTTTATCCCTTCTCTTCGGACACGAAAAACATGACGAGCTGCGTGCGGGAAGGGGAAGGATATGTCGTGTATACGAAAGGCAGTCCCGAAAAGATCTTGTCTCTGTGCAAGGTGGAAGAGCCGCTCCGCAAGCAGATCGAAGAGGAGATCGTGGGGCTGCAAAAGCGCGCGCGCCGCGTGCTTGCCTTTGCACATAAGGAAGTGTCCTGCCGTCCCGCCTCCCGCAAGGACGCGGAGAGCGGCATGCTCTTTGACGGATTTGTCGGCATTGCCGATCCTCTGCGCGCCGAGGTGAAGGACGCCGTGCACGCCTGCAAGACGGCGGGGATCGAAGTCAAGATGCTCACGGGCGACAACATCGTCACCGCTTCCGCCATCGCCGAAGAACTGGGGCTCCTCGAAGAGGGACACGTCGCAGTGGAGGCATCCTATCTCGAAAACCTCTCGGACGAAGAATTTTCCAAAGTCCTGCCCACCGTGCGCGTCATCGCGCGCAGCACCCCTCTTCTGAAGATGCGCGTGGTCAAGGAACTTAAATCCAAGGGCAACGTCGTGGCGGTCACGGGAGACGGCATCAACGACGCGCCCGCGCTGAAAAATGCGGATGTCGGCATCGCCATGGGCATTTCGGGAACGGAGGTCTCCAAAGAGGCGGCAGACATCGTCCTGCTCAACGATTCTTTCTCTACCATCGTCACCACCGTCAAGTGGGGCAGGGGCATTTACGAAAACTTCAAACGGTTTATCCAGTTCCAGCTCACCGTCAACGTCGCGTCCGTGCTCACCGTGTTTCTCTGTACGGTGCTGGGGTTGTTCTGGGAAGGGTTCCAGTCTCCCTTCTCCGCGCTTGATCTCTTGTGGATCAACATCATCATGGACGGCCCGCCCGCTCTTACGCTGGGTCTGGAACCCATCCGCGACGACCTGATGAGCCGCAAGCCCACGGCGCGCAGCGAGAGCATCATCGGCAGAGAAATGCTTTCCCGCATTGCAGTGAACGGGGTGTTCATGTGCTTGGTCTGCCTCGCGCAGATGAAGTTCAATTTCCTCGGTATCGGCGCAGAAGAGGTGTCCACGGCGGTGTTCACCATGTTCGTGCTCTTCCAGCTTTTCAACGCGCTCAACTGCCGCGAACTGGGCGACAAGAGTATCTTCCCCAACTTCTTTAAAAACAAGCTCATGCTCGGCGCCTTCTGCATCGCCTTCGCTCTGCAGGTCATTATCACGCAGTTCGGCGGTTCCGTGTTCGGCACCGTGCCGCTGGAATTTATCGATTGGCTCAAAGTTCTGGGCGTCTCGCTGAGCATCATCGTGCTGGACGAAGTTGTCCGCCTCGTGCGCCGTTCCATGTCTGCAAAGAGACAGAAAAACGCATGACGGATGCAGCCGCCTCCGGTTTTTTCAGGGGAAAAGGGCTGGCATTGCGCCGGAAAACGGCGTTTGATAACCGAAGAGGGCGGAAGTTTTTCCGCCCTCTTTTCCTGTTTTCCGCGCGGTGTAAAATCGGAAAAACCATTGACTTGCGCGCATGTTTATATTATAATAAAAAACGGGTATCAGACAAGAAAAGGATCTCCGCGGCGGGGGAGGAAGCCCCGCGCCCGCGGTGTGAAAAACATATCGAGAGGTTTATTATGGTTGTAAAAGTATGCGTAGGCAGCTCCTGTCATCTTCGCGGTTCGTACGATGTGATCGAAGAGATGAAACGCCTGATCAAGAAATACGGCGTGGAAGACAAGATCGACCTGCAGGCTACCTTCTGCGTAGGCAACTGCACGCACGGGGTAAGCGTGCTTGCGGACGAAGCCATCGTGCACGACGCCAATAAGGATAACTGCGAGGAGCTCTTCCTCACGCAGATCTATCCGCTCGTCAAATGATCGGAGGCTGCGTATGATCCGCTATCTCGATTTCAGGGATGCGCGCTGCAAAGACTGTTACAAATGCCTGCGCGAATGTCCCGTCAAGGCGATCAAGGTCGTAGACCATCATGCAAAGATCATCGAAAGCCGCTGTATCCTGTGCGGGCACTGCACGGAAGTCTGCCCGCAGAACGCAAAGAGCGTACATACCGAACGCGGAGAGGTGGAACAGCTTTTAAAGGGCGGCAACGTCATCGCGTCCGTCGCGCCTTCCTTTGTTTCCTCTTTCAACCTGCAGGATTTTTCCGTCATGAAACTCGCTCTCGGCAGGCTGGGTTTTGCGGACGCGGAAGAGACGAGCGTGGGCGCGCGTGAAGTGACGGCGCAGTACAAAAAATTGCTGGAAGGGGGCAAGTATAAAAACTTTATCACTTCCTGCTGTCCCGCGGTCAACACCATGATCGAGCTGTATTATCCCAAGGCGCTCGCCTATCTTGCGCCTGTCGATTCGCCCATGGTGGCGCACGCCAAAATGCTCCGCGAGAGAAAACCCGGCGCCAAGATCGTGTTCATAGGCCCGTGTATCGCCAAAAAACGGGAGGCGAAGGAGAGCGGCGTCGTGGACGGCGTGCTCACATTCGAGGACCTTTCTGCCATGTTTGCGGACAAGGGCATCGTCCTGGACGAGATCGCCCGCCTGCCTGTGCATGAGGCGGGGAGCGTCAACCGCGCAAAGTATTATCCTATCAGCCGCGGCATCATCAAATCTTTCGACAACTACATCGACGGCTACGAGTTTGTCGCCGTGGACGGCGCCAAAAAATGCAAAGAGGTTCTGGAAAACATCGAGAGCCTTTCGGGCATGTTCATTGAAATGAACAGCTGCGATTCCGCCTGTGTCAACGGTCCTTGTTCGCTCGCGCTCAAAGCGGGCGCCCTCAAGGCGAACGCGGACATCCGCAAGTATGTCAATAAGGACATGCAGGAACACGCTTCCGCGGAATTCGTGCCTTCGGACATCGATTTCACCTGTGTGCGTGAACGCCGCCGTACCGAGGATTTTATCCCTACGGACAGGCAGCTGAGCGAGATCCTTGCCAAGACGGGCAAGACAAAGCCGGAAGATATGCTCAACTGCGGCGCCTGCGGCTACGATACCTGTCTCGAAAAGGCATGGGCGGTCGCCAACGGCTACGCAAACATCGATATGTGCGTTCCCTTCATGCGCGAGCGCGCCGAAAGCATGTCTTACGAGATCATCCAGACCAGCCCCAACGGCATCGTGCTGCTGGACAACGACCTCAACATCCTGGAGATCAACGGTAAGGCAAAGGAACTGCTCGGCATCCGCGATTACGACATCAAGGGTAAGGGGATCTTCCATTACTTCAATCCTACCGATTTCGTGCTCGCCGTGCACGATCACCAAAACATCTACAACAAAAAGGTGTTTTTGGAAAAGACGTCCAGCTACATCGAACTCACCATCATCGTGCTCAAAGACAACAAGGGCACGTACGCCGTGATGAAGGACATCACGCAGGAGACCAAGTCGGAGGAACAGCTGGACAAGGTCAAGCTGGAAACGCTTGCCACCACGGACGAGGTCATCAAAAAGCAGATGCGCGTCGCGCAGGAGATCGCATCCCTGCTCGGCGAAACGACGGCGGAGACCAAAGTGGCGCTGCTCAAACTCAAAAAGACGCTGCAGGGCGACGACGGAGGCAAGTGACATGGCACTCTGTCTGGAAAGCGGCTACACATCTCTCAACAAAAAGAACGAAGAACTGTGCGGCGACCGCGTGGAGAGCATTGTCTCGGGCGACTATACCACCCTCGTTCTGGCGGACGGGCTGGGCAGCGGCGTAAAGGCGAACATCCTTTCCACGCTCACCTCCAAAATCTTGTGCACGATGGTTTCCAACAACATCGCCATTGAGGACTGCGTGGAAACCATCCTGCAATCGCTGCCCGTGTGCAAGGTGCGCGGCGTTGCCTATTCCACCTTTTCGGTCATTCACATGAACAGCCGCGGGCAGGGCTATCTCTTCGAGTTCGACAATCCGCAGGCGATTCTCATCCGCGGCTGCAAGTGCCGCGATTTCGACCGCGAGGGGATGGAGATCCTCGGCAAGACCGTCTATAAGACGGCGCTTGACCTGCAGGCTGGGGACATCGTCGTCGTCATGAGTGACGGGGTCATCCACGCGGGCATCGGCATGACGCTGAATCTCGGCTGGCAGAGGCCCGAGGTGATGGAATTTTTGGACAACAACGTCAAGCCGGGTATGAGCGCCCGCGCCGTTGCGTGCCTGCTGGCGGGCGTGTGTAACGACCTGTATCTGGGCAAGCCGGGCGACGATACCACCGTCGCGGCGGTCAAGGTGCGCGAAAAACTCAACGTCTCGCTGATGATCGGTCCGCCCGTGGACAAGAGCAAGGACGATTTTTATATTTCCCGCTTTCTTTCGGGGGAGGGGAAAAAGGTCGTCTGCGGCGGGACCAGTTCGCAGATCGTTGCGCGGCATTTAAAGACTTCTGTGCGGGCGTCCTTCGATTTCCCCGATAAAGACGTTCCGCCCATCGGGTTTATCGACGGCATCGACCTCACGACGGAAGGGGTGCTCACCATGCGCCGTCTGCTCGAACTGTCCGAAAAGTACGTTTCCACCAGCGATCTCACACCCAAGACATTTACGAAAAAAGACGGGGCGTCCCTGCTCGCGCAGATGCTGTTCGAGGAGGCGACGGACGTGCATTTCTATGTGGGGCAGAGCATCAACGCCGCGCACCAGGGGCTGCCCATCGACATCACGATGAAGCTCAAACTGGTCGAAAGCCTCGCGGCAAACCTGAAAAAGATGGGCAAAAACGTTGCCATCGATTACGATTGAGCATCCGAACGAAAAAGAAAGGTCAGGTATCATTATGGCAGAAAAAAGAATTTTCGACACCTCCGTACAAAAA
This sequence comes from uncultured Clostridia bacterium, assembly GCA_944328845.1. GTDB lineage: Bacteria > Bacillota > Clostridia > Christensenellales > Borkfalkiaceae > Borkfalkia. The sequence goes on along the minus strand of CALVHV010000004.1, from coordinate 18,891 downwards.
CTCAAGTACGACGTTTTAAAGGCGGTCATCCGCAACGAGTACGAACATTGTTACGACAATCTTTACATCGATATCCCCAAGGAGATCTCTCCCGGCCCTAAGGCGACCATGCGCTGCTGTATCTATAAGGAGCGCGCTATCGTGCAGGAGCGCATCAAACTGGCGCAGGGCGGAAACAAGGACAATCCCAACGTCGTGGAAGTCATCGACATTGCCTGCGACGAATGTCCCATCGGCGGCATCTTCGTCACGCCCGCCTGCCGCGGCTGCATCGTCCACCGCTGTAAGGAGGTGTGCCCGCGCGACGCCATCCAGATCATCGATCATAAGGCGGTCGTCGATAAGTCCAAATGCATCGAATGCGGAAAATGCACGCAGGCGTGCCCGTACGGCGCCATCATCGCGCAAAAGCGTCCCTGCGTCAATTCGTGCAAGGTGAAGGCGATCTCGGTGGGTGAAGACAAAAAGGCGGTCATCGACAACAATAAGTGTATTTCTTGCGGCGCCTGCGTCTATCAGTGCCCGTTCGGTGCGATCGTCGACAAGTCTCTCGTTCTGGAGACCATCGATATCCTCAAAAAATCGGACGACAACAAAAATTATCACGTATATGCTGTCATCGCGCCTTCCATCGTCAGCCAGTTCAAGTACGCCAAGATCGAGCAGGTCGTGACGGGCATCCGCAAACTCGGCTTCCATCAGGTGGTTGAAGCGGCGCTGGGTGCGGACATCACGCTGTATCACGAGGCGAGCGAATGGAAGGAAAAGGGCGTGCTTACCACTTCCTGCTGTCCCTCCTTCGTTATGTTCGTGGAGAAAAATTTCCCCGATCTTGTCAAATATATCTCTCATTCTGTATCTCCGATGGTGGAGGTCGCTCAGCTTATCAAGCGCACCGACCCGAAGGGCAAGGTCATCTTTATCGGACCGTGCGCCAGCAAAAAAGCAGAATACAAACTTCCCAAAACGCAAGGCGCTATCGACAGCGTGCTGTCCTTTGAAGAGTTGCAGGCATTCTTGGACGCCCGCTACATCGACGTGGAAAACCTGGAAGAGACCTCTCTGGACAATGCGTCTTTCTACGGCAGGATCTTTGCCAAGAGCGGCGGGATCGCGCAGGGCGTGGCAGAGGTTGCCAAGGAGATGGGCATCGAGGGGATCCGCCCTCTCGCCATGAACGGTATCGAGGAGTGCCGCGCGGCGCTGATGAAACTGAAATTCAACCGCGCTACCGAAAACTTTTTTGAAGGGATGGCGTGCGACGGGGGATGCCTGAACGGCGCGCTCTGCCTCAACCACGGCCCCAAAAACGTCGTGGATGTCGATAAGTACGGCGCTTGCGCCAAGGAAAAGACCATCGAAAATTCCGTCAAGCTTTATCAGCTCTCCGTCGGCGAATCTGTCGGCAAAAAAGAATAAAATATGTTGCAGACAGGGAGCCGCGTATTTGATACGCGGCTCCCTGTTTTTGTATGACATAGTTCTGCGAGGCGGTGTTTTTGTCTCTTTGTGAAGTATATGATTTTTTATCCTGCCTGACAGGGGAATGAATAACCATTAAGGCAAAAAAAAGGAGCCGCGTGTAACGCGGCGCCGAAGGGTGAAAGGTTTATTTGATAAAACGCACGCCCGTAACGCGGTTGGGGAGTTCGCGCGGGGCAAGCGGGGCTTCGGTGTATCCGAGGGCAACGCTGCCGAGCGGCGTAAACCCTTCGGGCAACTGCAAAAGATCGGCAAGTTCCTTTGCATAAGGGGTGCCGTGCGTGGCGTTGATGGCGCCGAAAACGTACAGGCTGCCCAGCCCCAGATCGGTTGCGGCGAGCAGCATATTTTCGATCATGCAGGCGGAATTGGCGTATTCTACGGGGCTCGTGCGTTTTCCGGAAACGACGATCAATGCTGCCGCATTATGCACGGGATCAGCCGACTCGTCCCCGCTCTGTCTGCGGCAGAGTGCGGTAAATTTCCCGACGGCGGCATGGGAGGGGAGCACGCTCAGGAACAGACTGTCGTACATCTTCATCCCGACGGGCGCGTACAGCGCCGCTTCCACGATCTTGTCGAGCAAGTCTTTTTCTGTTTCTCTGTCTGTAAAGGCACGCACCGAACGGCGCGTGCGGATGCAATCTTTTGCGTTCATCTTATCACCTCAAAAATGTGCGTTTGCAATATTGATCAGCGGCGGTAAATGTTTCCGCCGTGGCAGTCGATGGCGACGATGCAGGGAAAATCTTCTATCTCAAAGCGGTACACCGCCTCGCTGAGAAGATCGGGGAAAGCCACAAGCTCACTCTTTTTGATGGCGTTCCCGTACAGGGCGCCCGCACCGCCCACGGCGGCAAAATAGACGGCATGGTTTTTGACGATGCTTTCGCACACCTCTTCGCTGCGCTCTCCCTTGCCGATCATTCCTTTCAGTCCGAGATCCAACAGGCGAGGTGCAAACGCATCCATGCGCGCGCTGGTGGTGGGGCCGCAGCTTCCGCAGGCTTTGCCCGCGGGGGCGGGGCAGGGTCCGGCATAGTAGAGGGTCTGTCCTGTAAGAGAGAAAGACAGTGCCTCGCCCTTATCCAAATACCCGCAAATACGCTTGTGTGCGCAGTCTCTGCCCGTCAGGATGCTGCCGGAAAGGAGCACGCTCTCTCCTGCTTTCAAATTTTCAATATCCGCGTCTTTGAGCGGTAAAGTGATTTTTTTCATCTTTCAACTTACCTTTTTCGATGGATTCATAGTACTATGTCACGCATAATTGGCGTAAAACAGCTTTTTTATCAGAGGATAACGCTTTCGCAGCGCACGCAGTGGCACTGGATGTTGACGGCAACGGGGAGCCCCGCGATGTGGGTGGGCGCAAGTTCGCAGCTTACGCCGAGAGCGGTCACGTTCCCTCCGAAGCCTTGGGCGCCGATGCCCAGTGCGTTTATTTTTTCCAGAGCCCTGCGCTCGATCTCGGCGACGTCGGCGCGCGGGTTGCGGCTGCCGATTTCCCGCGTGAGTGCCTTCTTGGCGAGAAAGGCACAGGTATCAAAGGTGCCGCCGATGCCTACGCCCACATACACGGGCGGGCAGGGTTTGCTGCCTGCCAGGCGCACCGTTTCCACGATGCTCTCCACAATGCCGTCCACGCCTTTGGCGGGGGTGAGCATATACAGGCGGGACATGTTTTCGCTCCCGAATCCTTTGGGCAGAAAAGTGAGGGAAAGTTTGTCTCCCGCCACGATCTCCGTATGCAGAGCGGCAGGCGTGTTGTCCGCCGTGTTGACGCGAGTGATGGGGTCGCATATGCTTTTGCGGAAACAAAAATCTTCATATGCTCTGCGCACGCCGCGATCGACCGCATTGCTTAAAAGTTCTCCCTCGATGTGTACTTCCTGACCCAGTTCGGCGAGGATGACTGCATACCCCGTGTCCTGGCAGACGGCCATCTGCTCGCGTGCGGCAGTGTCGGCGTTCTGTAAAACGGTGTCCAGGGCAAACGCGGCGGCGCTTCCCTGTTTCTCCGCCGCGGCGGCGTCGCGCAGGGCGCGCGCGCAGGAAGGGGTCAGCCGCAGACAGGCGTTTTTGGCAAGCTCGTAGACGGCTTGTTCGATTTTTTCGGAATTGATGATTCTCATAAACGGACCTCTCAATACTTTCACGATTATTATAGCAGAAAATCCTCAAAAGCAAAAGAATTTTGTTTACGAAACAAAAATTTTTCGGTATAATGGTTTGTATGGAACAGAAAAATCATAGCCCCGAACGGGGCGGGGCGCCCGTAAGGCGCAGTATTTTCGATCAGCCGCGCAAAGCGGTGAGCGGCATGGTGTATTCGGGCGCGATCATCGGGATGCTCGTCATCAGCCTCGCTTTTTCGGTCACGGTCGCCGTGCTTTCCAAAACGCTGGGCATGACGGTAGACGAGATCTCGGACACGCAGGTCTACAAATATTTTTCTTATGTCCTGTATCAGGTCGTCTACGTCGCCGTCATACTTGCCTTTGCGCTCATTTACCGCGAAAAGCCTTCCGCTTTCGGTTGGCGCAAGGCGGCGCATCCGAAGTATTACCTGATCGGCTTGGTGCTGCTGTTCGGGTTGATGTTCAGTTTCAATTTCGTCAGCAACGCCTTCATTGCCTTTTTGAAGTTGTTCGGGTACAATCTTCCCGACTCTTCCCTCCCTTCGCTGGAAGGGGGCGGATTTATCGGCGTACTCATCGTCGTCGCCGTCCTGCCCGCGGTGTTGGAGGAAACGCTTTTCCGCGGCATTATACTGGAAGGGATCAAGGACGTCGGTACGGTTGCCGCCTGCCTTCTCGGCGGCGCGCTGTTCTGCATTTTCCATCAGAACCCTTCGCAGACGGTGTACCAGTTCGTGTGCGGCGCGGCGTTTACCTTGCTCGCCCTGCGCGCCGATTCTCTGTTGCCTACCGTCTTTATCCACTTTGTCAACAATGCCTTTATCCTGTTCGAGGAAAAGTATTCGTTCTTGGGCGGGCTTCCGTTTGCGGGGGAGGTCACTCTGTACGTGCTCTCCGCGCTCTGTCTGCTTGGCAGCCTGGCGTACCTCATCTTTTTTGATAAGAGGAACGATCGCAAAAAGGAAGGGGAGATCAAGCCCTTTGTCCTGTCCGCCCTGGCGGGTATCCTGCTGTGCGTCCTTTTCTGGTTCGTCAACTTTGCGGGCAGTCTGGGTGGCTGAGATGCAGAAGATCCGTCTCGTTTGCGTGGGCAAACTCAAAGAAACTTTTTACGCGGACGCCGTTGCGGAGTACTGCAAGCGCCTCACCCGCTTTGCGCAGGTCTCCGTGCGCGAACTTCCCGAACGCCGCACGCTGGAGGAAGAGGGGGAGCTCATTTTAAAGGAGCTGCGCGGCTACGTCATCGTTTTGGCGGTGGAGGGGAAAAAACTTTCCAGCCCTGCTCTTGCGGGGAAGGTGAAAGAACTGTGCGATGCGGGCAAAGAGATGACTTTCGTCATCGGTTCTTCCTGCGGGCTGGACGAAAAGGTCAAGGACAGGGCAGATTTTCTTCTCTCTTTTTCGGACATGACCTTCCCGCACCAGCTGATGCGTGTCATTCTCTGCGAGCAGATCTATCGCGCGTTTATGATCAACGCGGGCTGCGAGTATCACAAATAAGGCAACTTTTCTGCCCTTCGTCCGTACAATATCATTATGGATGCAGTGCAGACGATCTACCGTTTTTACCAAAGCTACGGCGGCGAAAAGAGGATTCTGGGCGCAAGTGCGTGCGGTCTTCCTATCGTGGCGCTGTTTGCGGGCAGGCACGAATATCCGCAGATCCTCGTGCAATATGGGATCCACGGCAGGGAATGGGTGACCTCCCTGCTCGCGCCCGAACAGCTCTTGTTCGGACTGACCCGCGGCGGCGCGTGGTTCGTGCCGCTGGCAAATCCGGACGGCGCGCTCCTTTCCCGTTACGGGGAAGGTTTTTTACAGCAGCTTCCGCCTCGCCGTGCGCAGTTTTTGCGCGTGGTCAACGAGGGGCGGGATCTTTCTCTGTGGAAAGCCAACGCAAATGCCGTCGATCTGAACGTCAATTTTCCTGCCGGTTGGGGGGAAGGGGTGCGCAACGTGCGCTCGCCCGCGCCCGAAAATTATATAGGCAGGCGGCCGCTCAGCGAGCCGGAAAGCGCCTTGCTGTACCGCTTTACGCTGGAGGTGCGGCCGGATGCGACGATCTCCTACCATACGAAGGGAGAGGAGATCTATTGGGAGTATTTTCAGCAGGGGGAGCGGCTGCGCCGCGACGAAGCGCTCGCGCTCGCTCTTGCCAAAGAGACGGGGTATGCCGCAAAGCGCATTTCGGGCAGCGGCGGCGGGTATAAAGATGCGTGTATCCGCGCACTGCGTATCCCCGCGTTTACCATCGAAGCGGGGCGGGATTCTCTTTCCCATCCTCTGTCCGAGCGCGACTTTCCCGATATTCTCGCAAAAAACATCGGCGCGGTGCGCCGTCTTTCGGAGGAACTATGGAAGATAAGATAAAATTTATGCGTGCCGCGCTCGCCCGCGCGCGCAAAGGACTGGCGCAGGGGGAAGTGCCCGTCGGGGCTGTCATCGTCTGCGAGGGAAAGATCGTCTCTTCCGGGTATAACCGCCGCACCAAAACGCAGATGGCAAGTTCGCACGCGGAGATGTACGCCATCGACCGCGCCTGTAAAAAATTCGGCACCTGGCGCCTGCCCGAGCGTGACCTGTATGTCACGCTGGAGCCTTGCCCCATGTGCATGGGGGCGGCGCTCAACGCGCGCGTGCGCAAAATTTATTTCGGTGCGTACGAGCAGAAGGGGCGCTCGATGACGGCGGAACTGGCGCAGAGCAACCTGCTCAACCACACGCTGGAGGTGGAGGGCGGCGTTCTGGAAGAGGAGTGTTCGCAGCTCCTTTCCGGATTCTTCCGCTCGATGCGCGCGCGCACGAAAACGGAGCAGGAAAAAGAAGAGGAATAATTTTTTGTTTGTCCTTGCAAAACATTTGACTATTGCAGGGAAAAACCGTACAATATTATACATGGGCGCCGGGCGGGGAAAACCGCCGCTGCCCGCAAAGCCGTCGGAAGGTAAGTGAACGTTTCGACGGGACAGAATGGGGGAGGCAAAAAGAAAATTTTGCCCGGCTTTTTTGTTTTTACAAGTTTATAAAAGCCGTTGTAATGCGTTTTCGGTAAAAACCTGCGGCACAGTCCGCAATCTCAGTATTTTTCGGAGGTACACATGATAACACACGGCAACGAGATCAAACTGTTTGCGGGAAATTCCAACCGTCCGCTGGCGGAAGCCATTGCCAAAAAGCTGAACACAGAGCTCGGCAGCGCGGAAGTGGGGTGTTTTTCGGACGGTGAAACGGCGGTCCATATCGACGAGACCGTGCGCGGCAGAGATCTGTTCATCATCCAGTCTACGTCTGCGCCCGTCAACGACAACCTGATGGAACTGCTCATCCTTATCGATGCGGCGCGCCGCGCAAGCGCAGGCCGTATCACGGCAGTCGTTCCTTATTTCGGATATGCCCGTCAGGACAGAAAGGCGCGCTCGCGCGATCCTATCACGGCAAAACTCGTTGCCGACCTCATCACCGCCGCAGGCGCGGACCGCGTCCTTACCATGGACCTCCATGCCGCGCAGATCCAGGGCTTTTTCAATATCCCGCTCGATCACCTGCTCGGCGGGCCTACCATCTATAATTATTTCAAGAAAAAACAGATCATCGACGAAAACTTTGTCGTTGTTTCTCCCGATATCGGTTCCGTCACCCGTGCGCGCAACGTCGCCATGAAGCTCAACTGCCAGATGGCGATCATCGACAAGCGCCGTCCCAAGGCAAACGTGATGGAAGTAATGAACATCATCGGCGACATCGAGGGCAAAAAGTGCCTGATGGTGGACGACATGATCGATACGGCGGGCACCATCTGCCAGGGCGCGCAGGCGCTGATGGATCACGGTGCCAAGGAAGTGTATGCGGGCTGCACGCACGCGGTGTTCAGCGGCCCTGCCATGGAGCGGCTGGAAAAAGCTCCCATCAAGGAGCTGGTCGTGCTCGACACCATCAATCTTCCTCCCGAAAAGAAATTGGACAAGATCTCCGTCATTTCCGTTGCGGACATCTTTGCCGCCGCTATCGAAAACGTCTATCTCGACAAGCCTATGTCGAAGATCTACGACTGAGTTTCTGAATAGGAGCAGAAGAAATGTCCCTGCTTTCCGTTTCTGTCAGCACAGAGATCCCGTGGCAAATATATCCTCTTTATAGGCTTATTTGTCTGGTTTGCCGCAATGGTATTGATTGCTGTCTTTATCGAAAAGGACATGCGCGGACAAGGGCTTCCGAAGCAGGAGAGTAAATCGTTATCGTATCTTTTATTTTGGCCTCGCGGAGTCATTCGATACCTCAATGAATACGGAGCCGGCGAAAGCGTGATTTGTCCGCAATGCGGAAAGAGCGACCGACGGCATCTTTTGAAGTTTACGAAGGGCAAATGCCTTTCTTGTAAAAAAGAGATCTCCCTTTCGGATGTCAAAGTAAATATAGCGAAATATACGGCGTTGCAGAAGGCGATTATAGTCTGCTGCATGTTTGCATGGCTGGGCATTGCCTTGTTGCTTGCTTTTATCGTTCTCCTGTTTTTGAGTATATGAACACTTTCAAAGTGAATAAAAGCGTATTCGATTTGCCGCGTTTTTTATAAAACGCGGCGTTCGTGCGTATAGAAAAATATCGCAGATTTATTGCGGAAAAGCAAGACCGGAATAGGAGGAGTACGATCATGCACCTGATCGTCGGGTTGGGAAATCCTGAAAAAAAATACGAAACGACCTTTCACAACATGGGCTTTCTCGCTGTGGGCGACGCAGCGGAAAAGCTGGGGGTCAAGTTCAAAAAAAAGGAATGTGAAGCGTCGGTTGCGGAAGCATTTCTCGGCGGGGACAAGGTCATCCTCGCCCGTCCTCTAACATACATGAACGCCAGCGGCAGGGCGGTCAAACAGCTGATGTCCAAATACAAGCTGCAGCCCGAAGACCTGCTCGTCATTTACGACGATTTCGATCTGCCCAAAGGCAAGCTCCGCATCCGCGTTTCGGGCAGCGCGGGCACACACAACGGCATGCGCAGCATCATCGGGGAGATCGGCACGACGGAATTTCCCCGCATCCGCATCGGCATCAAGGACCCCGAAGTCAATATCCCCATTATCAACTACGTTCTCGCAGACATCCGCAAGGAAGACTATCCGCTGTTTGCGGACGCGTGCGGGAAAGCAGCCGAGGCGGCGATCCGCTTTGCGAGAGGGGAGAGCATCGAAAACGTGATGAACGAATTCAATCGCTGAAGCAAGTTTTCGGAGAACAGCTTATGCCAAAGGCATTTTTCAACGCACACAATTTAGGGGGCGAGTTCCTCGACCTCGAAAACGATCTCCGCCTCGGCACGCCGACGGCGGTTTTTGGCGTGAATCAGCCCTTCAAGGCGCTGCTCGCCGCCTGCTGCACGCAGGGCAGGGTGGTGTACGTGGCGGACAACGCGCAGACCGCGTCCCGCATGGCGGCGGAGATCGCCGGTTTTTCGGGCGAAGAGGTGGCGCTGCTCAACGCCAAGGATGAAGTGCTGCTGTACAAGGACGCTGTCTCCAAGGATGCGCTGTACCGCCGTCTCGAAGCGCTGTGGCGCATCCGTCACGGCGTGCGGATCACCGTGTGCGACGCGGAGAGCCTTTTGCAGCTTTTTCCTCGCGAGGTGCGCTCGCTCACCTTGCGGGAAGGGGAAGAGACAGACTTTTCTTCCCTGCCTGCCAAGCTGGTGTCTTTAGGGTATACGCGCACGTCTTCCGTGGAAAACCGCGGCCAGTTTGCCCTGCGCGGCGACATCCTCGAAGTGTATCCCGTACTCGGTGACCCCGCGCGTGTAGACTTTTTCGGGGACACGGTAGAAAAGATCAAACCGTACGATTTTCTTACGGGGGAGCGGCTTTCCACCCTGCGCGAGTGGACGATCGTCGCCGCCACGGACGTGTTTATCGAGGCGGACGAGGCGGAGGGCATCCGCGAAGCGCTGTTCGGCGAGCTGAACAGCTTTAAGGACGCCGCGGCGTACGAACGCGCGCTGACCATCGCGGGCGAACTTTCGGCAAAGCTGGACGAAGGTGCCTGTTTCGGCGGCGCATCGTATCTGTTGCCTCTCCTTAAAAATACCGTCGATTTTAAGACCTTTTTCGGAGACGCGCTGTACATTTTCGACGAATGTAAGCTGATTGAGGACAAGGCGGACGCACTGTACAAGGAACACGAAGAGCGTTGCGCTCTTCTGCGCCGCGGCGGCGAAGCGTTTTCTTTCACGCGCGAGCAGTACCTCGGAAAGGAAGAACTGTTTGCCCTCCTCGCTTCGGTACGGGCGGCGGCTTTTCAGACGTTTGCGGCGTCCACGCGGTTTTTCCGCCCGCTCAAGGTCTATAATCTGCACTGTTCGCCCGTCGGCAAATATCTCAACAGTTTCCAAAACCTCGTCAACGACGTGCGCAGCTGGCGCTCCAACAAATACCGCGTTCTTCTCTACTGCGGTACGCAGGCGCGCGCCGATAAATTGCGCGAAGTGTTCGACGAAGAGGGGATCGGTTCTTCTTCCTGTCCCGCATCGCTGGAACTGCTCAAAGGGGTCGCCGTCACGGCAGAGGAGCTGGAAAGCGGGCTTATTTTGCACGAACAGAAACTCGTCGTCATCGGTACGGGCGAGTTGTACACCAAATCGGCGGTCAAAAAGCGCATCCGCCGCAAGCGCAACGATCTGTTCACCTCGCCCGAGGTGGGCGATTACGCCGTGCACGAGACGCACGGCGTGGGGCGCATCACGGGTACAAAAAAGATCGAGACGACGGACGGCACCAAAGAATACATCGCTCTCGAATACCGCGGCGGCGACGTGCTGTACGTGCCCGTCGAGCAGATGGATATCCTGTCCCGCTATATGGGGGAGGAGACGCCCTCCCTTTCCAAGATCGGCGGGGCAGAGTTCGAAAAGGTAAAACAGCGGGTGCGGGCGTCCCTCAAGGCGATGGCGTTCGATCTGAAAAAACTGTATGCCGAGCGCTCGGAAAAGAAGGGATTCGTCTTTTCCCCGCATACGGAGGCGATGGACGAGTTCGAGTCCGCCTTCGAGTATGAAGAGACGGCAGACCAGCTCTCTTCCATCGAGGAGATCAAGGAGGACATGTGCTCGCCCAAGGTCATGGACCGTCTCCTTTGCGGGGACGTTGGCTACGGCAAGACGGAGGTCGCCTTCCGCGCCGCCTATCTGTGCATACTCAACGGAAAGCAGGCAGTGCTCATGTGCCCCAATACCGTCCTCTGTCAACAGCATTTCGAAACGGCGCAGCGGCGGTTTGCCGATTTCGGCGTCAACATCGAGGTGCTCAATCGTTTCAAAAGTCCCAAAGAACAGGAAGACATCCTTTCGCGGTTGGAAAGCGGCAAGATCGACCTCATCATCGGCACGCACAGACTGCTTTCTTCGGACGTGAAATTCCGCGACCTGGGACTTCTTATCCTGGACGAGGAACAGCGGTTCGGCGTCGAGCATAAAGAAAAGATCAAAAATATGAAGACGGACGTGGACTGCCTTACCATGACGGCGACGCCCATTCCGAGGACGCTCCACATGTCCCTTTCGGGCATCCGCGACATCAGCACCATCGACACGCCTCCGTCCAACCGTCTGCCCGTGCAGACGTACGTGGTGGAGGAGACGGAAACGCTCATCCGCGACGCCTGCGTGCGCGAACTGGCGCGGGGCGGACAGGTGTTTATCCTGTACAACCGCGTGGAGAGCATCTATTCGTTTGCGGCAAAGATCTCCCAGATCGTCCCCGAAGGCAAGGTGTGCGTGGCGCACGGCAGGATGGACAAGACGGCGCTGGAAAACGGCATCATGGGCTTTTACCGCGGGGAAACGAACCTTCTCGTCTCCACGACCATCATCGAAAACGGGATCGACCTTCCCAAGGCGAACACTCTCATTGTCATCGATGCTGACAGGCTGGGCATTTCGCAGCTGTACCAGCTTCGAGGCAGGGTGGGGCGCGGCAGCGTGCTGGCGCATGCCTATTTTACCTTCAAGCCGGAAAAGGTGATGACGGAAACGGCGAGCAAGCGCCTGCAGGCGATCATGGAATTTACCGAACTCGGCAGCGGTTTCAAGATCGCCATGCGCGATCTGGAGATCCGCGGCGCGGGCAGCGTGCTGGGCAGGGAACAGCACGGACACATGGACAAAGTGGGTTACGAGCTGTATGCCAAACTCCTGCAGGAAGAACTCACGGGAGAGGAGCAGACGGTGGCGGAACTGGACATCCGTGCGGCGGCATACATTCCCGAGACGTACATCGAAGCGAGCGCGTCCCGTCTCGACTGTTACAAACAGATCGCCGAGATCCGCGGCGTGGCAGATTACAAGCGGGTGTGCCTGTCGATGGAGGAAAACTACGGAAAAATGCCTCCCGAGGTGCTCAACCTGCTCGTCATTGCCGTGCTCAAAGCGTATGCGGCAAAATTCAACATCCGCAAACTTGCGGTCAGCGCCAAGGGCGGCAGGGCGGAGCTTCCCTCTGTCAAGAGCCTGGCGGATCCCCGCCTGTGTGCCGCGCTGGATAAGTATTCTTCCATGGTGCGGCTGGAAATGTCAAAAAGCCCCGCCATCGAATTTTACGGGGGCGCGGACGCGCAAAAAGTCATGCTGGATATGACAAAGTTTTTCAAATTTGCCGAAAATTCCGCTGCCGTATAAACGGATGAGAATTTTTCACTAAATTCACGCGAATTTCTTAAAAATACGATTGCTTTTCGGCGCAAAATACGTTATAATAGTTTATATTGCGACTCTAAAAAAAGAACTCGGAGCAAATTACTGGTATGAAGAAAAAACTCATCAAAATCGTTTGCCTCGCAATGACGGTCATGCTGGCGCTCGGCCTGTTCTCCGGATGCAGTCTCGGCATTTTTGCAGACATGGGCATCCTGGTCACGGACAACCAGCGCGACATGCAGCAGGTCGTTGCGGAAGTGAATCTCGGCAATGACAAGAGCTCTCTGGAAGAGACCTTCACCCTCCTCGACGAACCGCTGAGCGAATCCGTTTCGTCCGAGCTGAGCAAGGTGCTTTCCACGGACGAGATCTACAAGCGCGACCTCGTTGCCTATTTTATGAGCTACGGTTACACCTATTATTCTCAGTACGGCAGCTATTCCGCGGCGTTCGAGCAGATCATGCAGGACCTCGTCGATCGCAAGATCATGTCTCAGTTCGCGCAGGTGTACTACCTCAATGCGGGCGAGGTGATCGTCGACAGGGACAACATCGCCATCAAAGAGGGCTACAGCGAAGTCGCCGATACCGACTATCTGAAGATGGACAAAGAGATCTCTGTTGAGGGCTATCTCAAGGCGGTCGAAGGCAAGACGGGGGACGACGCGGCGATCGCGGGCTACTCCTATTTCCTCACCGATGAGGAGATCGCCTACGCCAACTACGTGATCATGACGTCCATCAATTCCTCCATCGATTCGTACGAAGAGGAATACATCAAATCGCAGGACGACACCTCTACGAGCACGGAAACGAGGACGACCCCGACGGGCGCCAACACGCTCCCCGACGGATACTATCCTACCAAAGCGGACGGCAGCATCGATTACGATATCTACACCGGTTCCAACAACGTTTCCGACTGCGGCGAGTACGAAAAGCAGGACGGTTCTACCACCTACACCCGTTCGAGGGCGTACGCACAGTTCGTCCATGCACTGCGTCAGAACTACCTGATCTCGGACAGCGAAAAGGATGTCTCCGACATCACGGCGCTTTCCTACTACAAAGTGGAACTGAAATCCCAGCTCGAACAGCAGATCATCAACAAATTCTACGCTACGCTCGCTTATAAAGCGGTGGGCACGATGAGCAAGACGACGCTGGAAGAAGCTTACCAGACCCTGTACAATTCTCAGGTCGCTTCCACGGAAAGCTCTTCCTTCACCACTACGATGGACAGCGTTTCCGATACCTCTTTCGTCGTATATTCGCCTGCAGAGAGGACGTTCGGATTTGTTTATAATATTCTGCTCCCGTTCAATACCAACCAGGAAAAGCTTCTCGATTCTATCCGCTACACGGCGGGCACCAAGGAATATTATGCCGCGCGTAACACCAACGTCGGGCTGTATGCTTCCATCGAGGCAAAGGACCAGCGTGCAAGCTGGTTTAACGGCAGCGAGGACTATAGCTTCGTGGCGACGGGCGACTATTACAAAAACGCTTACAACAGCGCTGCAGACAAGACGAACTACCTGTTCTTCGAAGACAGCTACGTGCAGAACGGAGAGGGGATCGACCGCTACGCGGGCAAGTATCCTTTCAACGGTACGGTAGAAAAGAAGGACGACGGCAGCTACAAACTGACCTACAATTTGCTCGACATCGACCAGTTCATCGACGAGATGGAAAGCTACATCGGCTACGTTACCGATAACGCCGTTTCTGCAAGCGGTAAGTATTACAGCGGCACGCAGACCAATATCCCGCAGTGGACGGCGGCGGATAAGGAGGACACGACCTTCTACTCCGTGGCGGCGGACTATTTCCCGAAGGACAGCAACGGCGTCATCGATCAGAGTGCGAACATCTACTACAAGGGCAGCGTCTCTAATCTGAACTTCACGACGGACGGCGCGCTGGATGAGAGCTCCAATTCTTACAAGGTCATTTCCGCAGTCAACGAGCTGATGTTTGCGTATTCGACGGATACAGGCTGCCTCAACTCCTACCTCGGCTACTCGATCGCGGCAAAGGAAGAGAGCACCAGCTATGTTGCGGAATTTGAATTCGCGGCGCAGTCGGCGATCAATGACGGCGTGGGTACCTATTACGTCGTGGCTACCGATTACGGTTGGCACATCATCTATGTCTCCTTCGTGTACGAGGGCGGCGAGGTGTACAGCGGTTTCGATTACGACGCGCGCAACACCGAGGGGACTTTCTCCTACTACTTCTACCGGAGCAAGAAGAGCAGCACGGTCAGCAGCTATACGGAAACCAAAGATTCGATGATCCGCTACAAGGCGAACAACGACACGGTGGTTACCCTGCACAAAGACAGGTATGAAGATCTGCTCAACATCGGCTGATATGGCTGATTAAAGAAATCAAAAAGGACTTTCCTTTGCGGAAGTCCTTTTTTTGTGTAGGAAGATCTTTGTTGCCGCAGAGCGCCGCGCATGACCATGCGCGGCGCTCTGCCCGTTTTGACGGAAAAGAAAAAAGGCTTTCGCAAGAGCGAAAGCCGGATGGAGCAAGAGACGGGAATCGAACCCGCGGGAACCAGCTTGGGAAGCTGGCGCCATACCATTAGGCGACTCTTGCATCATATTCATTATACTATATCCGAACGGATTTTGCAATCGAATTGCAGGTCGGTTGCAAAAATTTTCCTAAAAAATACGTCGGGAAAGCAGAACTGTTGAAAGGGATATTTTCAGCCGCCGTGCAAATTTTTGCACGGCGGCCAGTCTGCATTCAGCGCAGCAGTTCTTTCATGAGCAGGGTCCCTTCTTCCAAAAACCTGCCCGTCTTTCGTGCGCTTTCTTCGTCGTAAGCGGCGGCACCGTTGCCGTTGTCTTTGCCCTCTTCGTACAGGAGATAAGGCACGGGATCGGCGACGTGCGTGCGCACGGAAATGGGGGTGGGATGGTCGGGACAGATCAGCATGCGGAAGGGCTCACGGGCGGCGCGCAGTCCTTCAACGAGTCTCTTTACGACCAGGCGGTCGATCTGTTCGATGGAAAAGACCTTATGCCCGACGTCTCCCTGGTGCCCGCATTCGTCAGGCGCTTCCATGTGAATGTAGACGAAGTCAAGGCCGTCTTCCAGCAGCGCGCGCAGGGCGGCATCTGCCTTTCCTGCAAAATTCGTATCGTAATTGCCCGTGGCGCCTGGCACCTCGATCACTTTCATGCCCGCAAGGATCCCGATGCCCTTGACGAGGTCAACGGCGGAGATCACCGCGCCCTTTTTGGAGAACTTGCTTTCAAAATTTTCTAGCTGCGGCTTTGTGCCCTCTCCCCAGAACCACACGGAGTTGGCGGGCCTCTTGCCTGCGGCAACGCGCGCCTTGTTGACAGGGTGCTGCGCAAGCAGAGCTGCCGAGCGCTCCATCATGGACAGGTATACTTCTCCGAGCGGTCCTTTCGGCAAAAAGTTTCGGATAGGCTTGCCTGTAATGTCGTGCGGCGGAGTCAGATCGTGCCCTGTTTCTCCTTCTTTGACGACGAGGCAATGCCGATAGCTGATGCCGGGGTAGAGGGTAAACTTTTCGCTGTCGAATTCTTTTTTTAAGGAAGCGATCAGTTGAGCGGCTTCGGCGGTGGAGATCTCTCCTGCGCTGTAATCGATCATCGTCTTGTCCGCATAGTTCGGCTCGTCCGAAAGGGTGACGAGGTTGCAGCGCAGCGTTACGTCCGTCTGCGCGAGATCGATGCCGATAGAAACGGCTTCCAAGGGCGAGCGCCCCGTGTAACAGTCGCGGGGATCGTATCCCATCACGGAGAGGTTTGCAACGTCGCTGCCGGGCTTAAAGCCTGCGGGTACGGTGCGGCAAAGCCCCACTTCTGCGCAGGCGGCGAGTGCGTCGATGTTCGGTTTGTCTGCGTATTGCAGGGGTGTTTTCCCCGAAAGTGCGGGGACGGGTTCGTCGGCCATTCCGTCGCCGAGAACTACGATGTATTTCATATTATTCCTTCCTTTCTGCTGTCAGATCCCAGTCGATGGGCGCAATGCCGTGCGAGGTGAGATATTCGTTTGTTTTGGAAAAGTGCCTGCATCCGAAAAATCCGTTGTAAGCGGAGAGCGGCGAGGGATGGGCACACTCTAAGATGAGATGCTTTTTGGGGTCGATGAGCGGCTTTTTCGAGCGTGCGTTTCCGCCCCAGAGGATAAATACGACGTGTTCTCTCTTTTCGGAAATGAGGGAGATGACGGCGTCGGTGAACCATGTCCAACCGCAGTTCTTGTGTGAATTTGCCATATGCGCCCGCACGGTGAGTGCGGTGTTGAGGAGTAGGACGCCCTGTTTTGCCCAGCGGGTGAGATTCCCCGAACGGGGGATGGGGCATCCGACGTCGTCGTGCAGTTCTTTGTATATGTTCACGAGCGAGGGGGGCGGTTCTACGCCGTCCTGTACCGAAAAGCACAGTCCGTGCGCCTGTCCCTCGTTGTGGTAGGGGTCTTGCCCGAGGATGACCGCCTTCACCTGGTCGAGAGGGGTATATTTAAAGCAGTTGAAGATGTCGTACATGTCCGGATAGACGACGTGGTGCGAATATTCTGCTTTGAGAAAGGCACGTATTTTCAGATACCTTTCATCCTGAAAGAGGGGGGCAAGCGCCTCGTCCCAGCCTCCGCCGAGTGAGATCATTTTGCTTTCCTCCTCATTTTATTTACTTCAGAAAAGATGTCCTGCATGCGCTCTCCCAGCTTTTGCAGGGCAAGCGCACAGTTGACGGAATAGTCGTTGGCGCTCGTCTCGTTTGCGTTGTCGGAAATGCTTTTAAAGAGCAGGCAGGGCACGTTCGCGCTCCACGCGACGTGCGCTACGGACGCCCCCTCCATGTCGCATACGTCCGCTTCCAGCTTCTGCAAAAGTTCCGCGTCCGTCCCCGTCTGAAAGTGATCTGCCGAAGCGAGTACGCCCTTGGGAAAATTGCTTTGGCAGCAGAGGGAAAAGTGCGGCTGCGTGCGCTCGTCGTGGGTGCCGACGGGCGTGTGGTTGATGACGCTCAGGTCAAAATCGGGCTGTACGGCGCGTTCGATCTGCAAAACCGTTCCCACGTGCATGTACGGCGCTCTGCCGCCTGCCACACCAAAGTTGAGAAGAAGGTCCGCGCCCTCGCACAGAGCGAGCATTGTCGCCGCGGCGGCATTGTCCTTGCCGATCCCCGAAAGCACCAAAAGATAGGGCGTCTGAGCAAATTCTGCGCGGTACAGCGTTTTTCCCAGCTTTTTTTCCTCATGCACATCTCGGCTCTGCGCAAGCAGAACATCCGCTTCTTTTTGCATGGCGACGACGATCCCGAGCATATCCGACCTCCTGTAAGTACTCTATTATTTTATCACAAAAGGGCGGCGTTTTGCAAATTCTGCGCATATCTTTTTTGCCGTTGCCCATAATAATTTCAAAAAAAGGAGGCGGACATGAATCCATTTCTGCAACAGACAAAAGAAATTACCAAAATCTACAAAAACTGGAAAAGTATCAACGTAAAACCTTACGACAAGGAGACGGTCGACCCGTATACCCGTGTGCGCATCATTCTCATGAACGGTACCGAATTCGAGTCTGTTTGGAACAGCTCCCGCCTGACCAGACAGTGCGCCAACAACGACGTGCGGCGCGCCCTGGCGCTCATCCGCCGCGGCGAACAACAGCAGCAAAAGCGGATCGCCAACCTCAAGCCGCGCAACGAGAGCATGCTCGAACACACCATCGGCTATGAACAGCTTGCGGTGGATCTGACGGCGATCCTTGCCCTGCGCGAAAAGAACGAGACGGTCAAAAATCAGCTGGACTTTGCCCTTTTAGAGGACTTCGATCATCTGTACAGATATGCCGACCTTCTCGACTTCGAGCGGGGGATCCATGCGGAAAAGCTGGTCGGAAGCTATACGGAGATCATGCCTGGCAGGCCCACCGTGGCAGAGGCGCGCGCCCCGCAGGACGATGTGCGCGGCTATATCAACAATTTCCTCAGCGATCCCGTCACCCGCCTGAATATCAATATCATCACGGCGGCGGAACAGCAGACGATGAACTATTATATGAACATCGCCAATCTGTACGAGAGCGAGCTGGGCAGAAAACTGTATTCCGAGATCGCCATGATCGAGGAACAGCACGTTACGGGCTACGGCTGCCTGAAAGACCCCGCGCCCGATCTGTTCGAGTGCATGGTGATGCACGAGTATACGGAATGTTATCTGTACTGGAGCTGTTACAACGATGAGACGGATGCGCGCATCAAGGATATCTGGCTGATGCACTTTGAGGAGGAGCTTTCGCACCTGCATTTCGCTTGCGGGCTGATGGAGCGGTACGAGGGCAAGGTCTGGCAGCAGCTGTTCCCGGAGGGAGGCGATTTTCCCGCATTGCTGCAATTTAAACCTCAGAAAGAGTATGTGCGCGAAGTGTTGAAGAGCGTTCGCCTTACGGGCAACGGCGAGGGGTACGAGGAAGTGGACAAACTGCCGCAAAATTTCCGCTTTTTCACCTATAACAAGGGCGTCAACGGCAACGCAAAGGGGATGGCGAGCCATGCCGTCATCGAAAAGACCATCAAAAAATTCGGCAGGGATT
>CALVHV010000003.1 GCA_944328845.1 uncultured Clostridia bacterium | reverse complement strand
TTTGCCTTTGTTCGGAAAAAGCGCCCGACGGCAAAAACTGCCGTCGGGCGCGGGAGAGCTATTGTTTGTTGCAAACCTTTTTCAGTACTTGCAGGCACCATCGGTAGGCGGAAGGCAGGGAGTATTTTTCTTCGATCTCCCGCACGGGCGCATAGAGGAGATCGGAAAAATCGGTGCAGGGGAACGCCGTCCCGTCGGGCACCCGCAGGCGGGAGAGGTCTTGTTCCGTCCGCACGGGGTAGGCGGTCATGTCCCATTCGAGGTGGGTGAACACGTGCCTGTGCGACGCGGGCGCTCCGATGGAAAATCCGTTCAGCCCGCAGCTTTGCAGAAACGAGGCAACCTGCTCCGCATCCATGGCGCGCTCCGCCGTAAAAAAGGCGTACGTACCCTGTAATACGCCCTCGCGGCGCTTGCACACCGCGGCACCCGTATTGTCATAAAAGAGCAGCAGCGTCATGTCGCTTTTGCGCCGTTCCGGCTTCTTTTTCCTGACGGGCAGGGCGTCGCTCTTCGTCTCACAGAGGGAGAACAGAGGGCAGGTGAGGCAGGCTGGGGAAGCGGGCAGGCATACGGTGGCGCCCAACTCCATCAGACTCTGTGTAAAGTCGCCGCATCTCTCTTTCGGGTAAGCGGGCGCAAGCAGTTTTGCGTATTCCCCGCGCAAGAGGTCCTGTTCTCTTGCGTCCCCCAAGAGGCGGGAGAGCACGCGCACCACGTTCCCGTCCACGGCGGGGGAAGGCTGCCCGAATGCGATGGAAGAGATGGCACCTGCCGTATAGTCGCCGATCCCGGGCAGGTTGCGCCAGCCCTCCGCGTCGGTAGGGAAGCCCTCTTTTGCCACGATCTTTGCCGCCTTGTGCAGGTTTTTTGCGCGCGAATAATAGCCCAATCCCTCCCAAAGCTTGAACAGCTCGTCTTCGCTGCAGTCGGCAAGTGCCTGCACGGTGGGGAGTTTGCGCAAAAATCTGCGGTAGTGTTCTTTTGCCGCCTCCACGCGCGTCTGCTGCAGCATGATCTCGGACACCCATACGCGGTAGGGGTCGGTGTTTTCCCGCCAGGGGAGGTCTCTCTTGTTTTTGTCATACCAGGGCAAAAGCAGGGAGGGCAGCGTCTCTGCCTTTTGCCGTGCGATCTTTTCGTCCATGCAGATATTTTAGCATAAATTTGCGTTTGCGCCAACAGAAATTGACTTTTTTTCAAAAAAACCGTATAATAGAATAGACGTACGGAGGAAAAGCATGAAAAATATCATACTCATCGGCATGCCCGCTTCCGGCAAGAGCACGGCGGGGGTATTGCTTGCCAAGGCGATCGGCTACGGCTTTATCGACACAGACCTGCTCATCCAGAACCGCGAGCGCGCTCTCCTGTGCGACATCATCCGCGAAAAGGGCTCGGAAGAGTTTTTGCGCATTGAAGAAGAGGTCAACGCCGAACTCTGGGCGGAGCATTGCGTCATCTCGACGGGCGGCTCCGTCATCTACGGAGAAAAGGCGATGGCGCACCTCAAGGAGCTGGGCGTCGTCGTATACCTGAAACTGGGCGAGCCCGCACTGGAAAAGCGGCTGAAAAATATCTTCCGCCGCGGCGTGGTGATGCGTACCTCGGGCGAGACGGTGGCGCAGCTGTATGCCGAGCGCGTGCCCCTCTACGAAAAGTATGCGGACATCACCGTCGATTGCGAAAATCATACGGTGGAAGAGACGGTGCAGGCGATCGCGGAGGCAGTTTCTCTGTAATTCGCTTGTGTGCGTGCAAGAACCGTGCTATAATAATTGAGAGATCATTCTATCGGAGAATATCATGAAACTTTACAACACCCTGACGAGAACGACGCAAGACTTTGTCCCGCACGAGGCGGGGAAAGTGAGTATGTATACCTGCGGGCCCACCGTCTACAACTTTGCCCACATCGGCAACCTGCGCACCTACCTGATGGAGGACGTGCTGGAAAAATACCTGCGCTATGCGGGGTACGACGTCACGCGCGTGATGAACATCACGGACATCGGACACCTTTCTTCGGACGCGGACAGCGGCGAGGATAAGATGCTGCTCGGTGCAAAGCGGGAGCATAAGACGGTTCTGGAACTTGCCAAGTTCTACACGGACGCTTTCTTTGCCGACTGCGCCGCGCTGAACATCAAGCGCCCGGATTTTGTCCAGCCCGCTACCGGCTGCGTGGACGAATTCATCCGCGTCATTTCCGTGCTGATGGAAAAGGGATACGCCTATAAAGCGGGCGGGAACGTCTATTTCGATACTTCCAAGGTGGAGCAGTACCATAAGTTCTTTAACTTCAAGGAAGACGACCTGGA
This sequence comes from uncultured Clostridia bacterium, assembly GCA_944328845.1. GTDB lineage: Bacteria > Bacillota > Clostridia > Christensenellales > Borkfalkiaceae > Borkfalkia. The sequence continues at coordinate 55,310 of CALVHV010000003.1, read as the reverse complement.
AGTGGGCGTGCGCGAAGGCGTGGACGAGGACGAGAACAAGCGCAACAAAAACGACTTCGTGCTGTGGTTCACCAAATCCAAGTTCGAAGACCAGGCGCTCAAATGGTACAGTCCGTGGGGCGTAGGATACCCCGGCTGGCACATCGAATGTTCGTGCATCGCCATGAAATACCTGGGCGAATATGTGGACATCCACTGCGGCGGGATCGATAACGTCTTTCCCCATCACACCAACGAGATCGCGCAGAGTGAGGCGTATCTCGGACACAATTGGTGCAAGTACTGGTTCCACGTTCTGCACCTCAACACCGCCGGCGGCAAGATGAGCAAATCTTCGGGCGGGTTCCTCACACTCAAAAAGCTGGAAGAGGAAGGATATTCTCCCATGGAATACCGCTTTTTCTGCCTGCAGTCTCATTACCGCAATTCTCTTGTGTATTCGGAAGATTCTTTCGACAACGCCGCCAACGCTTACCGCAAGCTTCGGCAGCGCGCCCTCGCCATCCCGCAGGAAGGGGAGAGGGACGAGGAAGGATTTGCCCGCTATAAAAAGGCGTTCTGCGACGCGATGGATGCCGATCTGAATACCTCGCTCGCCGTCACCTGCGTGTACGACGTGATCAAGGCAAAAGATCTGAACGGCGCCACCAAGCGCGCGCTTTTGGAAGATTTCGACAAGGTGCTCTCCCTCGACCTTCTCAAAGCGGAAGAGAAGAAAGAGAGCGCGCTTTCGGCGGAAGAGATCGAGGCGGCCATTGCGGCGCGCGCCGCCGCCAAGAAGGCGAAGAACTACGCCGAGGCCGACCGCATCCGCGCCGAACTCGCCGCCAAGGGCGTGACGCTGACGGATACGCCGAACGGTACGACGTATAAAATCGGATAAAGACAGCCTCTTCCCGCCCGACAAAGATCGCGGCGGGAAGAGGGCGTACTTTTTTCGAAGAAATATTGACAAACGACCATTTTAAAAGTATAATATTAGAAATGGATGTATGCGGAAGCGCGTTCCTGCAAAGCCTATGGTGCGGCGGAACAGCTTCGCACAAAAACTTTTACGGGGTATCGAACATGCAGAAAGTGAATTTTTCTCTCAAAGGACTTCGCGCAGACGAAATGAGCATCAGGCTCAATGCCGTGCGCCCGCAGAACGGCGGTAAAATGGAACTCAAACCCACCTTTTCGCGCAAAGTGCGCCGCGCGGTGGAAAACGATAAGCTTTGCTTTATCACGCTGACGGTAAAGATCGAAAAGACGGACGATTCTCCCAAGCCTTTCGACCTCAATGTCACCTTTACGGGCGTTTTCGAATCGGAGGCGGCAACGGACGAAGAGCGCCGCGCCGTCGTCGTGGAGGGGACTGCGCTCCTGTATCCTTACCTGCGCGCGGCGGTCACCACGCTGACCACGGCGGCAATGGCAGCACCCGTCGTTCTGCCCGTCATCAACGGCCCGCTCTTTGCCGAGGACAGGGACAAAGAGGGCATCGTTTCCTGAGGAGATTTTCATGAATAAAGAAGAGATCAAAAAACTGCTTCCTCACCGCGAACCCATGCTTCTCATCGAGGAAGTAGAGATCAACGAACAGGGCGAGGCGGTGGCAAAGTACACCGTCAAGGGGGACGAGTTTTTCCTGCAGGGGCATTTCCCCGGCAATCCCATCGTTCCCGGCGTCATTCAGTGCGAGATGATCGCGCAGACGGCGGTCGCCCTCATTCCCGATGTGCACGACTGTCTGCCCATGTATACGGGGCTGAACAACGTCAAGTTCAAAAACCCGCTCTTGCCCGGCGATACGGCGGTGATGACCGTCTCGCTGACGGGGCGCAGGGGGATCTTCTGCTTTGCAAAAGGCAAGCTGGAAGCAAACGGGAAACTCTGCACCAGCGCAGAATTTTCTTTTGCCATTGTACCGAAAAAATCATAAAATGTTCATTTGTTTCGTGTGCGCCCGCGTTTTTTCCGTCGGGCGCACGTTTTTTGTAAACATGCTGTACAAAACAAAGCGTTTTGTAGCGGTTTTTATTCCTTTTTCAGAATATGGCTTGACTTAAACGGTCAAATTTACTATAATTGTAAGAGAGGGCAGGCGCTCCTTTTTGCGCCGCTTCTCCAATTCAGGGAGGCAGACAACCGTATGTCTTTTTATATAGCGGGGACGGGCAGCGCCCTTCCCGAAAAGGTGGTCACCAACGACGACCTCGCACAATTTCTCGACACTTCCGACGAGTGGATCTATACCCGTACGGGTATCCGTCGCCGCCATGTGCTTACGCACGAAAAGCTGGACGACCTCGCCATCCGTTCCGCGCAGATCGCGCTGGCGGACGCTGGGGTGACGGGTGCGGACGTAGACCTCATCCTCTGTGCCACCATGCGCGGGGATACCTACACTCCCTCCCTCGCCTGTATCGTGGGCGAGGCGATCGGGTCGCACGCGCCCTCCTTCGATCTGAACGCCGCCTGCGTAGGCGTGCTGTACTGTATGGAAGTGGCGGATTCCTTCATCGCGTCCGGCAAGGCCAAGACGGTGCTCATTGTCTCTGCGGAGGCAATGAGTAAACTGGTCGACTGGACAGACCGCGCCAGCTGTGTCCTGTTCGGTGACGGTACGGGCGCCATGGTCGTGCGTGCGGGGGAAGGAAGACTGGCGGGCGTTTTGTCTACCAATCCCGATTCCAAAGTCATCCGCATGCCTAACATTGAGGGGCTCAACAGCCCGTACAATGAGTACGAGCAGGAAAAACTCGCCATGCACATGGACGGGGGCGAAGTGTATAAATTTGCCGTCAACGCCATGGGCAGGAACATCGAGGAAGTGTGCGCGCGGGCAAATCTTTCGCCTGCACAGATCGATTGGTATCTGCCTCATCAGGCAAACGTCCGCATCATCGACGCCAGCCTGAAAAAATTCAAGATCGACAAGAGCAAGGTCTTGCTCAACATCGAAGAGTGCGGCAATATGTCCGCCACCTCCGTGATGGTGCTTCTGGACGAGTACGCCAAAAAGGGGACCTTCCGCAAGGGTGACAAACTTCTCTTCGTCGCTTTCGGCGGCGGGCTGACCAGCGGCGCGTGCATCGTGCAGTGGATGAAAGACTGATCACAATCAAAAAAATATATAACATAGAAAGGAGAACAAAATTATGACTACGTTGGAAAAATTGAAGGAAATTCTGAGCGAATGCAAGGGCGAAGACCTGGACATCACCCCCGAAACTACCTTTGACGAGCTGGAATTCGATTCCCTCGACAAAGTGGACATCGTTATGCAGATCGAAGAGGCATACGACATTTCCCTCGGCGAAAACATGCAGCTTTCCACCGTCGGCGAACTGATCGAAAAGATCGACGAGGCAGTTGCGAACAAGTAAAATGCAGACCAAACTTACAAAACTTTTGGGTATTCAATACCCGATCATGCAGGGAGGCATGGCGTGGATCGCCGATGCCTCTTTGGCGAGCGCTGTTTCCAATGCGGGCGGGCTCGGCATCATCTCCGCGATGAACGCCAATGCCGATTGGGTGCGCGAAGAGATCAGAAAGTGCCGCACCATGACGGATAAGCCCTTCGGCGTGAACATCATGCTGATGAGCCCGCACGTCGAGGAAGTGGCAAAGATGGTGGCGGAAGAAAAAGTCCCTGTCGTCACGACGGGCGCGGGCAATCCCTCCCGCTTTGTCAAAATGTGGAAGGAGGCGGGTATCAAGATCATCCCCGTCGTCGCATCCACCGCGCTTGCCAAGATGGTAGAGCGCGCGGGCGTGGACGCAGTCGTCGCCGAGGGCGGCGAGAGCGGCGGGCACGTCGGCGATCTCACCACCATGGCGCTCGTTCCGCAGGTCGTGGATACGGTCAGCATCCCCGTCGTTGCGGCGGGCGGCATTGCGGACGGCAGAGGCATGGTCGCCGCGTTCGCGCTGGGCGCCTGCGGCGTGCAGATGGGCACCCGTTTCCTCGTCGCCAACGAATGTACGGTCAGCGCTGAGTATAAAAAGAAGGTGTTGGCTGCAAAGGACATCTCCACCATGGTCACCGGGCGCAGGCTGGGACATCCTGTCCGCGCCATCAAGACTGCCTATACAAATCAGTACGCCAAGCTGGAGGCGGACTCCAACTATCCGGACGAAAAGCTGGAAGAGTTCGGGGTCGGTTCCCTGCGCAAAGCCGCCAAAGACGGCAATGCGGAGGAAGGATGCTTCCTCGCAGGGCAGATCGCCGGCATGGTGAAAAAAGAACAGCCTGCCGCCGAGATGATCGAAGAGATCATGTCGCAGGCGGAAAAGATGATGGAGGGCGTAAAATGGGACGTGTAGCCTTTCTGTTCGCAGGTCAGGGCGCGCAGGTGCCCGGCATGGCGGCGGACGTCAAACACCTTCCCAAAGTCAAAAAACTGTTCGACATGGCGGAAACCATCCGCCCCGGCACCGTGGAGAAAATGCTCTGCGGCACGCAGGAAGAGCTGAACAGAACGCTCCTTACACAACCCACCATGTTTTTGGCTGACCTCGCCTACGCCTACGCGAAGGAAGAGGAGCTGGGTACGCCCGATTGCGCCTGCGGCTTTTCCGTCGGCGAAGTGCCCGCGCTTTGTTTTGCGGGCGTTCTCTCCGAAGAGGACGCGTTCCGCACTATCTGCAAGCGCGCGGAACTGATGGAAGCGTATACACAGCGCGTTGCGGGCTGCATGATCGCCGTCATCGGGCTTTCTCCCGAGGCGGTGGAGTCCCTCTGCGACGGCGAGAACAACCATCCCGCCAATTATAACGGAAGCAAACAGACGGTCGTCGCCTGCAAAGCGGAAGCGGAGGCGGACTTTACCGCCAAAGTCAAGGCGGCGGGCGGCCGCGCCATGAAGCTGCGCGTTTCGGGCATGTTCCATTGCCCCGAACTCGCGCCCGAGGCGGCCGCGTTTGAAGAGTTTTTGCGCGGATTGCAGATGAATGTGCCCCGCCTGGACGTGTACGCCAACCTCACGGCAAAACCGTACGAAGGCGATTTTGTCCGCACCCTCGCGCAGCAGATGTGCTCGCCCGTCCGCTTTACGGCAACGGTGGCGGCCATGAAGGCGCGCGGCGTCGAAGAGTTTGTCGAAGTGGGCCCCGGCAAGGTGCTCACAGGGTTGGTTGCGCGCGGTTAATGGTTGTTATTAAACATAAATAAAATTTTTGTTGTTAAAAGGAAGGCTATGGCAGAAAAAAGGATCGCGCTCGTTACGGGCGCAGGCAGGGGTATCGGCGCGGAGATCGCGCTCACCCTCGCCGCAGAAAATACAGACATCGCGGTGGTCGATTACAGCGATCAGGCGGCGGCACAGGCTACGCTGGATGCGCTGACGGCGGCAGGGGTCACGGCGCGCTACTATCGGTGCGACGTATCCGATTTCACCGCAACCAAAAATGTGGTCGATCAGATCGTCAAAGATTTCGGAAAGATCGACATCCTCGTCAACAATGCGGGGATCACGGCGGATAACCTCCTCCTGCGCATGGAAGAGGCGGAGTGGGACAGAGTGCTGTCCATCAATCTCAAGGGCTGCTTCAACATGATCAAGCACGTCACGCCGTACATGATGCGCAAGCGTTACGGCAGGATCGTTTCCATCAGTTCGGTGGTCGGGCTGATGGGCAATGCGGGGCAGGCCAACTACGCCGCGTCCAAGGCAGGCATCATCGGGCTGACCAAGACGGTCGCCAAGGAATTCGGCGCCCGCAACATCACCGCCAACGCGGTGGCGCCCGGCTTTATCAAGACGGCAATGACGGACGCGCTCACCGAAGAGCAGAAACAGGCAATGTATAAACTCATCCCGCTCGGAAAGCTGGGGGAGACCAAGGACATCGCCAACGCCGTCAAGTTCCTCGTTTCGGAGGATGCGCGCTATATCACGGGCGTCGTGCTGAAAGTGGACGGCGGCATGTATATCTGACGCAAAGGCATGGGCGGGGTTTCCCCGCCCGAAATGCCGCTTTTCGGGCGGCCTTGCCCGTCGCGCGCAGGCGCGCCGAACTTGTATTTTACGGCGGCACTGTTTGCTGAGAAGACACGCCGAGCCGATATTTTGTTGCGGCTTAGTCCGTCGCGTACGGGCGCGCCGAACTTGTACCTTGCGACCGTGCTATTTGCTGCGGAGACACGCCGAGAAGGTATCTCTTATAGGTGTTTTTTGTGGCTTCGTCTTTTTGCGGCGGGACAGATCGCGGCGGGGCGGAATATTTTTAAAAAATAAGAATAAAATATTTTATTTTTAAAATAAATAAATAAAATATTTAATTTAATCTGATAAAAATACTTAAAAATAATTTTTCAATATTTTAAATATTTTTTATTATTTTACGCAAATAAATTAGCGTATTTTTGCTCTATTTTTCGATATTTTTTCGTATTTTTTATTATTTTTTGAGCATTTTGTAAAACAAACGGGAAAGAGGGGAACGCGGTTTCCGCCGCCGCAAAACAAGGCGGGGAAAATCTTTTACGCGACAGCGCGAAGGAGTTTATGAAAATGGAAAAAAGAGTTGTCGTCACGGGGCTGGGCGCCATCACGCCGCTCGGCAACGACGTAAAAACAACCTGGAACAATATGAAAGCGGGTGTCTGCGGGATCGATACGGTCACCAAATTCGACATTTCCGAATACAAGTGCACGCTTGCGGGCGAAGTGCGCGGGTTCGACCCCACGCTCTATATGCCTAAGGGCGAAGTGCGCAAGACAGACTTATACACGCAGTATGCCGTCGCCGCCGCCACGCAGGCATACGAAGACAGCGGCATGACGGCGGAGAGCGTTGCTCCCGACCGTTTCGGCGTCTATATCGGGTCGGGGATCGGCGGCATCCAGACGCTGATCACCGAGCACACAAAACTGATCGAAAAAGGTCCTTCGAGGGTCTCTCCCTTTTTCGTGCCGATGATGATCTCCAACATTGCGTCGGGCACGGTTGCCATCAAATACAATGCGCAGGGTCCCAACATCGGCATCGTGACTGCCTGTGCCACCTCCACCAACAGCATCGGCGAGGCGTTCCGCGCCATTCGCCACGGCTATGCAGACGCCATGCTGGCGGGCGGCAGCGAGGCGGCTATCACGCCCCTCTGTTTTGCGGGGTTCATCAGCTGTCAGGCGCTTTCCCAAAGCACGGATAAAAACCGCGCGTCCATCCCGTTCGATGCGGAGCGCGCAGGCTTTGTCATGGGCGAGGGCGGCGCGGTGGTCATGCTCGAGGAGTACGAGCATGCAAAGCGCCGCGGTGCAAAGATCTATGCGGAAGTTGTGGGCTACGGCTGCACCAACGACGCCTATCACATGACGGCGCCCAATCCCGAGGCGATCGCCTCTGCCAAAGCCATCGAACTGGCGGCGGCACAGGGCGGCATCGTCGCGGGCAGAGACGTTTACGTCAACGCGCACGGCACGGGCACACCCCTCAACGACAAGACGGAAACGTGTGCGCTCAAGCGCGCGTTCGGTGCGGACGCCTATAAACTGCACGTCTCTTCCACCAAGTCGATGACGGGTCATATGCTCGGCGCGGCGGGCGGCGTGGAAGCGATCGCGTCCATCCTCGCGCTGGATGAAGGGGTCATTCCGCCTACCATCAATTACAAAGTCAAAGACGAGGTGTGCGATCTCGACATCACGCCCAACACGGCCGTGGGAGAAAAGCTGACGTACGCGCTTTCTACCTCTCTCGGCTTCGGCGGCCACAACGGATGCCTCGCTTTCAAAAAAATATAAGCTCATCCATGCGTTTATGACATCTTCATAGCCATAAACGCATTTTTTACAGAATATAAGGAGAACAGAACATGGATAAGAAAAAGTTGCGGGAGATCATCGCGGTCTTTAAAGAGAGCGGCCTCGCCAAGATGGAAATTTCCGAATCCAACGAAGAGGGGAACTATTCCGTCAAGTTGGAGAACGCCGTTGCCGCGGCGCCCGCGCCCGTACAGTTCGTCAGTCTGCCCGAACCCAAGCAGGAAGAAGCGCAGGCGGCTTCCGCAGAGATCAAAGATTTCAATAAATACCGCGACGTCAAGTCTCCGATGGTCGGCATTTTCTATACGGCACCTTCTCCCGAAGCCGAACCTTTCGTCAAGGTCGGACAAAAGGTGAAGAAGGGGGATACCCTCTGCATCATCGAGGCGATGAAGCTGATGAACGACGTCGTCGCGGAAGAGGACGGGGAAATTGTCGAGATCTGCGCAGAAAACGGCTCTCTCGTCGAGTTCGGTCAGGTCCTTTTCAAAATTTTCTGAGCGGCAGCCCCTTGCGGGCGCGTCTCTTGATTCTGCCGCGGGCGTGCGCCTGCGGCGAGTGAGGTCACTATGTTCAGTAAAATTTTAATTGCAAACCGCGGCGAAATCGCCGTCAGGATCATCCGCGCCTGTAACGAGATGGGTATCCGCACCGTCGCCGTATATTCGGAGGCGGACGCGCAGGCGCTGCACGTCAATCTCGCGGACGAGAGCTATTGCATCGGTCCCGCTCTGCTCAAAGACAGTTATCTCAACATGACTGCCCTCATCGACGTCGCCATCGCCACGGGCTGCCAGGCCATCCATCCCGGGTACGGGCTGTTGAGCGAAAATCCGCGCTTTGCGGAGCTGTGCGAAAAGTGCAACATCAAGTTCATCGGGCCGCACTATTCTGTCATTGCCAAGATGGGTGACAAGGACGAGGCGCGCCGCACCATGAAAAAGGCGGGCGTTCCTGTCGTTCCGGGACTGGACGAGATCACGGACATCGCGGAGGCAAAAAAGTTTGCCGCCGAGATCGGGTATCCCGTCATCGTCAAGGCCGCCGCGGGCGGCGGCGGAAGAGGTATCCGCATCGTCTGGAAGGAAGAGGACTTTGAAAACGCCGTGCGCACTGCTTCGGCGGAGGCGGAAAGCGCCTTCGGCAACGGCAAGTGCTACCTTGAAAAATATCTCACGGACGTCAAGCACGTCGAAATGCAGATCGTGGCGGACAACCAGGGCAACGTCGTGTGCCTGGGCGAGCGCGACTGTTCCATGCAGAGAAAAAATCAGAAACTTATCGAGGAGAGCCCCTGCGTCACTCTGCGCCCCAACGTGCGCAAAAAGATGATGGAGGCGGCGGTGCTCGCGGCAAAGACAGTCAACTATACAAGCCTCGGCACCATCGAGTTCTTGTTGGATCGGGACGGTAAGTTCTATTTTATGGAGATGAACACCCGCCTTCAGGTGGAACATCCCGTCACCGAGTACGTGACGGGCATCGACATCGTCAAGTGGCAGATCCGCATCGCGGCGGGCATCGAGTTCATATACGAGCAGGAAGACATCCGCTTCCGCGGCTGTGCCATCGAGTGCCGCATCAATTCGGAAGACGCTCGCAACAATTTCCGCCCCAGCTGCGGGCAGATCAAGTTCATGCACATTCCCGGCGGGCCTTGGGTGCGTTTCGATACCGCCATTTACCAGGATTACGTCATTCCGCCCTATTACGACAGCATGATAGGAAAACTCATCGTCTACGCGCGCGAGCGCACGGAAGCCATCCGCAAGATGCAGGCGGCACTGTGCGAACTGGTCATCGACGGCGTGCATACCAACGCCGAGCTTTCGGGCGATATCCTTGCGCAGCCGGAATTCAAGGACGGAACATATTGCACGAATTTCCTCGAAAAATTTTTAAAGAATTACAAGTAATGCGGGCGTACTCCCGCACGTGAGGAGTATCAGAAAGTGAATTTTGAGGATCTAAAATAATTTTTCTTCAGAAAACCCAAAAACGCACTGGAAGGAACGGACGAAACTGCCCCCGCGGCGCAGAAACCTGCGCAGGACGCACAGATCCCCGACAAATTGGCGGAAAAGTGCGAAAAGTGCGGCAAGATCATCCTTTCGGACGAGATGAAGGAGCACTTCGGCGTCTGTCCCAAGTGCGGACATTATAAAAAACTCAGCGCGCGCGAGCGCATTTCCATGTGCGCAGAAAATTTCGGCGAACTGTTTGCCGACGTCGCGGGCGAAAATGTGCTCGGCTTTCCCGGATACGACGAGAAGATCGCCGCCCTGCGCGCCAAGACGGGCGAAAAGGACGGCGTCGTCTGCGGTGAAGGGGAGATCGGCGGCGTGCGCTGCGCCATTTTTTCCATGGACTATCGCTTTATGATGGGCAGCATGGGGCACACCGTGGGCGAAAAGATCACGAAAACTTTTGAATACGCCACCGAGCACCGTTTGCCTGTCGTGGGCTTTGTGCTCAGCGGCGGTGCGCGCATGCAGGAGGGGATCATTTCCCTCATGCAGATGGCAAAGACTTCCGCCGCCGTTGCAAAGCACGGCGAGGCGGGGCTGTTGTATATTTCCGTGCTCACCGACCCTACCACGGGCGGGGTCTCCGCTTCTTTTGCGTTTGAGGCGGATATCATCATGGCGGAAAAGGGCGCGCTCATCGGCTTTGCCGGTCCGCGCGTCATCGAACAGACCATCCGTCAAAAACTCCCCGAAGGCTTCCAGCGCGCCGAATTCCTGCAAAAGAAGGGGTTTGCCGACCTCATCGTCGAACGCCGCGAAATGAAGGAGAAGCTCTCTCTGCTCCTCAGATACCATAATACCACGGAGGCGGCGCAATGAACGCATACGAAATTGTCTTAAAGAGCCGCGAAAAGGGGAGGCCCACCGCGGTACAGTATATCGAAAAGATCACGGAAGGGTTTATCGAACTGCACGGCGACCGCCGCTTTGCGGACGACGCCGCCGTTGTGGGCGGCATCGGCACCATCTGCGGCAAGCCTGTCACCGTCATCGGCATCGAAAAGGGTGCGGATACGGCGGATAAGATCGCGCACAACTTCGGCTGCGTGCATCCCGAAGGATACCGCAAGGCGATGCGGCTGATGAAGGAGGCGGAAAAATTCCACCGTCCCGTGCTCTGCCTCGTGGATACGTCGGGCGCCTATTGCGGCATCGGCGCGGAAGAGAGGGGACAGAGCGAGGCGATCGCGTCTTCCATTATGGAGATGATCCGCCTGAAAACGCCCGCGCTCTCCATCATCATCGGCGAGGGCGGCAGCGGCGGCGCGCTCGGTCTTTCCGCGGCGGACGAAGTGTGGATCACCGAGACAGCGACCTATTCGGTCATCTCGCCCGAGGGCTGCGCTTCCATCCTGTGGAAGGACGCGCAGAAGGTGGAAGAGGCTTCCGCCTGCCTCAAACTGACGGCAAACGACCTTTTCGGATTGCACGCCGTCGAGCGCGTTTTGGAAGAAAAGGGCTTTTCCGACGAGTTTTTTGCAGATCTCAAAGAGAGCGTGGCGGCATTTTTTGAAAGCAAGAAAGACGTTCCGCCCGAACAGCTCGTGCAGCAGCGCTACGAGCGCTTCCGTAAATACTGAGAAAGCCGCGTTTTCCGTATCCCCGAGATTGCGGAAAAACGGCAGGACGTATCCCTGAAATTTTGACAAAGAGAGAAAATTTTTGCGCCGCAAGGGCGCAGATCAGGAGGAGAGAATGATTGCCATAGTCACCGATTCGTCTGTGGGGTATTCCACGGAGGAGATCTCCAGTCGCGGCATTGTAAGCGTTGTGCCCCTCAATTATCAGCTGGGTCCCAACTTTTATGAAGAGTACGCTTCGGGCAGGAACGGGAATTACATGCAGATGATGCAGCAGCTCAGCCCGTGCAAGACGGCGCAGCCCGCGCTCAATAATTTCATCCGTACGTTCGGCAATCTTGTCGGGCGCGGTTACGATGTCATCTGCATCGTCCTCTCGTCCGCGCTTTCGGGTACCTATTCTTCCGCCTGCTTTGCGGCGGACCAGGTGGGCGGCAACATCCGCGTCGTCGATTCCATGACCATCGGTGCAGGCATGCATCTGCTCGTGGATGAAGCGGTCAACATGGTCAAATGCGGATTGTCTGCAGAAGAGATCGTCGAGCACCTCGACAGGCTGAAACTCAAGATCGGCATCGTGTTTACGGTGGAATCGCTCGACCGCCTTATTTTCGGCGGCAGGATGATGAGCCCCAAGGCAAAGACCACTCTCAACCTGCGCCCCGTGTTCACCCTTAAAGGCAAGATCTTTTTCAAAAACAACGCGCGCGGCACGCGGGAGAGACTGGAAGAAATGACTTCCCTCATCCCCGAAAACACGCGCAGACTGATCATCTGCCGCTGCGGGGAAGAGACGGACGTTTCCGAGTTCACACAGATGCTCAAAGAAAAACTGCCCGCCGTGCACATCCATCAGCGCGTTCTGGGCCCCGTGCTCAGTATCCACGTGGATGAAGGCGCGTTCGGCGCGGCATTCGTGCTCAAAGACTGAAACCGGGGGCGGAAGAGATTCCGCCCCGTTTTATACGGCAAGCCTGCGTCGCCGGCGCAAGGTCTTTGTTCGGGCGGCGCGGCTTTGGGATTTTGGATTTTTGTGCCCGCACTGGCTCGCGGCGCATATACATGTGGCGCGGATTTTGAAATACTTTGTACCCGCAAGGATGTGGCAAAAAGGGGATACGTTCCCCGCTTTTTGGTGCGAAAGGGAGGTCAGGATGCAACAGAAAATGCTTTACATGCGAAAAACGCCCCTTTCGAGTGCGGCGATCTTGTACCTGCTCGCCGCAGGGTTCGTTCTGTTTCCCACACAGTGGCTGGGCGATCTGTTTACGCAGGACGAGCTGCTGGCGCAGATGCTCGGTTTGGGGATCCTGCGCATCGTAATGGCGGCTGTAATGTTTGTACTGGCTCTGCATATGGGCATTTACGGCGTTTGGGTGCCCAAAAAGCCCCTCTTTTTGCTGTTTGCCTTGCCTGCACTCGTCGTTGCCGTCAACAACCTGCCCATCGTGGCGCTCTGCCGCGGCACGGCAGGCATCACGGGCGGCGGGGCGTATGTCGCAGCGTTTGCCCTGCAATGTCTGGGCGTGGGATTGTTTGAGGAGGCCGCCTTCCGCGGCGTCATCTTTCCGTTCGTGCTGGGCGTGACGGGCACGGGGAAAAAGGGCAGGTTCGCCGCCGTGCTTCTCTCGTCCGCTCTGTTCGGACTGCTGCACCTCGTTAACCTTTTGGGCGGCTTTTCGGGAGCGGTGTTTTTGCAGGTGGGGTATTCTTTCCTCATCGGATGCATGCTGTCCGTGTGCGTGTTCTGCGGCAGCGGCGTGTTTGCCTGCGCGTTCATCCACGCGGTGTACAATTTTTGTGGAAATCTCATCTATTCTGTGGGGGATTACGGGTTCGGCGTGTTCAATGACGTGTGGTGTGCGGAAGAAATATTGCTGACGGCGCTTGTTTCCGTCGCCGCCATCGTCTATTTTGCCCTTGTTTTGTGGAAAAAGGACAGTTCCGCGGCGGATTCGTTTGCCGTGTTCCCGCCTGAAAACGAAAAGAAAGAGGAAGAATATGCTGACAAAGGAAATAACGGCGGAGCAGGTTGCTGAATACAGGCGTATTTTTGAGGAAAACAGGGACCTTGTTCCCAACAGAAAGACGGGGGCACAGGTAGAAGCGTATTTTTGCGGCAAATATAGCCCGCAGAAATATCCGTCGAAAGACTTTTCGCGCCTTGTGGCGGAGGAGATCGTCGCCAACGATTTTTCGCGTGAAAAGCTGCCGCAGGGCGTTTTGCCCCGTGTTGTCTGTTACCGCACGGGCGGAGCTTTGGTTGGCATCGATCTCGTTACAGGCTTTTTCCATGTGGAAAGCAAGGATACGGCGGAGTCGGAAAAAATTTACGACGATCTGTTTTTGTTTCGCGGTCTGGACGAGAAAGATCTGCAAAATTTCTTTCTCGTTGCACAATACGTGCTCATAAAATAAGATCTGCCGATGTTTGCAAAGATTTAGAAAAAGCGGACGGAAAAAATAAGATCCGTCAAGTCCGCATCAGGGGGAATAAAATGGATAAAAAACCGAACATCATCGTGTTCATGACCGATCATCAGAGGTATGATACGGTTTTTCCGTATAACCGTGCAATAACGCCTAACTTTTCCGCGCTTGCAGAACGCGCTACCGTGTTTACGCATGCGTATTGTCCTTCTCCGCATTGCTGTCCTTCCCGCGCGTCTTTTTTCAGCGGACTGTATCCGAGCGAACACGGAGTTTGGAACAACGTGGACGTAGGTAATACGCTCAGCCGCAGGTTGAACGATCATGTCCGCCTTTTTCCGCAAATGCTGCAAAAGGCGGGGTATCGCTGTTGCTTTTCCGGGAAATGGCACGTTTCTTCCGAACAGGCCCCTTCCTCTTTCGGGTTTGAAGAAGTGTTCAATTTCAATGGTTCCTATGTAAAAAAGGGCAGAAGACCCGACGATTACGAGTGGGATCTCTACTATAAAAGCGTTCGCGGCGGGAAAATATGCGATGCGGATACGGAGCGCGGAGAGGGGCAGATCGTTCGGGAAGGGTATCCTTTGTACACGCAGTACGGCAATTCGGAAAATCCGTATGCGGATGGCACCACCGTGGAAGAAGCCTTAAAGATGCTTCAAAAAAAGGACGAGAGACCTCTGTTTATGTACGTAGGGGTCACGGGACCGCACGATCCGTATATTCCGCCCAAAGAATTTGAAGACTTGTATTCTTTGCAAGAGATTCAGCTGCCTCCGTCTTTTCACGACGATATGGAGAACAGACCGAATCTTTACAAGAGAACAAAAAGCATGTACGACCGCTTGACGGAAAACGAACATCGCAAGTCGATCTTAAAGTATCTCGCGTTTTGTTCTTACGAAGATCATCTGTTCGGAAAAATCGTTGCCGAAGCAAAAAAGCTTGCGGGCGATACGGTCATTCTGTATTTGTCCGATCATGGCGATTATTGCGGCGATCACGGCTTGTGGGCAAAAGGGCTGCCCTGTTTTGAGGGCGCGTACAGAATCCCTTTGCTGATTTACGACAGCAGGGTGCAGGTCGGACAGGTACGGGAGGAAGCGGTCAATTTATGCGATCTCGCTCCCACCGTTTTGGAGGCGGCAGGCATAAAGAGCAAGAGGAAATTTTCCGGCTCCAGCGTGTATAAGCTCGTAAAACAAGAGCCGTGCGAATGGACGCGGGAGGAAATTTGCACGCAGAGCAACGGAAACGAATTGTACGGGATCCAAAGGAGCATCCGCACAAAACAGTATAAACTTGTTTATAACGGGTTCGATTTTGACGAGTTTTACGATCTGGAACTTGACCCGCACGAAACGGTAAACAGGATCGGGGAGGACAAATATAAGGACGTGATACGGGATCTGTATAAACGGCTGTGGCAGTTTGCTTACGAGCATAAGGACACGTGCATCAATCCTTATATCATGGTCGGTCTGGCACAGTACGGCCCGGGGATAATTTTCGGGAAATAAAATCTGTATACGTGTTTTCATTTTTCAGACTGAAACATCTTGTTAAATCGGGTTTTTACCGATGATATAGACAAAGCGGAATAAGCAAACAGCTTATTCCGCTTTGTCTATGTTATATTTTGCAGAAGTTTTTCAAGAGAAACAGTGTCCGAGTTTAAAAAAGAGCAGAAGGGGTTCAATAACCGTCAAGAAAAGACAAGAAGAGAGGGAAAGAGCATCGTAAGATGGAAGGGCTGTCATATCCGCCGCCTGTGCTTTTCCGCCGATTTACGGCCTACAGCCGAAAAGTAAAGATCACAGTCTGAATCGGTGCCTGTTCATTATAAAAATCTGTTCTGTTCGGGCGAGTAATTGTAGCCGATCTGCGCAAGTTTTTTGCAGAGTTCTTCTTCGGAAATGTCGAGGTCTTCGCACAGCCGGGCGAGGTCGGCGTACCTGTCGCGCAGTTTCATATTGACAAAGCTCAGAAGCATGACGGGGTCTTGCGGTATCATACAGATCTCCTTTTTATTCTTTTCCGCGGTAGCGGCGTTTGAGTACAAAGATGGTGAGAAACACAAACAACACCGTCAGGAACGCCAGCGCCGCAAGGCTGATCAGCGGGGAATAGTCGAACATCGCACGGTGAAAAATTCCGCCGGGCAGCCAGCCGTTCAGACCGCAGGCGTTGCCGAACACGGCAATGCCCCAGGCGGAAGGGGTGATGTATTTTAAATATCCCGCCGCTCCTTCCAGCACGAGAACGCTGTCCGAAAACACGACCTGCATGATGATGATCAGCAGGACGGGCAGGATGGCGCTCTCCGATTTTTTGAGCAGGGCAGAGATAAAGAGTCCTATTGCCGTCACGGAAAGGTTGGTAAGGATGAGTGCGGCAAGGCAGAGCAAAAAGTCGGGGGCGGGTGCGGAGAAATTGAACGGGCTGTACAGGGCAGTTCCGAAAAGGAGCACGCTGCATTGTACGATCCCGACGAGTGCGAGAACGCAGAACTTGGAGAGGGCATAGGCGGAGATGTCGAGCCCGCCGAATACTTCCCTCGAAAGGACGTCGCGTTCCTTGCAGATCTCACGGTAACTGTTGAGTATGCCCATCATGGCGGACATCATCAGCAGAATAAAGATGGTGATGTTGGCCTGCGAGACATCTTTGTCGGTAAAGGCGTTGGTACGGCAGGCAATGGTGAGGATAAAGAGCATGACGGGCGCTTCGAGCAGGAGCGGCAAAAGCAATCCCGCATTGGTAAAGATCTGGCGCAGATAGCGGGAAACAAGTACGCGGAAATGCATTCTGTTCATGCGCGCAGATCTGGAACGGAATTTTTTCATGCTTCTCTCTCCTCTTGCGGCAATTCTTTTTTACTGCTTTCCTTGAGTTTTTTGGGCTGTTTTTCCCATGTCTGTTCTGCAGTAAATTCTTCGGGCGGCAGAATACAGTTTTTGCCGTACAGCTCCGAAAACTCACGGAAGAGAGCTTTGTACTCCTCCGTGCTTCTGTATTTTGCGGCAAAACGTTCGCTTGTTTCCTCTTCGCCCAGTGCGGCAAAAATGCGCGAATAGGAGCGCCTGTTGAACCAGCGGAAAGCGCCCGAAATATTTCCGTAATAGCAAAGCCGTCCGCCCTTGCCTAAAAAGGCAACTTTGTCGCACTTGTCCAGGTTGTCCATGGCGTGCGTGATGATGACGATGGTTCGTCCCTTGCGCGAAAGTTCGCGCAGAAGTTCCATCATTTCCAGGTCGAGGTCGGGGGAAAGCCCGCTGGTAGGTTCGTCCAAAAAGATGACTTTGGGGTCGGAAAGCAGTTCCATGGCAATGGAAACGCGCTTTTTCTGTCCGCCCGAAAGGGCGGAAATGCGCAGCTTTTCCTTGCCTTCCAGCCGCACGTCCGCAAGGGCATCTTTTACGCGGCGCAGGATCTCTTCTTTGGAGATGTCTGCGCGCGTGCGCAGCTGCGCCGTATAGTAAAGCGCTTTTTCCACGGTCAGGTCGTCGTGCATGATGTCCCGCTGCGGCACATATCCGATCACGCTCTTATACGAGTTCATGTTCTCGTAATAATCGTTGGTATCGTAGTAGATCTTGCCGCCCGTGGCGGGGCGCATTCCGTTGATACAGTCGAGAGTAGTGGATTTTCCTGCGCCGCTTCCGCCCACGATCGCCGTAAAATCTCCCGCGGCGATACGCATGGATACGTGCGTCACAAGCGAGACTTTGCCTCGCCTGTTTTTATCGGAAACTTCCTTGCAGATATCCGCCGCGTCTATCTGTATGCCAGCCGCGGAGGTGGAACAAAGAAGTTTGTTTTTGTAAAAGGTGTATGCCGCGCCCGGGATGGAAATGCGGTCGTAATCGCAGAGTTTGCAGCGCTTGATTTTGCGGTTGTTTATGTAAGTACCGCGCAGGCTGTGAGCGTCCTCGATAAAGCAGGCCTGCCCGTCAAAGACGATAAAGCAATGACGGTCGGAAACGAGAGGGTTGTTTACAAAGATGTCGCTCTTGCTCCCGCTGCCGATGGTGGTCACCGTCTTTTGGGTGAGGTCGAACGCGGAAGCGTTCTTTTGCGGGCGGATCTGTCTGACGAGAGAGATCTCCGCGATCGCGGTCTCCTTGTTTTCTCCCTTTTTGCGCAAGGTGAGCGTCCCGTCCAGGCGCAGAAGGGGCTTTTTGAAGGGCTTTTTGCCCAAAAACAGCTGGCATTTCCCTTCTTCGGCGGAGAGGTCTTCGGCATACCATACGCCGTTTCTCAGGAGCAGTTTCGCCTGTTCTGCCTGTACGTACGCAGAGCGGATACAGATGTCTGCGCTGCGCTTACTGCCGATGGTCAGCTCTGTGCGCTCCTCGCTGTCTATAAAGCGGAAGAGGTCTCCCTCCCGAATTTTGAGGACAATGTTTTTCATGGGCAGCATTATAACACAGAAAGGTTTTTTCTGCAAATCTTTTCTCAAAAACTTCGTGCAAAAGCCTGCAATTTGTTGACGGCTTTCTGCGTTTGAGTATAATTATATTGTCATCGCGCACAGGTACGTTTTTTCCGTCTGGCAGATCGCGGCGGTCGGAAAACATCGTTTGCGCGAGGAAAACGGGAAGGTGAAAAGGTTTGGAAGAGATAAAAACCCCTTCGGCGGGGAAACGTTTTTTATGGGCGGCAGGGCACATCCTGCGCGGCAACGTGGTGCTCGTCATCGCGCTCATCGCGGCGGCGATCACCTGTTTTTTTGTGCCGTTCGACGAGGAATATCTCGGCTATTTCGACCTGCGCACTCTTTCCTGCCTGTTCTGTACGCTGGCGGTGGTGGCGGCGCTGAAAAACATCAAGTTTTTCGTGTGGCTGGCAGATGTCATCGTGCGCCGCTTCAAAAATATGCGCAACATCGTGCTCGCGCTGGTGTTCGTCACTTATTTCGGCTCGATGATCATGGCAAACGACATGGCGCTGGTCACCTTTCTGCCGCTCGGCTGGTTCGTGCTCGAATCGTGCGGTAACAAAAAACTTGCCGCCTTTACCTTTATCATGCAGAACATCGCCGCCAACCTCGGCGGGATGCTTACCCCTTTCGGCAATCCGCAGAATCTGTACCTGTTTTCCTATTACGAGATCCCTACGGCGCAGTTTTTTGCCATCATGGCCATCCCGTTTGCCGTCGCTTTCGTGCTCATCCTCGGCGTCTGTCTCACCGTAAAGCCGGAGCCTGCCGTCGTCACCGCCCGCCCCAGAAAGGCGCCGCCGCTGTGGCGCAGTGTCGTGTACGGATTGCTGTTTGTGCTGTCCGTGCTCATCGTGTTCCGCGTCTTTCCGTATTATTGGGGCCTACTTGCCGTCGTCGTCTGTCTGCTCGTTTTGGATTTTAAAGCCATCCTGCACGTCGATTACGGTCTGCTGCTCACTTTCTGCGCCTTCTTTGTCTTTTCGGGCAACCTCGCCCGCATCCCGCAGGTAGAGCAGTTTCTCGGTTCGCTGGTCGCGCTCGACCCGCTCGCCTTCGGTACACTTTCCTGCCAGATCATCTCCAACGTCCCTTCGGCGGTGCTCCTTTCCCGCTTCACGCAGGATTATGTGCGGCTGCTCATCGCCGTCAACATCGGCGGGCTGGGAACGCCCATCGCTTCTCTTGCCAGTCTCATCACCCTCAACAATTACCGCCGTTTTTGTCCGGGCGAAACAAAAAAATACGTGCTGAAATTTCTCGCCCTCAACTTCTCTTTCCTTGCCGTCTTGCTCGGTTCGGGGTACCTTACGGCGTTTTTGCTCTTCTGAACGGAGACCGCTGTTCGGTGTGGCGCGGAATTTTTCTTGAAAACAAAAAAGCGGGAATTTTCCCGCTTTTTTTGTTTGGTTATACGCTCCATCGAGGTGGACCTCATCATGTTCGGGCGCAGCATTTCGTTGCTCAGTTATTTTGCAGGGGCGGCGCTCACACTCGTCTTTTCGGCGATCATCAATCTTGCCATGTACGGCAGCCTGAAAAAAATAGACATGATCGAGTCTTTAAAGAGCATCGAATAGCCTTTCGCCGCGCGCAGTTTCCCTTGCGGGATGCCTCTGCGCGCGGTTTTTCCTGCGGACGGGGCGCGTTGTCCCTTTCTCCGTGCAGAGTTTTTTTGCTACTTTCGGTATTTTTTTGTTTGGGGCGATCATATTTTTCTGCAAAACGTTGACGGAAGTTGAGTCGGGTGGTATACTCTTTACTGTATTTTTCGAACGGCAGCTGCGCGGGCGGAAAATATGCAGTTGCAAGATCGGGAGGAGAATAAGATGACCAACAGAGAGCGGGTAAAAAACATCCTGCACTATCAGAAAGCGGACAGAATGCCCGCCGTACATTTCGGATACTGGTTTGAGCTTTTGGAAGAATGGGCAGAGCAGGGGCATATCAGCAAAGATATTCCCCGTTCGTGGGCGGACGGAAACGAGACGGACAGGGAGCTGGACAGGCTTCTCGGCTGGGATTTTAACTGGTTCCGTACGGTGGGTCCGCAGAACAAACTCTTTCCCGCCTTCGAATACAAGGTACTGGAGAAACTCCCCGACGGGTTTATGCGCGTGCAAAACGGCGACGGGCTGATCGAGCGCATCCGCGAGGGCGCAGGTTCTATCCCCGCCGAGGACGACTATCAGTTGAAGGACAGGGAAGCGTTCGAGGCGCTGTATAAACCGAAGATGCAGTTTTGCAAAGAACGCATCGATGAAAAGTATTTTACCGAAGAGTTTGCAAAGAGGAAAGACCAGGATCTGCCTATCGGGCTGAACCTCGGCAGCGTGCTGGGCGACGTGCGCAATATGCTGTCCGTCATCGGGATGTCTTATCTGATGTGCGACGATTACGATTTGTTTGCGGAGATCATCGATACATACGCGGAGATGCAGTACCAGTGTGCGGAAGCGGTGCTCAAGACGGGTGCCAAGTTCGATTTTGCGCATTATTGGGAGGATATCTGCTTTAAAAACGGGCCGTTGCTCTCGCCTGCGATGTTCGAAGAACTGTGCGCCAAACACTATAAAAAGAGAAACGATCTTTGCAAAAAGTACGGCATAGACATCATTTCTTTGGACTGCGACGGCGTAACGGAAAAATTGCTGCCCGTATGGTTTGAAAACGGCGTCAATACGATGTTCCCCATCGAAGTGGGAACGTGGGGCGATCAGTTTGCGGCAGCGCGCGAAAAATTCGGAAAGGGGATGCTGGGCGTGGGCGCCATGGATAAGACGGCGCTTCGCAAAGACAAGGCAGCCGTGGACGAAGAGCTGAAGAGGATGCAGAAGCTTGCCGATCTGGGCGGGTTTATTCCCTGTCCCGATCACAGGCTGATGCCCGGAACCAAGTGGGAACTTGTGCAGTACTATGCGGAAGAGATCAAAAAAATCAAACTGAATTAAAACGACGGGCAGGCTGTTTACAGCCTGCCCGTATTTTTTTGGGAACAGAGAGTTTTGCTACTGAACCTGATTTCTCATCGTTTTATTTTTTCCGAAAAAAGTTTTTACATCTTTCAGAATTGTATTTGCGGGAAAATACAGACCATTTGTACAGAAGGCTTTCTGTTTACTTCTTCGCAAAAAGATGATATAATGAAGTTACTTATCAATGTAGGGGGGGGCTTTTATGAGCGAACTTCGCAAAATACCCAACGTGGGAAAGACGACGGAAAAAGACCTCATTGCGATGGGATATACGACCATAGAATCGTTGAAAGGCAAAACGGCAGAGCAGCTATACAGCGAAGAATGTGCTTTGCGCGGAGAAGTCATCGACCGCTGTCAGCTGTATTTATACCGCGCCGTCGAATATTTTGTAAATTCCGAAAATCCCGATCTTTCCAAATGTCCGTGGTGGCTTTGGAAGGATGAGTTTGCAGAGCCTTCTCCTTGCGGAGCTGTGTGCGCGGAGTGTGCATCGTTCCCGAAAACATGCGGGGGTTGCCGAAAAATAAAGGGAAAAGTGTATTGGCTGCAATACACGGGCGGGGATGTGTGCAGAGTGTATGACTGCTGCGTGAATCGGAAAGGACAGAAAAACTGCGGAACATGCGCTCATCTTCCCTGTGAACGATTTACAAAAGATCCCACGGTTTCCGACGAACAGAATGAGGAGAATCTGAAAAAGATGCTCGGGCGGTTAAAGGGATAGAAAGGAGAGTGTATGGCAAAAAAGAAAAAACGATGCCGAGATCGTAAGGGAAAACTGAGGTTTTATGATCAGGATTTCGGCATAAATAGGCGAGATGTAAGCTTTTTTTGCCGAGGCTGAAAACAGAGGAAACGATGAAAGGCATTGAAAGAAAAAACAGATACTTTTCCCTGTGATGTAAGCTTTTTTTGCCGAGGCTGAAAACAGAGGAAACGATGAAAGGCATTGAAAGAAAAAACAGATACTTTTCCCTGTGCGGATTGAATTGTGCTCTGTGTCCGATGTACGTCGGCGGGTATTGCCCTTCCTGCGGAGGCGGAGCAGGGAATCAGTCTTGCTGTATAGCAAAGTGCAGTCTGGAACAAGGCGGCATCGAATTTTGCTTTGAATGTAAAAAATATCCCTGCGAGCATTACAGGGATGCGGATCGCTTTGATTCCTTTATTTCTTATCAAAACCGTAAGGTTGATACGGAAAAAGCGAAAAACGATATTCGGGCGTATGTCAAAGAGCAGAGAGAAAAAGAAAAAATTTTGCTTTGGCTTTTGGCTGGATACAATGACGGCCGCAGAAAGACGCTGTTTTGTACGGCGGTCAATCTATTGCCCTTGCAGGAACTTGAAAATGTGATGCAAGTTTTGCGGGATCATAAAACAGAGTCAAAGAAAGAAAATGCGGTATTGGCGGCGGCATTGTTGCAGGAGGAAGCCAAGAGACAGGGGATCTCTTTGACCCTCAGGAAAAATACGGACAAAAAATAAAGATTGATTCCCTTATAAGAACGAAATGTTTATTAAAAGGAGATATTTATGAAAATGGGGCTTGATGTTGCCTCCTGATTTATTAAAATTTCAGGAGGTAAAAAATGAAATACGAAATTGTAAACTTGAAAAGCTGGAAAAGGGGAGATCTTTTCCGATTTTATATCGAAAATCTGCGCAACGTCATGAGCATGACGGTCGATATAGATGTCACGGCACTCATAGAATTTGTGCATGCGCACGGCTTAAAATTCTATCCCGCTATGATGTGGGCAGTGTCGAAAGCGATCAATCAGAGAGAAGAGTTCAAATACGGCTGGGACAAGGAAGGGAATCTGATCCGTTGGGACTATATTTCCCCGTACTATGCGGACTTTCATAAAGACGATGAACAGTTTGTAAAACTTGTCACGGAATATTCGGACGATCTGTTTGAATTTCATACCCGTTTTCTTGCGGACAGAGAGCGTTATAAAGATTTTCGCACATTCGATCTGAAGGAGCATGCCGCAAACACGTTCGATGTATCCTGTCTGCCGTGGGTGAGGTATAAGAATTTTGACATACATGTTTTCGACGAGGGAAAATATCTTGCTCCGGTTGTCACTTGGGGTAAATACGAAACAGAAAACGGAAAAACCGTCTTGCCTTTATCGATGAACATTCACCATGCCGTGGCAGACGGCTGGCATTTGTCGCGGTTTTTTGCGGATGTGCAGGAAATCATCCATACATTCAAAGACTGAAAGAGAAGGAAAACTCGGTAAAACTTTGCATCGGATATGCCGAAACAGTCTTATTTCAGTTTTTGAAGCGGGAGGTGACAGAAATATATCGTCTTGAATTGTTATAAAAAAGAAATATCTTGTCAACATGCGCTTCGGGTATGTAAAATTTTAAAAAATAACTTGACGGATGCCTGTAAAAGGTATAAACTCGAATGTGCAAATAAGCTCGCGCTTGGAGTGCCCGTCGGAAGGCGGGTTAAAAGGGAAACCGGTGAAAGTCCGGTACAACAGCCATTACTGTGTTCGGTTAAACGATGCGTAACAGCCATTGAACTTGTGTTTGAGAAGGCGGCACATCCCTCCCGGAGGGACCGTAAGTCAGGAAACCTGCTTTAAGCGATATCGGAGAACATTCTTGGGCATATGAAGAATGCGGCCGACAAGCCTTTTAGCTATAGGGGAAAGGTGCGTCCGCATGTCAGACATGCGGACGTTTTTTGTTGCCATCTTCTCGGTTTGTTTGCGAAAGAAAACTTCCGAGGAGTAATGGAATGAAGAGAAGGTTGGCTTTTTTACTTGCGTGCGTGTTGGTGCTTGGCGTATTTTCGGCATTGTTTGCCGCTTGCGCAAAAGAGGATGGAAAAAAGGAAGAGGGACAAAACCAGAACAAAGCAGAGTTTGTCTATGAGGGATTGACGAGCACAGGCGATGAAGAGAATAAATTTGCCGTGCAGTATTCTATGGAAAAGTTTACCGATTCGCAGAAGCGCGAATATACGGAAATCCAGGTTTTTAAACAGGATAAGTCTCTCGATTCGGTGTGGCTTCTTTTGCCGCAGGGGGTTGACAGCGTAAAGGTAACTTCCGCAGAGGGCAATGTATCCGGCGGTGCGGAAAAGACGGTCAACTTCATGACCTGGCAGGACAGGCGAAATATCATGGTTTCGTCTGCGAGTACAATGTCTTTGATCAATGCATTGGGCGCGCTGGACAGGGTCCCGATGACTACGGCGGACACGACATGGCGTATTCAGGAGATCAAAGACGCAATCGAAGACGGAACGATCACTGAAGTGGGCAAATACAGCGCCCCCGATTACGAACTGATTTTGTCTATCGGCGAGCAAAAGAAAGTTTCGTTTGTCGTGTTTTCGACAATGCTCGATTCTGTTCCTGATGTGGAAGAACAGCTGACGCAAACGTGCGGTCTTCGCGTTATGCGCGACCAGTCCAACTACGAAGGACATCCTCTCGGCAGAACGGAGTGGATCAAAGTTTACGGCGAGATTTTTGATATGCGGGAAGAGGCAGATTCTGTATTCGCCGCACAGGTCGATATCCTCAATGATACGCTGAAAAAAATCGGCGATATCAAGGACGAAGAGAAAAAGACGGTCCTCATTTTTTATACGACGTCTTCCAAAGAGACCTTTTACGTTCGCAATGCGGCGGACTATGTTACCGAACTCGTCAATCTTGCGGGCGGAAAACAGGTCACTCTGATCGGCGAAGGGCAGTCGGGTAACACAAAGATGTCGCAGGAAGCGTTTATTGCAACCTGCTCGGGCGCGGATTATGTGCTTTATAACTGGACAAGCGGCGCTTCCGGCGTATCCGATCAAACCATGCAGGGATTGCTGGACGCGCGTTTGGGGGATTGGTTCAAGCAGTTCAAAGCATATCAGGACGGAAACGTCTGGCGCACCTCTGACGATTTCTATCAGAAGACGGACAAAATGGGTGAAATGGTGGCGGATATTTACAGAATGCTGTATGATCCCGAAACGCCCGATACGTTGACGTATGTCAATCGTCTGAGCGAAGGAGACCGCGAGGTGGACGAGACGCCGAAAGAGAACGGAGCGATTTTGTTTGCGGTTGTGGGCGGAATTGCGGTTTTACTTGCGGCGGCCGTAGTAGTTGTTGTAATGGTTTACAAGAAAAAGAAAACAAATTAAAACAATAAGCTGATAAAATGAAGGAACAGACGAAAAAGGCGCTTCGCTGCGAGATCGGGTTTACACTGTTGGCGTTAGGTGTGCTGGTGGCGGTCATCCTGAATATCTGGGTGGGCAGTGCAAACATATCGGTCGCAGACGTCTTTAAAATTTTATTTACGGATGCATTCGAAGGGGATGCGGTGAACACGATCGTGTGGGATCTCCGCCTTCCGCGCCTCTGCGCCGCCGCATTGTTGGGCGGCGCACTCGGCGTTTCCGGGTATCTGATCCAAACATATTTCCGCAATCCCATTTGCAGTCCGTTCGAACTGGGTATTTCTTCGGGTGCAAAGATGGTGCTCGCATTCTGCACGGTGGTCGTTACCAATTTTCTGGGCGGAATGAGCGGAGTGAGCATGGTATTGGCGTCTTTTGTGGGTTCGCTGATTTCAATGGGCTTTGTTCTGTTGTGTGCGGGCAAGACAAAAAACATGGCGATCCTGCTGATCATCGGCATTATGATCGGCTACATCTGTTCGGCGGTTACCGATCTGATCATCACGTTTGCAAAGCAGGAGGAGATCGTCAATCTCACCTTCTGGTCGATGGGCAGCTTTTCGGGGACGGATTGGAAGGACGTTGCGGTCATAGCTGGATTTGTCCTGACTGCGTTTGCGGGGACGCTTCTGCTGATCAAGCCCATCGGGGCGTTTCAGTTGGGCGAAGGCTATGCGCAGAGCATGGGTATGAATGTAAGGCTGTTCCGAGTACTCGTAATTTTGCTTTCCAGTCTTCTGTCCGCGTGCGTTGTGGCTTTTGCGGGTCCTGTGTCCTTTGTGGGGATCGCCGTACCTCATCTTACCAAACTGATTTTTAATACTTCAAAGCCTTCCGTCATTTTGCCGGGCAGCTTTTTACTTGGGGCATTGTTCTGCCTTATATGCGATCTGATCGCGCGTACGATCTTTGCTCCCACAGAACTTGCCATCGGTACGGTAACGGCGATCTTCGGTGCGCCTGTGGTCATAGCGATGCTTTTGAACAGCAGGAGGAAAAGTGCATGACGCGCCTTTCTGCACACGATCTGAGCGTGGGTTACAACAAAAAGGTCCTGATCGGGGGGATCGAACTGGAAATCGATGCGGGTGAGGTCGTCACGCTGATCGGGCCCAACGGTGCGGGAAAATCCACCGTTTTAAAGAGTATTACCCGTCATCTCGATCTCCTCGGCGGGACGGTGTATGTAGACGGAGAGGACGCAAAATCTCTCACTTTCCGTAATTTTGCCACAAAATTTTCCGTTGTCCTTACCGAACGTTTAAAGACGGAACGTATGACTTGTGAAGAGATCGTCGCGGCAGGGCGGTATCCGTATACGGGTTTTTTCGGCAAACTGACGCAAGGGGACAGAGAGATCGTAGCGGAGAGCATGGCGCTTGTCGGAGCTTCGGAGCTTGCGGATACGCCTTTCGAGGCGATTTCGGACGGACAGCGTCAGCGTATTCTGCTCGCTCGCGCGATTTGTCAGCAACCGCAGATCATGGTGCTGGACGAGCCGACTTCCTTTTTGGACATTCGCTATAAAATCGAACTGCTGGGCGTTTTGCGGCGGCTTGCAACGGAAAAAAAGATGAGTGTGGTTCTTTCTCTTCACGAGATAGATCTTGCGGCAAAAATTTCGGACAAGATCGTTTGTGTGGACGGGGACAGGGTTTTGTCGGCAGGAACTCCCGAAGAGATCTTCCGAGGGGATACGGTGCGCCGCCTGTACGGATTGGTGCGCGGCGATTATAATCTTTTGTTCGGCAGCGTGGAAATGGAAAAGCCGCAGGGTACAAGCCGCGTGTTTGTACTTGCGGGCGGCGGCGCGGGAATTTCGGTATACCGCGCATTACAGCGGCGGGGCATCGCCTTCTCGACGGGCATTCTCAGCGAAAACGATGTAGACTATCAGGTTGCCCGTTCGCTTGCGACCTCCATTGTTTCCGTTCCCGCTTTTGCTTCGGTAGGAGAAGAAGATGTTGCCCGTGCGGCGGAAGAGACGGAGCGGGCGGGTGCGCTTCTGGCAGCCTGCCGAAAATTCGGCGAAACAAACGCGCGCGCGGAACAATTGATCGCTTTGGCGGAGCGCTCAGGCATTCCTGTCTATTCTTCGGCAGCAGAAGTACCGGAAGGGTCGACCGAGGAGGGGAAGGATGCAGAATAACTTTGCAAGGCTTTTGCTTTCGGGCACAAACAGCGGTTGCGGAAAAACGACCGTCTTTTGTGCCATTCTCAAAGCGCTCAAGCTGCGCGGAGAGGACGTTGCGGCATTCAAATGCGGCCCTGACTTTATAGACCCGATGTTCCATGCCGCGGTGATCGGTGCTCCGAGTGCCAATGCAGACAGCTATTTTTGCGGTGAATGGCTCTCTTATGTCTTTGCGCAGAGCGCACATTCCGTCAATCTGATCGAAGGCGCGATGGGGTATTACGACGGAATGGGATTCACGCGCGAGCACAGCGCATGGGACGTGGGCAGGAGACTTAATGCCCCGGCAGTTCTCATCGTAGACGGAAAGGGTGCGGCTCTCTCCGTTGTGGCGCAAATGCAGGGCTTTGCACGCTTCTGCCGCGACAGCGGTATCCGCGGGTTTATCATCAATCGCGTGACGGAGCGCACTTATTCGGGCATCCGATCGGTTTGGAAGGATCAATCGATCAGGTTGTATGGATATCTGCCTCCTTTGCCCGAAGAATATATCCTCAAAAGCAGACATTTGGGGCTTGTGACGGCGGGGGAAGTGCAGGATCTGCAAAAGAAGATGCAGGATTTGGCGGTGCTGGCGGAAAAAACGCTGGACATTGACGGACTTTTGCAGCTGGCGCGTCAGGCGCCCGCGCTGGAATACAGAGAGCCTGCGTTGCCTGCGCTTGCTCCGCTCAAAATGGCGGTGGCGCGGGATGCGGCATTCTGCTTTTATTATAAAGAAAATTTTGATTTGTTCCGTACATTGGGAGCACAGATCGAGTTTTTCTCGCCCTTGTCGGATGAAAGTGTTCCTCAAGATGCGGACGTGCTCTGGTTCGGCGGCGGGTATCCGGAATTGTACGCCGAACAGCTGGAAGCGAACGAGTCCATGCGTGCAAGCGTTCGCACGGCGGCAGAAAAAGGCACGCCTGTCTTTGCGGAGTGCGGCGGGTTTCTGTATCTGAATAAGCTTCTTGACGGGCGGAAAATGGCGGGCGTTCTGGACGGTTCTTCCGAAAATAAAAAGCGCCCCGTGCGCTTCGGGTATATCGGACTCGAAGCGAAAGAGGACTGCCTTCTGGCAAACAAAGGCATGAAATACCGCGCGCATGAATTTCACTATTACGATTGTACAGACAACGGAAACGGCTTTATCGCATCGCGGAAAGAAAGTACCTACGAATGTATGGTTGCGGATCAACATCTCGTTGCGGGGTTTCCGCACATTCATTTTTACAGCAATCTTGAAGGCGCTGTAACATTTTATAAAAATTGTTTGGAGAATAAAAAATGACGGATATGAAACCGATGGAGATCGAGGAAAAAAGTTTTGCGATCATAACGGAAGAGCTGGGGGATAAAAAGCTCGCGGAGGGAACGGAATGCATCGTCAAGCGCGTCATTCATACGACGGCGGACTTTGAATATGCGGATAATCTCGTGTTTTCGGAAACGGCAGTCCGCGCTGCGCGCGAGGCTATCGCGGCGGGGTGCGACATCGTTACGGATACGACGATGGTAAAGTCGGGCATCAATAAAAAGACGCTCGCTTCGCTGGGCGGAGAGGTGCATTGCTTCGTCGCAGACGAAGACGTGGCCAAGGAAGCCAAAGAGCGCGGCGTAACCCGTTCCAAAGTGGCAATGGAGCGCGCGGCGGCGCTGCAAAAGCCTTGTATTTTTGCGATAGGAAATGCGCCGACGGCGCTCGAATCCCTTCTCGATCTGGTGGAAGAGGGTAAAATCGATCCTGTGCTCATCATCGGAGTGCCTGTGGGATTTGTACACGTTGTCGAAAGCAAGGAACGCCTGCTTGCCTGCAAAAAAGTTCCTTATATTGTCGCGCGTGGCAGAAAGGGCGGCTCCAGCGTTGCGGCGGCAATCGTGAATGCGCTTGTGTATTCCGTGCGAAGATGAGTGAAGTTAAGATCTGTCTCTTTTCGGGTACGAAAGAGGGGAGAGAGTTGGCTTTTTCTCTTGCCGACTGCGGCGCGAAATTGACTGTCTGCACCGCAACGGAGTACGGCGGAACACTCAGTTCTGCCCCGGGAGCGCGGATATTGACGGGCGGAATGGACTGTGTGCAGATGCAGGAGCTTTTTCGCGAAGAGAAGTTCGACCTGGTAGCGGATGCGACTCATCCGCATGCGCGGACTGTTACAAAAAACATTCGTACCGCGGCGGAGAGGGAAGGGATCCCTTATTTCCGCATTGTGCGCGACGTGCGTCTGCAAGAGGAAGGAGTCGTACTTTGCGACAGCCCCGAAAGTGCGGCGAAGTATCTTAAAGATCAACAGGGTTCTGTTTTTCTCGCTACGGGCAGTCGTTCGTTAGATTCTTTTGCGATGCTGCAAAAGAGACTTGTGGTGCGTGTTCTGCCTCTTTCTTCCTCGCTTGCCGCCTGCGAGCGGATCGGGCTGACCCCTGCACAGATCATCGCCATGCAGGGCCCGTTCAGCGAGCAGGACAATGAGTATCTGTTTTCGCGTTATCCTTGCGAGTGGCTCGTAACCAAACAGACGGGCGAGCGCGGGGGTACGGATGCGAAGATCTGCGCGGCAAAGGCGCGCGGCATGGGCATCGTGGTGATTGCTGCGCCCGAGGAAGCTGGGTATAGCCCTGCTGCTTTTCTGCAGGCAGCGGCAGAAAAATTCGGTTGGAAAAGGAGCGGATGTGATGAAATTTGAGCTTTCGCATTTTGACGAAGAAGCGCGGCTTCGTGCGCAAAAACACTGGGATTCTCTTGCAAAGCCTCTGAAAGGAATGGGGCTTTTTGAGGATATGGTGAGCCGCGTCGAGGGGATGCCGGGGGTAAAAGACCTCAAAAAACGCTGTGTTCTGGTTTTTTGTGCAGACAACGGAGTTGTTGAAGAGGGAGTCACACAGACGGGCAGTGACGTAACGGCGATCGTTGCGGGGAATATGGCAAAGGGCAATGCCACCGTCTGTAAAATGGCAAAAGTGGCAGGCGCGGATGTTTTCCCTGTGGATATCGGTATGAATGTATCCGTAGAGGGAGTGCGCGACGTGCACGTCTGCCGCGGAACGAGAAATTTTTATAAATTGCAGTCGATGACGCGTGAAGAGTGCGAGCGGGCCATCGAAACGGGTGCGGCACTTGTGCGTGAACTGCACGGGAAGGGGTATTCCATCATCGCAACGGGCGAGATGGGCATAGGCAACACAACAACGTCCAGTGCGGTGGCAAGCGCACTGTTGGGGATCCCTGCAAGCGTGCTCACGGGCAGAGGGGCGGGACTTTCTGACGAAGGATTGCGCCGCAAAGTGGAAGTCATCGAAAGCGCGCTGAAAAGACTTTCTCCCGATCCTTCGGATGCGGTGGATGTCCTTTCCAAAGTCGGAGGGCTGGATATTGCCGGTATGTGCGGCGCCTTTATCGGCGGGGCACAGGCAGGGATCCCGATCTTCATTGACGGGGTGATCTCCGCTGTTGCGGCGCTGTGTGCGGCAAATATCTGTCCCGCGTGCCGCGATTTTATGCTCGCCAGCCATCTTTCGGGGGAACCTGCCGCAAAGCATATTTTTGAAAAGTTATCCCTGCGCGCGCCCATATGCGCGAACATGGCATTGGGTGAGGGCACGGGTGCGATTGCGCTTATGCCTCTTTTGGATATGGCATATGCTGTCTACGGCGAGATGCTCACTTTTGCCGAAACGCCGATTGAGGAGTACAAACCGCTGTGATTGCGCTTTTTTCAGGCGGAAGCGGGAGCGGGAAATCTGAACTTGCCGAAAACTACGCCCTTTTTCTTGCGCATGCCGATAAAGCGGCGCAAAAAAAACTATATTATTTTGCAACTATGCGCGTCTGGGGCGAAGAGGGTCGCGCACGAGTGAAAAAGCATCGCTGCCAGCGTGCAGGCAAAGGGTTTATTACCGTTGAATGTCCGAACGCTCTTCCTGTCGGTTACAGCGGCGGCGTCGTTTTGTTGGAATGTCTTTCCAACCGCCTTGCAAACGCCATGTTTTCCGAAACAGAGACACCGATTTCGGACGAGGAAGGCAAACGCGAAAGCACTGTGAAGGAAAAGACTGCAGCGGCGGTCGGCGAAATCCTTACGGAAATTGCTGTGCTGGCACAAAAAAACGACGTCGTCATCGTCACAAACGAAGTGTTTTCGGACGGCATCGGGTACGATGCCCAAACGGCGGAATACATCGGCTCGCTGGGAAGGTTAAACTGTGCATTGGCGCAGAAAGCAGATCTGGTGGTGGAGAGCGTTTATTCCATTCCCGTGGTACACAAAGGAGAGTATTTATGCGTTCGATGATCAACGGTCTGTTTATAGCTTTTTCCATGTATTCCAAGATCCCTGTTCCGCAGGCGAGCTGGACGGAAAAGAATATGCGTTATGCGCTCTGTTTTTTCCCGTTGGTCGGCGCGGTGCTCGGCGGCATCGGGTATGGGCTTTATTATTTGTTTGTCTGGGCAGGATTGCCGGCAATGCTTACCGCTGCGCTCGTAACAGTTCTTCCCGTGCTGTATACGGGGGGAATTCATCTGGACGGGTTTTGCGATACGGTCGATGCGATTTCTTCCCGTCAGCCGCGGGAAAGAAAGTTGGAAATTCTCAAAGATTCACACGCAGGCGCGTTTGCGATCATCTGGTGTGCGGTTTATTTTGTGGCGTATTTTGCGGCGGCGTCCGTACTGTCTTTAGAGCTGTATGCGATTTTTGCCCTCGCATATACTTTTGAACGTGCATTGAGTGCTTTTTCTGTCATCAATTTCCGTTCGGCGAAAGAGGGACTTGTCTCTACCTTCCGCAATGCGGGACAGCGTACCGTAGTTACGGTGTTCAGTATTTTGTGGCTGGCGGCTGCGGCAGCGGGTTGCGTGTTGCTTTCGCCTCTTTTGGGCAGTATCGCGCTGGCGTGCGGACTTGTCGCCTATCTCCTGTGCGTGGCAGCGATGTACGCTATGTTCGGCGGTATCTCCGGGGACCTGGCGGGCTGGACGGTACAGGTGATAGAGATCGTCATGCTGCTCGCCGTGGCGATCGGCGGAGCTTTGCTGTAAAGGATGGCAGGGAGGAAGGTATGTTTGTTCTGGTGATCGGCGGCAGGGCACAGGGAAAGACGGAATATATTCGCAATCATTACTCACTTGCGGACGAGGATATCGGCGGAGAGATCGGAAAACAACGGGCGATCGTGCATCTGGAGCGCCTGATTGCGCATCAAGGCGGAGAGCGTGTTCTTGCACAGCTTTCGGAGCGCATCGGGGCAGGGGATTGTATTGTGTGCTGTGACGAAGTGGGCATGGGGATCGTCCCGACAGATCGTAAAGAGCGGGAGTTCCGTGACGAAACGGGCAGGGTATTGTGCGCGCTTGCACAGCGCGCCGATCGTGTCATCCGCGTGTTTGCAGGGATAGGACAGGTATTGAAATGAACAAAATTTATCTTATCCGCCACGGGAAGACGGCGGGCAACGAGCAAAAACGCTACATCGGAAGGACGGATGAACCGCTCTGTGCGTCGGGTCGGGAAAGTCTGGCTTTGCGCGTTGCGCCGCAGGCGGATATCGTGGCAGTGTCGCCGTTGCTGCGCTGTCGCGAGAGCGCGCAGATATTGTATCCGGGCAGAGAGCAGTTTGTTGTACGCGATTTTCGCGAGTGTGATTTCGGCGATTTTGAAAATAAGAATTATATCGAATTAAGTTCAAATCCCGATTATCAGGCATGGGTGGATTCAGGCGGAGAGATGGCCTTTCCGCACGGGGAATCGCCGAAAGAGTTCCGCGCCCGCTGCGCGGCGGCGTTTGCGCGGTTCTGTTCGAGTCTGAAAGAGGGGGAGAGTGCGGCGCTTATTGTCCATAGCGGCACGATCATGTCTGTATTGGAAACCTATGCGGCGCAAAAACGCAGTTTTTACGATTGGCACACGGAAAACGGACAGGGCTATTCTGCCGTTTGGGAAAACGAATGCCTGCAAGTTGAGGGAAAAATATGGCGCTGACGCTCTTTCGGCTTACTTTTTATTCCATTCTGATCGGTTTTTTGATCGATCTTCTGATCGGAGACCCGCGCCCGATTCCGCATCCCATCGTGGCGATCGGGAAGCTGATCTCCGTATTCGAAAAGGGGTTGCGCAAAATTTTCCCAAAAACTCCTGCGGGTGAAACGGCAGGCGGTGTCTTTTTGGTCTTTTTCGTATGCATCCTTTCGGCGGGTATTCCCGCGGGGCTTCTTGCTCTGTGTTTTTGGTGGAGTCCGTACGCATATCTCGCTCTTTCCTCTGTTTTTTGCTGGCAGATCCTTGCGGCGCACAGCTTGCGAAAGGAAAGCTGTAAAGTTTACAAGAAATTCTGCGAAGGAGACGTTGAGGGCGCGCGCTATGCGGTGTCTATGATCGTAGGCAGGGATACGAGCGTACTCGACGAAGCGGGTATTGCGCGCGCGGCGGTGGAAACGGTAGCTGAAAACACATCGGACGGCGTCATTGCTCCCTTATTTTTTCTCTTTCTCGGCGGAGCCGCGGGCGGATTTTTGTATAAGGCGATCAACACCATGGATTCGATGGTCGGGTATAAAGAAAACGGCTATCTGTATTTCGGAAAGGCAGCGGCGCGCACGGACGATGTTTTCAATTACATTCCTGCGCGATTGAGTGCGTTGTTTATGCTGTTGGCGAGCGTGATACTTCAGTATCGTCCGTGCAACGCTTTCCGTATCTGGCGTCGGGATAGGCGCAAACACGCCTCTCCCAATTCGGCTCAGACGGAATCCGTTTGCGCGGGAGCGTTGGGGTTACGCCTTGCGGGTGATGCGATCTATCACGGAGTTTTGCATCAAAAGCCGTACATAGGCGATGCGATACGCGAAATTGAACCCAAAGATATCGTGCGGGCGAATCGGCTGATGTATGTTACCGCTTTTATTGCGCTCGTATTGTTTTCGGCGATCGCTGCGCCGATCTTGTTTGTGGCGTTTTAGGAGGGGATATGCGGTTTGGAAAAGATTCGCACGGGGGAGATCTGTGTGCGAAGTACGATTTTTCGGTCAATATCAGTCCTTTGGGAATGAGCGAGAAGGTGCGCGAGGCATGCCTGTGCGCACTCGATCGTTCCGATCGCTATCCCGATCCGCATTGCACCCGTCTGCGGGAGGCTCTTGCGGAAAAAGAAGGTGTGCGCGCAGAAAACGTCCTTGCGGGCAACGGCGCGGCGGAACTCATCTACGCATATGCGGCGGTGCATGCAGGGGAAGGAGCTGCGGTACTTGCGCCCACTTTTTCCGAGTACGGAAACGCAGTTGCTGCCTATGGCGGGCAGGTCAGATATCTTCTGGGATTGCATTCGGTGAAGGAAAGTGCCTTGCGTGGGGTGCGCACGCTGTTTGTGTGTGCACCAAATAATCCTGACGGATACCTGTTCACCCGAACGGAAATTTTCAAGTTGCGCGAGATGTGTCAGCGTACGGG
This sequence comes from uncultured Clostridia bacterium, assembly GCA_944328845.1. GTDB lineage: Bacteria > Bacillota > Clostridia > Christensenellales > Borkfalkiaceae > Borkfalkia. Next base: position 20,272 of record CALVHV010000003.1, on the reverse strand, counting down.
CGTTGAGTTTTTTGTTGACGGTTGTTTTTTCGATTTTACCCAATCGCCGGGCTATACTCTTTCCGAATTGCTTGAAGGCGGCGGGGTTTATGTTTTGCAGGCTTTCACAAAGAGTTACGCGCTGGCAGGGGTGCGGCTGGGGTATCTTTTGGGAGAGGCGGAAAAGCTGGCGGAAATTTCAAAAAAAATGCAGCCGTGGAACGTATCGGCCGTCGCACAGGCGGCGGGAATAGCCGCGGCAAAGGATTCGCAATATCTCATCAGACTGCGTGAAACGGTGGCGAAAGAACGCGAGTTTCTGAAATCGGGTTTATGCGCGGCAGGCTATCAGCCCCGCCCCTCGTCGGCAAATTTTTTATTGTTTGAAGGGGAAGAAGATCTTGCCGCACGCCTTCGGGAATGTGGGTTTGCGATCCGAGTTTGCGAAGATTTTGTAGGGCTGACTGCTGAAAACGGAAAAAAATTTTATCGGATAGGAGTTCGTACGCATGAAGAAAATCAAAAATTTCTGAGTGCGTTGGCACGAATTGTGCGCTGTCCATAACAGGGAGGAGAGATGAAGGCAAAACCGATCATGATTCAAGGCACCATGTCCAACGCGGGCAAAAGTCTTACGGCGGCGGCACTGTGCCGCGTATTAGCTCAGCGCGGGTTGCGCGTGGCGCCTTTTAAATCGCAGAATATGGCGCTCAATTCTTATGTGACCAAGGACGGACTGGAAATGGGACGAGCGCAGGTCGTGCAGGCGGAAGCGGCAAGGAAAGAACCGGACGTACGCATGAACCCTGTGCTTTTAAAGCCGACGACTGACGTCGGCTCGCAGGTGGTCATTATGGGCAAACCCGCGGGGAATATGCCTGCACGACAATATTATGTCTATAAAAAAAGCCTGATCCCTGTCGTGATGGAGGCTTACGAAAGTCTGGCGGCGGAAAACGATGTTATTGTCATCGAGGGTGCAGGCAGTCCGGTAGAGCTGAATCTCAACAAAGACGATATTGTAAATATGGGGCTTGCCGCGCGCATCGGAGCGCCCGTTTTGCTGGTCGGGGACATCGATCGCGGCGGTATTTTTGCCCAATTGTGCGGCACGGTTTCTTTGCTTTCGGAACAGGAACGCGCCTTGGTCAAGGGGCTTATTGTCAATAAATTTCGCGGGGATGTTTCTCTGTTTGAGGAGGGAAAAGATCTTCTTGCCCGTCTTTCCGGTAAGCCGGTTTTAGGGGTGATGCCCTATACCGCTCTGGATATAGACGACGAGGACAGCCTCTCCGAACGCCTGCATGCAAAGGGCGGCGGTGTGGGGGCGGATATTGCCGTCATGCGTTTGCCCAAGCTTTCTAATTTTACCGATTTTGCGCCGTTTGAAAGGGCTGCGGGATGTTCCGTCCGTTACGTGGATAAGGTTACACAGTTCGCATCTCCCGATCTGATCATTTTGCCGGGTACAAAAAGTACGATAGAGGATCTGCGTTTTCTCAAATCAAGCGGCTTGGCGGAGCAGATCGTGGCGGCGGCGCATCGCGGAGTGCCCGTTTTCGGCGTGTGCGGAGGTTTCCAGATGTTGGGCAGGCTGGTTCGCGATCCTTACGGCTGCGAATGCGGAGGCGAGGAGTCGGGACTGGGACTGCTTCCCGTAGAAACAGTATTCGGTAAAGAGAAATTTCTGAGAGAAACGAAGGGCGTTATTGAAGGCGTCAGCGGCGTTTTTTCCTGCCTGAACGGGCAAAAATATACTGGGTACGAGATTCATATGGGCATTTCGGATAACTCTTCTGCAGTTGTATGCAGTGGTAATGTGTACGGCACATATATACACGGGATCTTTGACGAAGCGGGGATCGTCCCTGAAATTTTGCGGGCATTAGGGGGAGAAAAAGTAGAGCAGGGTGAAGATGTGCGTGCGCTGAAAGAGAAAAATTATAACCGCCTTGCCGAAGTGTTTGAGCAAAACATGGATGTGGATAAAATTTTAAAGATCATCGATGGGGGATGCAGCATATGAAAACGGGGCTGGTGCATCTGTATTGCGGTGACGGAAAGGGTAAAACCACGGCGTCCGTCGGATTGGCGGTGCGCGCCGCCGGGAGCGGAATGCGTGTGGTATTCGTTCAATTTTTCAAGAACGGGGTTTCTGGAGAAATTTCTGTTTTGCGAACGCTCTCCTGCGTCGATGTGCTGTGTGAAGAGCGTTACTTCGGGCGTGTTTCAAATATGACAGAAACAGAGAAAAAGGAAAGCAGTCTTGCGTATACTTCTCTTTTTCGCCGTGCGGCAGAGCTGGCGCAAAAAGCAGATTTGCTTGTTTTGGATGAAATAGTTTCTGCCTGCAATCATGGGATTGTCAACGAGGACGAGTTGGTGCGTTTTTTGGATACTCGTCCCGCCGCCTTGGAAGTGGTACTTACGGGCAGGGATCCTTCTCGGGAAATTGCTGGTCGTGCCGATTATATAACTGAAATGTGTAAAAGAAAGCATCCTTTTGACGAGGGTATCATTGCCCGCCGCGGGATAGAATACTGAAATTGTACAGAAAAAGAAAAATCATAACTATGCATTGAATGCGTAGTTATGATTTTTCTTTTTTTTAGAGGCGTGTGATATTTTTCCGTAAAGTTCAAAATGCGTTGCTATAGGTGCTAAAATCTTATTTTTGCGGATTTTGACGGGGGTGTTTATTGTGGTCAACTCTTATGATGATTTAAATGAATAGGGTTATAATTGTTCTGTACAATGTTTTGAGTACAGATTCCAACACCAATCGGTTGCAGCTAAAAGATTCGGATTATTTTGACTTGGTGGAGATGATCAGGGCTTGCGCAAAGCGCAAAGCTCTGCGAGCACGAACAGCCGAGGCTACGCCTCGCCGGTTCGCGTCTTCACAACCCCGACCAAACAAAAAACCACCCGTTTGGGGTGGGGACACTGCATGGTGGAGATGATCAGGGCTTGCGCAAAGCGCAAAGCTCTGCGAGCACGAACAGCCGAGGCTACGCCTCGCCGGTTCGCGTCTTCACAACCCCGACCAAACAAAAAACCACCCGTTTGGGTGGTTTTTTGTTTGGTGGAGATGATCAGACTCGAACTGACTACCTATACGTTGCGAACGTATCGCTCTACCGGGTGAGCTACATCCCCGCTCCTGAAAGCTTTTTTATTATACCTCATTCCCGTAAATTTTTCAATCGTTTTTTATGCTCTTTCGAAAAAAATTTTTTTGATCTCTTCACTTTTTTCCTCTCTTCCTGCGAAAGGGCATGCCCCGCTTGACAGAAATACACAAATCGTCTATAATGATCTTATCTGCAGAGAACGTAGTTCTTCGCTGCAAAAGGGGGCAGGTATGGAAAAAATCAACAATGTTGCGGTGCTTATCGATGCGGAAAATGTCCCGTCGTCTTCCGCAAAACAAATATTTGACGAGGCGTCTAACTACGGCAATATCGTCGTCAAGCGTATTTTTGCCGACTGGTCAAAGGCTGCCGTCAAGGGCTGGAAAGAGGAAGTCAATCGCTTTTCCATGACGGCGGAGCAACAGTTCGAAGTGCAGCCCCGCAAAAACACCATCGATATCGCCCTCATCATCCAGGCCCTTATCATCCTTTTCGAAAAGGATATAGACGCCTTTATCATCGCTGCAGGGGATTCCGATTATACCCGACTGGTCCGCGAGCTGCGCGAGCGGGACAAGACAGTCATCGGTATGGGCGGAAGAAGCGTCAATCAGAATTTTGTCAACGCTTTTAACGAATTTATCTATCTGGACGCCAATGCGGAAGTCAAACCCGCCGCCCCTGCCAAGGGCAGGAAGGAAAAGGTTCAGCCCGCCGAAAAGGCGCAGCCCGCGCCGTCGCAGGAAGAGATCCTCGACAACAAACGCAAGAGCGATCTGCACAACATCATTGACCGCATGATCGACAACAGCGGAAAAGCGTACTATTCGCAGATCTCTTCGGAGATGAAGCAGAAATATTCCGATTTTGTGCCCAAGAACTTCGGGTGCAACTCGTTTAAAAAACTGATGGAAAAGCTGACGCCGTATCTCAAAAAATACAGCATCGGCACGGACGCGGCGGGTACGACCATGTACCTGTACCGCCGCGAGCAACGATAGGAGGCGCGCCATGTCCGAAGCGGAACTGTATAAATTCTTTTCTTCCTATGACGGCGAGGCGGATCTCTCCGACTTTACGCCCGAGGAACTTGCCCGCCTGCTGTCCGAGCAGGGGGAGGCGGAAAAAAATTTCAAGCAAAAATATTTCGAATACTATGACGATGTCAAGAGCAAATCGTTAAAAAAACAGGACTGGTAACAGCAGGGCAGGGGTGCCGCCGTCAAACGGCGGCTGCCCCTTTTTTGTTAGTATGATATTCTAGTGAAATTCCCGCAGAGCCCTTTTCTGTCGTTTGACTTTTCTCTTTTTTTGCGGTATGATGAAAAAAGATTAAGAACTTAACACTGTTTCTTTTGGCAGAGGAACAGGATGGGGATCGGAAATGGAAGAGAATGTTATCATGCAGTCGATATACAGCATTGGTAAGCGGCTCGAGGACATCCGTCCGTTCGGGCATATAAAGTCTTTCAGCAATACGGAAATGCAGATGATGCGCGAGATCGTGGAGGCAGGGGAGACTGGCAAGAGGGTCATTTCCAGCCAGCTCGCAAAAAAGCTGGGCGTTACGCGTTCCGCCGTTTCGCAGATGGTCAACAAACTGGAAAAGAACAACATCGTGCGGCGAGTGCCCGACAAAAAGGACAAAAAGATCGCCTACATAGAACTGTCCGACTTCGCGCACGGAGTTTATAAGGGGATCAGAAAGAGATACGAGCTCTTTTTGGATAAAGTTATGGAAAAACTCGGCGAAAAGCGAGTGCACGAATTTATCGCCTGCGCCAACGAGTTTTTGGATGCGTGCAGCGCTTCGGCGGCGGAACTGCCCGAAGAAGAGGAAAGTTTGCTGCGCGATTTTGCGAATAATGCTCGGCATGGAGAATAATATACGGTATGTCACAGGCAATTCTCAAACTTGAATCGATCACAAAGGACTACAAAGTAGCGGACAACACAGTACACGCCCTCAAGGGCATCACGCTCGGGTTTCGAAAAAAGGAGTTTGTCTCCGTGCTCGGCTCTTCCGGCTGCGGAAAGACGACCCTTTTGAACATCATCGGCGGGCTGGACCATTACACGCAGGGCGACCTTATCATCAAGGGCGTTTCGACAAAAAACTTTAAAGACAGCGACTGGGACGCTTACCGCAATCACAGCATCGGCTTCGTCTTTCAGTCGTATAACCTCATCCCGCACCAGACGGTGCTGGGCAACGTAGAGCTGGCGCTCACCCTTTCGGGCGTATCCGCGCAGGAGCGCCGTCAGCGCGCCGCGCACGCGCTCGAGCGCGTAGGGCTGGGCGGGGAACTGAACAAAAAGCCGAACCAGCTTTCGGGCGGACAGATGCAGCGCGTTGCCATCGCGCGTGCGCTGGTCAACAATCCCGAGATCCTGCTCGCGGACGAACCGACGGGCGCACTGGATACCAAGACAAGCGTGCAGATCATGGACCTGATCAAGGAGATCGCGGGCGAGCGGCTCGTCATCATGGTCACGCACAACCCGGAACTTGCCAGACAATACTCTTCCCGTATCGTCGAACTCAAGGACGGGCAGATCATTTCCGACTCCGATCCCTATCGGGAAGGGGAGGAGGATGAGGAGAAAGAGAAGGTTTCCCTCGCAGAGTCCTCCGCGGAAACAAAGGGTAGGAAGAAGAAAAAGACGAGCATGTCTCTCTTTACCGCTTTTCAGCTGAGCGGGCGCAATCTTCTCACCAAAAAGGCGCGCACGCTCATCACGTCCATCGCGGGCAGCATCGGCATCATCAGCGTCTGCCTTGTTCTTGCTCTCTCATCCGGGTTTTCCAATTACATACGAAAAACAGAGGAGGATATGCTCTCTTACTACCCGTTGCAGATCACCGAAACCTCTCTCGACCCCATGGCGATCATGAGCGGGTTCGCTTCCTCCAAGGATATGCCCGACCTGTCCCAACTGGAAAATAAAGTATACGTCAATTCCTTCCTCACGCAGATCGCGCAGGGGATGACCGTCTCCAACGACATCTCGCAGGACGGCTACCTCGATTACGTGTACGATATGGACGAATCGCTCTACTACGCCATTACGGAGGATGCGGGCGAAACGCTGACCGACAACCTCTTTACCACCGTCAAGACCAAGGATGCCGACGGCGTGTCGCGTACGGAAGTGCGCTCCCTTTCCTCTTTGAAAGAGTATTTCATCGACGTGCTCTCCCGCCAGGAAGAAAAGTACGCGCAGATGGCGTACCTTGTCGATTACCTCGGCTCCGTTGTCAACAAAATGCCGGGTACCTCTCAGTTTTCCATCGATCGGGACCGCTATGCCGAATACGTCCTCTCTCAGTACGACGTGCTGCAGGGCAGCTTCCCCGAAAGTCCCGACGAGGCGGTGCTGGTCATCGGCGGGAACAACGATCTGACCGACCTTCTGCTGGCGCAGCTGGGCTACATCGACGAGGACACTTTCCTCAGTCTGTTCGAATTGGGCGGCGGTGATACGCAGGGGGCTGAAACGGAGGAGATCGGGGACTATCTCACCTATTCCTTCGACGAACTGATGGAAAAACCCTTTACTCTCTATTATAACGACGAAGTGTATCTTCCCACCGATTTTTCCGCCCAGCCGCAGGCGATCTATCCCTTCGAATACGTGGGCAACCGCGGAAACTACGAAGAGGACGGCACCCTTCTTGACGCGACGGAAGAGCAGGGGGTGCAGATCAAGATCACGGGTATCCTGCGCCTGAAAGACGGGCTTACCTACGGATGCCTTTCCGGCGGGCTCAACGTCACAGAGCAGCTGGTCGAACAGTATATACAGAAGAATATGCAGTCTTCCATTGTCAAGTGGTTGCAGTCGGATTTCAAAGGCACCATAGCCAGCGGCGCGCGCATCAGTCTGCCGGGGCAGACCGTCTATCTTTCCCCCGCCTATCACCTCAACGGAAGTTACTATTCGCAGCTCAGCTCCGACATATCCGGCATGCTCCCTCCGGGCATGGAATTTTTAAAGTCCGTCTACCTCACAAACGAGACAGGCAACTCGATGACCCTGCGTTCTTTGGGCGGCACGGACGTTCCCAATTCTATCTCTATTTATCCCAGGGATTTCGAAACGAAAGAGCAGATCACAAAATACCTGGAAGATTGGAACGACGTCAAGGTCGCACAGGCACAGGAAGAATGGCTGCAGACGCATGAAACGCTGGACGATTACGACGGGCCGACGGAAGTGACCTATACGGACACCGTCGGGGTGCTGATGGGCATGATGCAAACCATTCTGGATGCCATCACATACGTTTTGGTGGCGTTTACGGGCATTTCCCTCGTCGTGTCCACCGTGATGATCGGCGTCATCACCTACGTTTCGGTGGTGGAGAGGACAAAGGAGATCGGCATTTTGCGCTCCATCGGCGCGCGGAAAAAGGACATCAAGCACGTCTTCAACGCGGAGACATTTATCATCGGATTGTGTGCCGGGTTGATCGGCATCATTGTGGCGTACCTGTTGCAGCTGATGATCAACGCCATTCTCACGCCGCTCACCGGCATTGCGGGGCTCGCCGCACTGCCTTGGTTCGCTGCGCTGATCATGGTCGTCGTCAGTGTCGCGCTCACGCTCATTTCGGGCCTGTTCCCCGCGTCCGCGGCAGCGCGCAGAGATCCTGTCGTTGCGTTGCGTACGGAATGATGCCATGCAAGGATTGTCGTTTGACAGAAAAACAAAAGGGGCGCCTGCGGAAAACCGCAGGCGCCCCTTTTACCGTTTGGCAGGGCAGAATAAAAATAATCGCGCCGAAAGCGCGAAAAGAGATGGCAGTAAATAGTTGACTGATAAAAAAATAAACGCCGTTAACAATAAAGGGGCGCTTAAATGCCTTTAAAGGGCGTATTAAGGCTTGCCCTTTAAAGGGATGGGCGCTTGCTGTTTATTTATTTTCTACGTAGGAGTGGATGCTCTTTACGATAAACGTCTGTTCCGCTTTGGAAAGTTTACCGAAATCCACATAAAAATTCTGCAGGGTTTTGTTGTCCGTGTACACGTAGTTGTTTTCGTTATCGGACTTGCCGAGCAGATAATCGGTAGAAGTGTTGAAGATGTTGGAGATCTCAATGATCTGTTCGAATGTGGGGCGCGAACGGCCGATCTCCCAACTGCTGACGGTGGATTGCTTTACGCCAAGCTTTTCCGCCAGTTCACACTGGGTGGTGTCGTTCTCCTTCCGCAGGGTTTTTAAAATTTTTGCAAACATAACCGTATAGTAAGACCGACGTCCTGAATTTTGGCAGCTTCTGCCAATACGTCGGTTCAACACTTTTTGAGAGGGAAACAAACTTTTGTTTCCGCTTTTGCCGTACCCCGGACCGGCATTTTCTCTTTTCTCTTTCGTTCGGATCTTGTTCCTGCCGCCTTACCCCGGGCGGCCTCATACCGACAATCTTATAAATACTTACATAAGATTTTACCATAAAATGCGCAGATTGTCAAGTAAATGTACAGACAATTCTCTTTTGCGGTCTTTTTAAACAATAATACGATATGTGTCTATTAAAATAGCCGCCAAAAGGCGTATGGAGGCGCCGCCGCGCGCGCCGTGCGGGGAGGTCGGCAGGGGGCAGAATTTCGGGCGGTTTTTGAAAAAGTGCCCGCGGCGGCTTGCCAAGCGGGCGCAAATGGTATATAATAATAGGGAAAAAGAGTTTACAAGCGAGGTAATTTTTTATGAAAAAACCTTATGCGATCATCATCATGGACGGATACGGGATCAACCCTGACAAGAAGGGGAACGCCATCGCCCTCGAGGGCAGTCCCAATGTGCACAGATATGCGGCAGAATATCCCTCTTCGCAGCTGGGCGCTTCCGGCATGAGCGTGGGTCTTCCCGACGGACAGATGGGTAATTCCGAGGTGGGGCACCTCAACATGGGCGCGGGCAGGATCGTGTACCAGGAACTGACCAAGATCACCAAGGAAATTCAGGACAGAGAATTTTTCAAAAACGAGGCGCTGCTTTCCGCCATGGAGAGCGCGCGGAAAAACGGTAAAAAACTGCACATCTGGGGACTTGTGTCCGACGGCGGCGTGCACAGCCACAACACCCACCTGTATGCGCTTCTGAAAATGTGCAAAGAACAGGGGCTGGACAACGCCTATGTGCATTGCTTTATGGACGGGAGGGACGTCTCTCCTACCAGCGGTGCGGGATTCGTGCGCGATCTGCAGGCGGAGATGGACAAGCTCGGATTCGGCACGGTGGCTTCCGTCTGCGGCAGGTATTACGCCATGGACAGGGACAACCGCTGGGAACGCGTGGTCAAGGCATACGAAATGCTCACCCTCGGCAACGGGGTACAGGCGGAGGATGCCGCGGTGGCGATCGAGCAGTCGTATAAACAGGAAGTAACGGACGAATTTATCCTTCCCACCAACGTTGTGCGCGACGGCAAGCCTGTGGCGCTCGTGGAGAAAGGGGACAGCGTTATTTTCTTCAACTTCCGTCCCGACCGCGCCCGCGAGATCACGCGCGCCTTCACCGAGCCCGATTTTAGCGGCTTTGAGAGAAAGAGCGGCTATCTTGCGCCCGTGTACGTCTGCTTTACCGAGTACGACGCGACCTTCTCGCACGTGCAGGTGGCGTTCAAAAAGCAGAGCCTGAAAAACACGCTGGGCGAATATCTTTCCTCGCTCGGCAAAAAACAGCTGCGCATCGCGGAAACGGAAAAATATGCGCACGTCACCTTCTTCTTCAACGGCGGCGTAGAGGCACCCAATGAAGGGGAAGTGCGCGTGCTGATCCCTTCGCCGAAGGTGGCGACCTACGACTTAAAGCCGGAGATGAGCGCGTACGAAGTGACGGAAAAGGCGCTCGAACAGCTTTCGACGGGCGAGTATGACGTGATGATCCTCAACTTTGCCAACTGCGACATGGTCGGTCACACGGGCGTTCTGGATGCGGCGGAAAAGGCAGTCGCGGCGGTGGACGAATGTGTGGACAAGGTGCTTTCCAAGATCCTCTCGATGGGCGGCGGCGCGCTGCTGACGGCGGACCACGGCAATGCGGACAAGATGATCGCGGAAGACGGCTCGCCTTTTACGGCGCATACCACCAATCCCGTGCCCGTCGTGCTCGTCTGCGACGAACTGAAAAAGGCACATCTGCGCGAAGGGGGCGTGCTTGCCGACCTTGCACCCACTCTCCTGGATATGATGGGGATCCCCGTTCCCGCGGAGATGACGGGCAAAACTCTTCTTGTGCGCTGAGTTTTTGTGAAATATCAAAAAAACTATCAAAAACCGCAGAAAAAATGGTTGAAAAAAATTCTGCGGTATGATATACTGTATAAGCTATTGTAAAAAGAGTTTTGGGAGTGTTTACTATGCCCGACATGATGTCTATGATCAATAATCTTCTCGCTCCGTTGCCCAGCGACGGGGTGTGGACAGTCTATCAGATAGTCAGCCTCGTATTGCTGGTGCTCATGATCGTTGCGGCGATCGCTGCGGTGGTCATCGTTTTGTTCCAGCCCGGCAACTCCACGGGGATCGACGCGCTCGGCGGTTCCAGCGAAACCTTCTTCGGGAAGAACAAGGGCAGGTCCAAGGAGAGCAGAATGAAGAAGTGGACGGTCATTTGCCTGATCGTGCTCACCGTTCTCGCCATTGCTTTCTTTATCCTGCAGTTCGATACCATTTGGGGCGTTGCGGCGTAAGTCAGTACCGGTACGGCGGCTATTCTGAGGAATAGCCGCTTTTCTTTTTGCAAAAACTCTAATTTGAGGAAAAACATGTCAGCCATCGAAAGCATACGCGAAAAATTCAATACGGGGGAACTCTGCCACAAAAAGGCTTCGGACATCTGTCGCCTGCTTGGTGCGGGCGGCAAGACAGAGCGGGAAAGCGTTCTCCGCCTTTTAAAGGAGCTGGAGAGCGACGGGGAGATCGTGCGCGACGATCGGGGCAGGTACGTCCTGCCCGCCGAACTGCGCCTTATCAAGGGCGTCATCCAGGGCAACGAGCGCGGCTTTGCCTTTCTCGTGCGTGAGGAAGGGGACCTCTTTCTCCCGCACCGTTCCCTGCACGGCGCTTTGCATGGGGATACCGTTCTCTGCCGCCTCGTGGGCGGAGAGCGCGGGGACGAGGCGGAAGTGTACAGCATCCTCCGCCGCGGCATGACCCGCCTCACGGGCACCTATTACCGCGACAGAAAGTGCGGAATGGTCGAGGCGGACGAGCGCAGGTTTTCTCAGCCCGTGCGCGTCGTCGGCGGTCTGCGTGCTTTTTCGGGCGAAAAGGTCGTCGTCGACATCGTCAACTATCCCGAAGGGAAAGACCCCGAAGGGGAGATCAGGGAAGTCCTCGGCAAGGGCGGCGATCTGTCCGTGGAGGAGGACGCCGTCATCCGCACCCAAAACCTTGCCGAAGAGTTTCCGCAGAAGGTACTCGCGGAGGCGCGGCGCTCAAGCGCCGAGCCCGTTCTTCCCGCAGGCAGGCGGGATTTCCGCCAAGACCTCGTCATCACCATCGACGGGGAGGACTCGCGCGATTTTGACGACGCGGTCAGCGTGCGCAGGGAGGGAGAGGACTACGTCCTTTCCGTGCACATCGCAGACGTCACGCACTATGTAAAGCGGGGCGGTGCTCTCGATAAGGAAGCGCTCTCCCGCGGCACCAGCGTCTATTTTCCGGACAGGGTTCTGCCCATGCTCCCGCAGGAACTTTCCAACGGGATCTGTTCCCTCAACGAGGGGGAGGACAGGTACACCCTTTCCTGCATCATGCGCGTGGACGGAAAGGGGAAAGTAAAGGACAGCGAGCTGGCGCAGGGCATCATTTGTTCCAAAAACCGCATGACGTATACAAAAATTTCCGCCATTTTGGAAGGGGATGAGGCGCTCTGCAAGCAGTATGCGCACCTTTTGCCCCTGTGCGGGGACATGTGCGCGCTTGCGCACATCCTCATCCGTAAAAGAGAAAAACGCGGCAGCATCGATCTGGACGTCAAGGAAGCGCAGATCACCCTTTCGGGGGACAGCGTGCAGGTAAGCGAGTATAAGCGCACGATGGCGCACCGCATCATCGAGGAATTTATGATCCTCGCCAACGAGACGGTGGCAGAATTCGTCACCGCGTACGAACTTCCCTTTGTTTACCGCGTGCACGAAAAGCCGAGCGAAGAAAAGGCACAGGGGTTCAAGGCGTATCTGCAGCTGCTGGGCGTAAAGGCAAAATTCCACCCCGCAAACGTGCGCCCCGGCGAATACGGAAAAATTTTAAAGGAGCTGGAAGGGGACGAGCGCTTTCGCGTGGTCAACCGCGTGATGCTGCGCTCCATGTCCAAGGCACGGTACAGTGCGGAAAACTGCGGGCATTTCGGGCTTGCGTCCGACTGTTACTGTCATTTCACTTCGCCCATCCGCCGCTATCCCGACCTGCTTGTGCACCGCATCGTCAAGCTCATCCTGGACGGACAGGCGGGAGAAGCCGAGCAAAGTTATCGGAATTTTGTCAACATCGCCGCCAACAGCTGTTCGGCAAGCGAGCGCCGCGCGGACGAGGCGGAGCGCGCCGTGGACGATCTGTACAAGGTGTGGTACATGCGTTCGCACATCGGCGAAACGTTTGAAGGGCTTATTTCGGGCGTGACGGCGTTCGGCGTGTTCGTGGAACTGGAAAATACGGTGGAAGGGCTTGTCCGCATCGAAAATCTGCCCGAGGACGACTACATCTTTGTTGAAGAGCGCTACCTCCTCAAAGGTGCAAGCCATTCTTACAAGATCGGCGACAAAATGCGCATCGTAGTCGCGGCGTGCGACCTCGGTACCCGCCGCGTGGAATTTGTTCCCGCGCAAGAATAAATGAAAAAATTTTTTATAAACTCTATTATTTTCTGCCCGATTGTGCTATAATAGAACAAAGCGGCAGGAAGGAGCACTTATGGCGTTTGCGTTCACATTGGAAAAGTGGAGCAAAGCGCTGGCGCCTTCTCTTGCAGAGAGTGCCAACGACGAAAGGATCCCCCGCTTTTTGAGAAATACTTTTCCGCATCCGTATACGGAGGAGTGCGCCGTTTTTTTTATTTCGGCGGTAGAAAAAATGCGGGACAAAGGTCTGTTTTATGCCATCGTTTCGGAAGGCAGGGCGATCGGCGGGATCGATCTGACCTTGCAGGAGGACGTTCACTGCAGGCAGGCGGAACTCGGGTACTGGCTGAATCCAGACTTTTGGGGCAAAGGCATCATGACCGAAGCGGTCGGACGCATCTGTGCGGAAGCGTTTGAAAAGCTGCCCGTCAACCGCATCCAGGCGCAGGTTTTCGGTGAAAACGACGCCTCTTGCCGCGTTCTGGAAAAGTGCGGGTTTCAAAGGGAAGGCGTTCTGCGCCAAAGCATCTTTAAAAACGGCATCTTTTATGACGAGCGGATCTACGGTCTGCTCGCATCGGAGAGAGGAGAACTATGAAGATCATCGCAGTCAACAAGTCGGCGGGCTTTGAATATTTCATCGAAGATAAATTCGAGGCAGGCATCGTGCTCGAGGGCAGCGAGGTCAAGTCCATCCGCAAAAACAATTGCAATTTAAACGACAGCTTCTGTTTCGTGCGGCAGGGGGAAGTTACCCTCAAAAACATGCACATCGCCGTATACGACAAGAGCGGCGCATTCAACACCCGCGATTCGCGCAGGGACAGGCGCCTGCTTCTGCACAAGACGGAAATTTCCAAGATCGTCGGCAAAGTCAACGAAAAGGGATACACCCTCGTTCCGCTGAAAGTTTATTTTCAGGGTTCGCTGGTCAAGGTGGAGATCGCTCTCTGCCGCGGCAAGCACACATACGATAAAAAACAGTCGCTGAAAGAAAGAGATTTAAAACGAGACACCGAACGGCGTATCAGGGAATACGCCTGAAGCGTTTACAAAATAACAAGACAAGGAGACCGGACATGGAATACAAAAAGGACACAATTTGCGTACAGGGCGGATATCGTCCCGCGTCGGGAGAATCGCGTATCCCTCCCATCGTACAGAGCACCACTTTTTTTTATGACAGCACGCAGGGCATGGCAGACCTGTTTGATTTAAAGGCGGACGGATATTTCTATACCCGACTTGCCAATCCCACGGTAGCGGCGTTTGAAGGAAAGGTCGCCGCGCTCGAAGGGGGCGTTGCCGCCATCGGCTGCGCATCGGGCATGTCCGCTTCCACCATGATGGCGTTCACCCTGTGCGGCGAAGGGGATAACATCGTCTCTTCTTCCGCTATCTACGGCGGCACGTTCAACCTGTTTGCCGTCACCCTTCCCAAATTGGGCATCGAGACCCGCTTTTTCGATCCCGACGCGCCCGCGGAAGAGATAGAAAAGCTCATCGACGACAGGACAAAACTTGTCTTTACCGAAACGGTCGCCAATCCTTCCATCAAGGTGCTCGATTTCGATAAGATCGCCGCGATCTGCAAAAAGCACGGCGTCCTGTTTGCGGTAGATAACACGCTTGCAACGCCTATCCTGTGCCGTCCGTTCGAATGGGGCGCGAATATCGTCATTCATTCTTCGTCCAAATATCTGGACGGGCATGCGGCGGCGCTCGGCGGCGTCATCGTGGACGGCGGAAACTTTGTTTTCAAAGGGAATCCCCGTTATCCTTCTTTCAACGTTCCCGACGAAAGCTATCACGGGCTGGTGTATGCCGATCTGCCCGCTGCGCAGTTTGCCACCAAATGCCGCGCGCAGATCATTCGCGACATGGGCGCCATCATGAGCCCGCAGAACGCCTTCCTCAGCTGGCTGGGGTGCGATACCCTCGCCCTGCGCATGGAGAGACATTCTTCCAATGCCAAAAAAGTGGCGGCATACCTTGCCAAACATCCCAAGATCGATTGGGTGTGGCACGCAAGCCTGCCCGACAACAAATATCATAAACTCGCCGAAAAATATATGCCGGACGGACAGGGCGGCATGATGAGCTTCGGCATCAAAGGGGACGTGAAAAAGGCGGCAACCTTTATGGAAGCGCTGAAGCTGGTCACGCAGGAGACGCACGTCGCGGATGTGCGCAGCTGCGTCCTGCATCCCGCGTCCACCACGCACCGCCAGCTGTCCAAAGAGGAACTCGAACAGGCGGGCGTGCCCGAAAACCTCGTGCGCCTTTCCGTCGGGATCGAAAATCCTGACGACATCATCGCCGACCTCGAACAGGCACTGGCAAAGATCTGATCGCAAAAAAAGGAGATCGCGCAAAAAGGCCGTCCCCGCGGCGGCCTCCGCGCATTTTCTTGCCGTGCCGCAGGCGGCACAAAACAGATCGTCCGTGTAAGAGGACCATCTGACTTACAAAAGAGAGGAGTCATTCATGCCTATCGTCATTTCCAAGGACATTCCCGCCTTTTCTGCGCTCAAACAGGAAAATATCTTCGTTATGAGCGACGAGCGCGCCTTCACGCAGGACATCCGCCCGCTCGAGATCGCCATCTTAAACCTCATGCCCACCAAGGAAGAGACGGAAACGCAGTTCATGCGCCTGTTGTCCAACTCTCCGCTGCAAGTCAATGTCACTCTCGTGTATACGGAGTCGTATAAGAGCAAAAATACAGCCGCCGCCCACCTCGAGCGTTTTTATAAGCGGTTCGAGGACATCAAGGACAAACATTTCGACGGTATGATCATCACGGGCGCGCCCGTGGAGACCATGCCCTTCGAAGAGGTCGCGTATTGGGAAGAGCTCAAAAAGATTTTCGATTTTGCGGATAAAAAGGTGACCAGCACCATTTACATCTGCTGGGGCGCGCAGGCGGCATTGTATTACTATTACGGGATCGAAAAACATCTCCTGCCTACAAAGCTGTTCGGCATTTTCCCGCATAAAAAACTCATCGAACAGCACGATCCGCTGCTGAAGGGGATCGACGACGTCTTTTACATACCTCATTCCCGCCATACGACGGTGTATATGGAGGACGTCAGAAAGGTGGATGACCTCATCGTCCTCAGCGAATCGGAATATACGGGGCTCTCCATCGCAAAGAGCAGGGATAACAAGAAGATTTTCCTCACGGGACACATGGAGTACGACCGTTATACCCTGAAAAAGGAGTATGACAGGGACGTCGCCAAGGGCCTGCCCATTCATCCGCCCTTCAATTATTTTACGGACAATACGTGTACGGACGTTAAGGTTACTTGGACAAGTGCCGCCAATCTGTTTTACACAAACTGGCTCAACTATTACGTCTATCAGGTAACGCCGTTCAAATTTTAAGGGTACGTCGGGGGGAAATATGGACGAAATCAAGATCCGTCGGCGCGTCTTTGCGCTCAAGCTTTCCGCTGTGGGGCTGAATGTATTTTCAGCTCTGTGGCTTTGCGTCTATACGTTCCTGTTTTTCCCGAAAACCATGCAGACGCAGCCGGGCAGCGTGGTCGGAGTCTTTGCCGTCGCACTGGCGAACGGTCTCGCCGTTGCGGTCGTCCTTTCCGTCATTCTCCTCGCATCGGCAGCGGCCGTCCTGTTTGTCGGGTGCGGATGTATCTTTATCTGTAAGGAAAGGCAGTATTCTCCGTTGGGCGGAAAAAATGTCCGCAGCAGGTTTCATGTCTGCCGCATCGTCGGGGATGTCCTGCTGGCGGCGGCGGGGATCATTTTGCTGGTATTCGGTTCTTCGTTGGGCACCGCTTCGTTTTTGCCCATGCTTGCCTCTCTCATCGCCGCGTTGGCGGGGATAGGAACAACGGCTGCGGCGGAAATTTTGCAGAGTCTTGCTCTTAAAAGGACGGAACGGAGGACGGAAGAATAAAAAAGTTGCATTTTTGCGGAAAATCGTATATAATAATAGTACGCATTTCCGCTGAATATGGGGTAGCACCGGTTTCGATTGCAGGTGCGCGGAAGGGGAAGCACGCCGAGGAACGAGTGGCCTCGTTAAAACATTCGGCCTAAATTTAAATGCAGACAATGCAAATTACAACACGAACGCTCAGTTCGCGTACGCTGCTTAATTAATGCAGCTCGTCCGTCCCTTTTTCCCGTCGGGAGGAAACGGGCGTCAATGCAGGCGGGGAACGGCTGACCTGACGTGAAGTCGGCAGGTCGGCGGCACTTAAGATTTCTGCGAAAAGACTGCTTCGGTCGCAGAGAGGTCTTTTTTAAGTTAAATGCGGCATAAGCGTGTAGAAACCCCTTTGGCAATCTTGTAAGACGCGAGTTCAACTCTCGCCTACTCCACCAAGTGCAACCTCAACTGAACTCGTAAAAAGGTTCGGTTGGGGTTTTATTTTTTCTGCTATCTGAACAATACGAAAATACTGAACGAGTAAAATACCACAAGATACGGCAAGTATTTTGTGGTGTTTTCCTTTTTTTATATAAAATTATTTGTTATGGTTATTTTCGTTAAGAAATGATCAGGACCGCAAATCTTTTTTTCTTGACTACCTTGACAACAGTAAATAAAGTGATACAATGAGAATGGATACGCTTCATTGCATTTATTCGTTATAGAGCAAATAAACAATGGACTTATAATCAACTAAAATACCATTTTTGTCGGGAAAACGGAAAAAGTGATCTATCGCCCGACAGATCAGGAAACGCAGACAAGTTATATCGAAGATCGCGGCATCTATTTGTTGAAACGCGGAAGTACTTTGCAGTTCAGCGCATTTACTGTAGATGAAAACGAGCAGGAGCATTTTTCGAATGATGTGCAATGGGTGTTAGACAATTACAGTGCGCAATATGTCGACATTGCAAGCGACGGAACGATCAGCGTAAAACCAGGTGCGCCCGATCTTATGTGCAACGTGTCGTTGTTTGGGGTGATAGACGGCGTGGCGGGAGAAGTGATCCATATCGTTTTGGCAAAGGATATTTCTACCGTCTCCGACAGCGAAGCGAGATGAAGAAAATAATGGGGTATGTCCGAGAGGCGGGAAAAAACAATTTGAAAGATATAGGCACAGGCGCCTTTGGCGCCTGTGCCTATATCTTTTTGTGGTATGGATTTGCAATGTAAACGCAGCACAGGAGCGAGAAAATTTAAACGGGGCTTGCCAATTCAAGCAATTAAATACATTTTGTATAGATTAAAACTATGATTTTGAGGGCAAATCCGTATTTTTCAGGACGTTTACTGTAGGGTGTTATTTGTACAGATTCAGGTTAGAAAATATTTTTCGCAGACGGAAAGGATGTTTTTTTGAAGGTTAGAAAAAACTTTCTGTTTATGCGATACGATAAAATAGAATCTTTTCAGATCTATATCGTTTAGGTCGATCATGCGCAGAGAGTTGTTCTGCAAATTTTCCTGCACCATACTGAGGGGCAAAATAGTGATCCCCAATCCTTCTTTTGTACAGTTGATCGCGGCTTGCGGGTTGGAAGTTTCGATAAAGGGGAACAGTTCTGTTCCGTGTTGTTTTAAATATCCGTCAAAGAAATCGCGCGTAGCACTCCCTTTTTCTCGCAGGATCAGGGGAAAGTTTTTCAACTCCTGTACGTTCAGTGTTTCAGGTGCGGAAAAATCCGGGGCGCAAACGGCGACTAGTTTATCTTCGTAAAACTGCTGTGCTATCAGTTCGGAATGATTTACGGCATTTTCAACCAATCCAAAATCCAATTCTCCCTGTAAAAGCATGTTTTCTATCTTTTCTTTGGGGAAAATTTTTACTTTATACTGTGCCTGCGGATATTGTTTTTGCAATTCTTTTAAAAGGCTCGGTAAAAGAAAGGTGCCGATGGTAAGAGATGTTCCTATTTTAACAATATTCGAATTGCTGTTTTCAAAGGCAAGCGTTTCAAAATCGTCAAAGTTGTTTAAAACGTTGCAGGCGCGCGTATACAGTTCTTGTCCTTCTTCTGTAATGACAAGCCTGTTGCGGATGCGCATAAACAGTTTTACGTTGTATTTCTTTTCCAGATCGGAAATGACTACGCTGACAGAGGGTTGGGAAATGAAAAGCTTTTTAGCGGCCTTTGTCACCGATTTTTGTTCGCAGACTTCTTTAAAGATCCGAAGATAGCGCAGGGTCATTGCAAATCCCATAACCTTTTTATTATGATAATGATTAAATTATAGTATTTTACAACAACATTGTCAACTGATATAATAAAAAGGGAGGATATTGAAATGAGTCGGGTAAAAAAATACTGGATACTGTTTACATCTTGTCTGTACATCAGCGCGTTTACGTTCGGCGGCGGGTTTGTCATCATACCGCTGATGCGAAAGAAGTTCGTGGAAAACCTAAAATGGCTGGAAGAGACGGAGATGATGGATCTTGCGGCAATCGCACAATCTTCTCCGGGGGCAATTGCGGTGAATGCGGCGATTTTGACGGGGTATAAGATCGGCGGTGTGTTGGGGGCGATGCTCGCCATGCTGGCAACAATTTTGCCGCCTATGCTCATTATCGGGATTATCTCCTTTTTTTACGTTGCATTCCGCGAGAATGTTGTTGTCAACGCGGTGTTGAAGGGGATGCAGGCGGGCGTTGCCGCAGTGATCTGCGATGTCGTGATACGTATGGGCTCGGGTGTCTGTAAAGAAAAGAACGTTTTGTTTGTCCTCATCATGGCGGCAGCGTTCGTGCTTACTTTTTTCTTGGATGTCAACGTGGTCTATATCATTCTCGGCTGCATCGCTTTGTCCGTGATCGTGTTTTTCGTTAAGGCAGGGATTCATAAGAAAAAAGCAAGAACGTCCGATAAAATTTGCGCCGAAACACAGCCGCAGAAAGATCGTGCGTCTGAAGAGAAAGCAGAAAAACAGCCCGTTGAAGGGGCTGTGCAGAAAGAAAATCAAGAAATAGCCGAAGGGGAAAAGGAGGAAGAAAAATGATCTATCTGGAACTTCTTTGGGTATTTATACAGGTTGGATTGTTCAGTATCGGCGGGGGATATGCTGCAATTCCGAGCAGACAAAGCCCCGTCGTGGAAGCGAAAGGCTGGCTGACCATGACAGATTTTACAGACCTCATTACCATCGCGGAAATGACGCCGGGGCCGATTGCGATCAATTCGGCAACATTTGTGGGGATTCAGGTAGCAGGGATCCCCGGCTGCATCATCGCTACGATCGGATGTATCATACCTTCGGCAATCATTGTATCGTTGCTGGCATTTTTATATTTCCGTTTCCGCAGCCTTTCCTTTGTGAAAGATACGCTGGCGATTTTA
>CALVHV010000002.1 GCA_944328845.1 uncultured Clostridia bacterium | reverse complement strand
GTTCTGCGGTCACGGCGTCCGTCGTGTCTTTCCAGACAGAGACCACCGCGTTGTAGCGCTCTTCGTCCTTCAGCAGGCCGCGCGCAAATTTCTTTTCGATCGTCTCCACCTTGTGTTCGGCTTCCGCGATCTTTTCCTTCTTGCTGCCGGGGATGTGCATGTCGAACACGGACGTGGTGAGTGCGCCGATGGTGGAATATTTAAAGCCGAGCGCCTTGATCTCGTCCAGAACATACGCCGCCTTGCCCGCGCCGCCCTTTGCGTTGAGCTTGGCGATGGGGCTTTCGGGATCGGCATACACCCAGTTCTTGCGGTCGTTGCCCGTCTTGAAGCAGCGGTCGACGATCTTGGAGATCATCTTTTTGTCGACGGGGACGCTCTTTTCCCTGCCGTCCTCCCCTTTCTTGTAGCCGGAGATCTCGTACTGCAGGTAGTCTTCCTTTGCCTTTCTCTCCACAAAACCGAGGTCCTGCGGGATGGCGCCGTTGTAGATGATCCTGCCGACGGAGGTCTTGACCCTGCCCGTCACTTCCTGCCCGTCAAACTCGCTGGACGCATCGCTGATCTTCACCGTGCGGCGAACGTAAATTTCATCCTGCAAGGTGATGAACTTGGTCTGGTACGCCATGATGGCTTCGTCCTCGGAGGTGTACAGGCCCGCATGGTACTGCTGCGCCCCTTCCGTCCCTTCGGGAACTTCGTTGTGGTCCTTATCGTACCATCTGCCGTCGTAGCGTTTGATGATGGTCAGGTAATAGGCGCCGAGGATCATGTCCTGCGTGGGCGTCATGACAGGCTTGCCGTCCGACAGCTTTAAGATGTTGTTGGAGGAAAGCATCAAAAAGCGAGCTTCCGCCTGTGCCTCGATGGAAAGGGGCACGTGCACGGCCATCTGGTCACCGTCGAAGTCGGCGTTGAACGCGCCGCAGACGAGCGGGTGGATCTTGATCGCCCTGCCCTCGATGAGCACGGGTTCGAACGCCTGGATGGACAGGCGGTGCAGCGTAGGCGCACGGTTGAGAAGGACGGGGTGTTCCTTGATGACCCCTTCCAGCACGTCCCAGACGGCGGGTTTTGCCTTTTCGACGGCGCGCTTTGCGCTCTTGATGTTGTGGCACTGGCCGCTTTCGACCAGCTTTTTCATGATAAACGGCTTGAACAGCTCGATCGCCATCTCTTTGGGCAGACCGCACTGATACAGTTTGAGTTCGGGTCCGACGACGATAACCGAACGGCCGGAATAGTCGACACGTTTGCCGAGCAGGTTCTGACGGAAACGTCCCTGTTTACCGCGCAGGAGTCCGGACAGCGATTTGAGTTCGCGGTTGGACGGGCCGGAGATGGCCTTGCCGCGGCGGCCGTTGTCGATGAGGGCGTCCACTGCTTCCTGCAGCATACGCTTTTCGTTTTTGACGATCATGTCGGGCGCGCCCAGCTCCATCAGCCTCTTGAGGCGGTTGTTGCGGTTGATGACGCGGCGATACAGATCGTTGAGGTCGGAGGTGGCAAACCTGCCGCCGTCCAGCTGCACCATCGGGCGCAGTTCGGGCGGGATGACAGGCAGAACGGTGAGGATCATCCATTCGGGCTTGTTGCCGCTCTTGCGGAACGCCTCGATGACCTCGATGCGCTTGACCGCCTTGATGCGTTTGGCGCCGCTCTGGTTGTTTTCGATGATCTCTTTCGCTTCCCTGCTCTCTTCGTCCAGGTCGATGGCCTGCAGCAGCTGCTGGATGGCTTCCGCGCCCATCCCCGCCT
Source organism: uncultured Clostridia bacterium (assembly GCA_944328845.1). Lineage (GTDB taxonomy): Bacteria > Bacillota > Clostridia > Christensenellales > Borkfalkiaceae > Borkfalkia. The sequence goes on along the minus strand of CALVHV010000002.1, from coordinate 58,461 downwards.
TGATGCCGGTGACGGACTCTTCGCCGTACAGCTCTTCGAAGTCGCGCAGTTCCTTATCCGTCACGACCTGCTTGTAGACGATCTCCAGTTCCTCTGCCTTGCTCTTGAATTCCTGCGCCTGCGCTTCGGAATCGGGTTCGTTGCCGAACAGCTTTTCGGAGAGGAGTTTGACCGTGCTCTTGAACACGCAGTATACTTTTTTGTTTTCGCCCACCGTCTTTTCGCGGATGGTGTAGACGGGCTTGACGGCGCCGCTGCGCACTTCCGCATACGCCTTTGCAACGGCGTCGGAAAGGACGTATCCGCCCGCTTCCGCCTGCAGACGCTCACGGTCAATGTAGTTTTTGTCGCCGTAATCCTTGGCGATGTACTCGCGCGCCTCTTCCTTGCTCTTACACTCGGCGACCTGCTTGCGCTCGGAATAGCCGCAGGTGTAGGCGTGGAATCCGTCCGCATCCTTGTTGACAAAGACAGACAGTTCGTTCAGCCAGCCGGCATCCAGAACGACGTACGCCGCAAAGTAGATGACCTGTTCCAGCTGTTTGGGGCCCATGTCGAGCAGCAGCCCGATGCGGGAAGGCACGCCCTTGAAGTACCAGATGTGAGAGACGGGAGCAGCGAGCTCGATGTGACCCATACGCTCGCGGCGCACCTTTGCGCGGGTGACTTCCACGCCGCACTTCTCGCACACGATGCCCTTATAACGGATGCGCTTGTATTTGCCGCAATGGCATTCCCAGTCCTTGGTCGGCCCGAAGATCTTTTCGCAGAACAGGCCGTCCTTTTCGGGTTTTTGCGTGCGGTAGTTGATGGTCTCAGGCTTGGTGACCTCGCCGTACGACCATTCTCTGATCTTTTCGGGAGAAGCAACTCCGATCTGGATCGAGTCAAAATCGTTTAATTCGTACATACTTTATCCTCCCGCTCTTTATTCTTTGTCTTCGTCCTCGTCGTCGAGGTCGTCGAGATCGTCCAGATCATCCAGATCGTCGTCAAACAGCTCCGCGGACGAGAAATCTTCGTCCTCCGCAGGCTCTTCCTCCTCTTCTTCGAAGATGGAGTCGACGTCCAGATCCTCTTCGTCCTCTTCTTCGTCTTCGTCGTCGAAGTTGAAGTCGATCTCTTCCGTCTCCTCTTCTCTCCTCTCCTCGCGCTCCTCGTCCTCGAGTTCCGCGTCCGAAAGGTCTTTCAGCTGCAGTTCGTCCTTATTGTCGTTGAGCACGCGCACATCGAGTGCGAGGGACTGCAATTCTTTGAGCAGCACCTTGAACGCTTCGGGAATGCCCGGTTCGGAAATGTTGTTGCCCTTGACGATGCTCTCGTACGTCTTGACACGGCCGTTGATATCGTCCGACTTGACGGTGAGGATCTCCTGCAGGATGTGCGCCGCGCCGTAAGCTTCCAGCGCCCACACTTCCATTTCACCGAAACGCTGTCCGCCGAACTGCGCCTTACCGCCGAGCGGCTGCTGCGTGACGAGGGAGTACGGGCCGATGGAACGCGCGTGGATCTTGTCGTCGACGAGGTGGATGAGCTTGATCATGTACATCTGACCGACGGTAGTGCGGTTTTCGAAAGGTTCACCCGTGCGTCCGTCGTACAGCTGGATCTTGCCGTCTACCTTGCCGTTGGGATTGACGATGTTGTTTTCCGCAAACAGTTTGCGGATGTCCTGCTCGGTGGCGCCGTCAAAGACAGGCGTAGCGATCTTCCAGCCGAGCTGTTTGCAGACGTGCCCGAGGTGCACTTCCAGCACCTGTCCGATGTTCATTCGGGAAGGAACGCCCAGCGGGTTGAGCACGATCTGCATCGGGGTGCCGTCCGCCATGAACGGCATATCGCTTTCGGGCAGGATGCGGGAAATGACGCCCTTGTTACCGTGACGTCCCGCCATCTTGTCGCCGACGGAAATTTTACGCTTCTGCGCGATGTACACGCGCACCAGTTTGTTGACGCCGGGGGAAAGCTCGTCCTTGTTTTCGCGCGTGAAGATCTTCACGTCGACGACGATGCCGCCCTCGCCGTGCGGCACTTTGAGGGAGGTATCGCGCACCTCTCTCGCCTTTTCGCCGAAGATTGCGCGAAGCAGGCGCTCTTCGGGGGTGAGCTCCGCCTCGCCCTTCGGGGTGACCTTACCGACGAGGATGTCGCCGCTGGTGACCGCCGCGCCGATGCGGATGATGCCGTCTTCGTCGAGGTCTTTGAGTGCCTCGTCGCTGACGTTGGGGATGTCGCGCGTGATCTCTTCTTCACCCAGCTTGGTGTCGCGCGCTTCCGTCTCGTACTCCTCGATGTGCAGGGAGGTGAACACGTCCTCGCGCACCAGCTTTTCGGAGATGAGGATAGCGTCCTCGTAGTTGTAACCTTCCCATTCCATGAAGCCGATGAGAATGTTTTTGCCGAGTGCGAGCTCGCCGTTGTTGGTGGAAGGGCCGTCTGCGATGATCTCCCCTTTCTCCACGCGGTCGCCCGTATTGATGATCGGGCGCTGGTTGAGGCAGGTGCCCTGGTTGGAGCGCTCGAACTTTTTCAGTTTGTATTCGTCCACGATGCCGTCGTCGCGGCGGATGCGGATGAGGTCGGAAGCGACGCCGATGGCGGTACCCGCTTCGCGCGCCTTGACCATGACGCCCGAGTCGCGAGCGATGGCCGCTTCGATACCCGTTGCAACGATGGGGCTCTCCGTCTTGAGCAGAGGCACTGCCTGACGCTGCATGTTGGAACCCATCAGGGCGCGGTTGGTATCGTCGTTTTCCAGGAACGGGATGAGCGCGGTAGCGACGGAGACGAGCTGTTTGGGCGAAACGTCCATATAGTCGATCATTTCGCGGGGCAGCTGGGTGATCTCCTCCCTCCTGCGGCAGGAGACGCGGTCGTTGACGAAAGAGCCGTCAGGATTGAGCGGTTCGTTCGCCTGAGCGACGACGTACTTATCTTCTTCGTCTGCGGTGAGGTAGTCTACCTCGTCGGTGACGCGGATGATCGTGGGATGGCCGTGCTCGTCCCTCCCCTCTTTGTGTACCCTGCGGTACGGGGACATGATAAACCCGTACTCGTTGACCTTTGCAAAGGTAGCGAGGGAAGAGATCAGACCGATGTTCTGACCTTCAGGCGTCTCGATGGGGCACATACGGCCGTAATGGCTGTGGTGCACGTCGCGGACGTCGAAAGTGGCACGGTCGCGGTTGAGACCGCCGGGGCCGAGAGCGGACAGCTTGCGCTTATGCGTAAGTTCCGCGATCGGGTTGGTCTGGTCCATGAACTGGGAGAGCTGGGAAGACCCGAAGAACTCGCGGATGACCGCCGCCACGGGACGGACGTTGATCAGTCCGCTGGGGGTGACGTCGTTGGGGTCCTGCGTGCCCATGCGCTCGCGGATGAGGCGTTCGAGACGCGCGATACCCACGCGCAGCTGGTTCTGCAGCAGCTCGCCCACGCTGCGCACGCGGCGGTTGCCGAGGTGGTCGATGTTATCCACCATGCCGATGCCGTAACGCAGGTCGAGGTTGGAGGACACGGCGGCGATGACGTCGTCCACCGTGATGTGTCTGTGGTTGAGTTTTTCGATGAGCGGGCGGATGATCTTCTTTTCTTCCGCGGAAACGCTCACTTCGGGGCGGGAAAGGATCTCGTGGAAGAGTTTGCACGCCGCCACGAACTTGATGCGGTTTTCGTGCCTCTTTTCGCGGTTTTTGCGCTCCTCGATCTTTTCGTCGTCCGTCTTTTTCGTCTCTTTGGTATAGTAGACTTCGTTGATCTTATCCAGATAATGCTCGGCGACCGTCTCGATGTCCCCGTTGTCGCAAGCGGCGGCAATTTCCTTGGAGAAGACAAAGTTCGGGTAATAAATGGTGGGAAGCAGCCCCAAAGATTTGGGGTTCTTGTCCGAAACGGAGGAAAAATCCACCGTATTGTTGCCGATGACGCGGTGGGAGATGCGGCCCATCTTTTCATCGGAGACGATGACTTCCACCACATTGATGCCGGCGTTCTGGATGCGCTTTGCAGCCGCTTCGGAGATCTTCTCTTCCTTGGCGACGATGATCTCGCCCGTTTCGGGGTCGAAGATGTCCTGCGCGGAGATGCAGCCGGGCAGACGATAAGCGACGTTCAGCTTTTTGTTGAACTTATAGCGGCCGACTTTGACAACGTCGTAACGGCGGGGATCGAAAAAGAGGTTATGCAGGTGCTGGCGCACGGAATCGTCCGTCGGCACTTCGCCGGGGCGGAGACGGCGGTACAGTTCGATGAGGCCGTCCTGCTCGCTCTTGGCGGTGTCCTTTTCGATGGTGGCGGCGATCATGCGGTCGTCGCCGAAAATATCGGTGATGGCGACGTCCGACCCGAAGCCGAGCGCGCGCAGAAGGACGGTAGCGCAGATCTTGCGCTTACGGTCGACGTGCACCCACAGCACGCCCTGCGAATCCTGCTCGAATTCCAGCCAGGCACCGCGGTTGGGGATGACGGTGGTTTTGAACATTTCCCTGCCCGTCTTGTCCTTTTCCGACTCGTTGTACGAACCGGGCGAACGGACCAGCTGGGAAACGATAACGCGCTCCGCGCCGTTGATGATAAAGGAACCGTTTTCCGTCATCAAAGGGAAATCGCCCATGAAAACATCCTGGTCGATGACTTCTTCCTTGACTTTGTTGACGAGACGGACTTTTACGCGCAGGGGAAGCGCATACGTCGCGTCGCGGTTGCGACATTCTTTTTCGTCGTATTTGGGCTTGGTGCCGAATTCATGGTCGAGAAAATACAGCTCAAAGTGATCGGCATGATCGGTGATGGGCGAGAAATCCTCGAACACCTCTCCGATGCCCTCTTCGATGAACGTTCTGTACGATTCTTTCTGGATCTCGACGAGGTCGGGAATGTCGATCACTTCGTTGATCTTGCCGAATTTCCGTCTCTCCGTCTTGCCGTACTTCTGGATGGGTAAATTCATCAATCACACGCTCCTAAAAATTTTCGTTCCATGGTACGCGAAAACCCGCGGCGCACAGGCAGACGCGAAAAAAATTTTTTCGCTCATTTTTCCTCCGCCTCTTTACAACTTTGGAATTTTGCGGTATAATGTTTCGAGCAGACAAAAGCATCGTCGCGGCAAGTTCCCCTATCCTTATTATAGAGAGGGGCGTGCGAACTGCACGAAGATCGCTCCGCTTTTTCCTCCTTTTTCCCCGAAAAAGGGCAAAAAGAACATTATACTCCATAATGATACAGATTATCATTATATAGAAATTTCAAAGGGATGTCAAACGCTTTTTTCCGCTTTTTCGAAAAAAGATAAAATTCGTCAAAAAAATTTTTTTTACGACGCGACCGGCAGGAAAGTTTTTGCAAAAAGTGCCGCCGCGGCAAAGGAACATACACGATGAGAATGGACAAATTTTTAAAGGTATCGCGCATCCTCAAGCGCCGCACGGTGGCGGGCGAGGCGTGCAAAGCGGGCAAAGTGAGCGTCAACGGCAAGGACGTCAAGCCCGCCTACTCTCTGAAAATAGGCGACGTGGTCGAACTGAAATTTGCGGCGGGCTCGCTGAAATTCCGCGTGCTCGACCTCAAAGAGACGATAAAAAAAGAGGAGGCTTCCTCCCTGTACGAAATTCTTTCCGAATGACCGCTCCCCCCTGCGCCGTGCCCGTGCCCTATGCGCCGCGCACGGCGCGCCGATTTTTTGAAAAAAGGTGATCCCGTGAAGATCCATGTCATTCTCCCCGCCGCAGGCTCAGGCAGCCGCGCGGGGTTCGAACAAAACAAAATCCTGCGCAAGATCGGGGGGCGGTGCGTCCTGGAACGCACCCTTTCCGCCTTTGCCGCCCTGCCCGAGATCGAAAAGATCGCCGTCTGCGTCAGCGAAAAAGACAGGGAGGAGATCCGCTCCCTCCTCTCCCCTTTTCCGCAGGCCGTGCTCACGGCGGGCGGAGAGACGCGCACGCAGTCGGTAAAAAACGCCCTGGAAAGCTTTGTACAGGACGCGCCCGACTATGTACTCATCCACGACGCGGCGCGCCCCTTCGTCAGCGAAAAGATCATCCGCGACTGCATCGCCACGGTGCGCTCGTTCGGGAGCGCGGTGTGCGCCCTGCCCTGCACGGATACGCTCGTACGCACACAGAGCGGCATGATCTGCGAAACGCTCGACCGCGAAAGCACCTGCACCGTGCAGACGCCGCAGGGATTTTCTTACCCCGAACTTCTTTCCGCCTACCGTAAAATAAAGGAGACGGATTCCTTTACGGACGATTCGGGCGTGTACTCGAAATACGTTGCGCCGCCCCGCCTGTTTTGGGGGGAGCCGTCCAACAGAAAACTCACCTTTCGGGAGGACTTTGCCGTGCAGGAACTGCGCACGGGCGTGGGCATCGACACCCATGCCTTCGGAAAAAACAGCGATCATATCGTCCTCGGCGGCGTTTGCGTCCCCAGCGAAAGCGGACTGATCGCCCACAGCGACGGCGACGTATTGTGCCACGCGGTGATGGATGCCCTGCTTTCGGCGGCGGGGCTTGCCGACATCGGGCATTACTTTCCCGATACCGACCCGCAGTACAAAGACGCGGACAGCCTTATCCTGCTCGGAAAGGTGTGCGAACTGATCGGGTGCGCGGGCTTTGCCGTGGGAAACGTATCCGCGGCGATCGTGGCACAGCGCCCCCGCCTGGCGCCGTACATCGCACAGATGAAACAAAATATTGCCCGCGTCCTGCAAATTTGCGAGCAAAACGTGGGGCTTTCGGCAGGCACCAACGAGGGACTTGGCTACCTCGGCCGCGGCGAAGGAATCACCGTGACGGCGACCGTTCTTTTGCGTTCGGACGGCTGAAAGGGGCAACCATGTATATATCCCCCGATTTATTGCTCTGGCAAAATCTTCCCGACAGGGCAGACATCGTGCGCGCCTTTTTCAATACGGACAGGACACGGCGCATACTCATCTACCGCCGAAAGGACGGCACTTTTTCTTATACACAACAGACCCTGACGGGCAAACGGTGGTGCGGCACAGAAAGCGAACAGACCTTTCGCACGGAAGAAGACGTTCTTGCACATATCGGCAGGCAGACACAGGAGATGTTCGGCTTTGTACCCGTGATGCGCACACGGGCGCCGAGGAAATTGTGCGAAAAAAAGCGCCGTCCCTTTCTTCTCTTTGCCGTGCCGAGCGCGGCGATCTTTGTCTGCGGAGTTGTGCTTTTTGTACTCTGCCTGACAAACGTATTTCCCGAAAAATATTTCATTTACGGATTTTTGATCGGACTTTTCGGCGTAATTTTCCTCTCTTTTTTTCTTACCGCCGCAATACTCAGCGCCCCTGTGCCGACCTCTTCCCTGCTGCCCCTTCTTCCGCGCGAAGCGATCGTTTTCCTCTACAGAAAGGCCGATCTGCCCGAAGGCGGGCGCGTCTTTTTCGATGAGGAAGGGACACGGCGCATTGCCGTCTATCGGCGCGAGGACGGATGTTACACGTACACGGAAGAAACGCTGTATATAGAGACGGATACGGAAGAGTTGGATTTTTCATCCGCCTACGCCTGTTGGGGATCGGAGAAAGACTCCGTCAGTTTTTACGACAGCGAAGAAAGCGTTCTCCGCGACATTTCCTATTTACTCGAAGGCATGACAGAATACTGCAAACGGGAGGTTTGACCTTGGCAAAATCGAGATCTGTATTTGTATGTTCGGAGTGCGGCGCGCAGAGCCCGCAGTGGCTGGGCCGCTGCCCCTCCTGCGGGAAATTCGGCACTCTTGTGGAAGAGATCACGGAGACCGCCCCCGCCGCGCAGAAGACCGCAAAGCGGGAGCGTTCGGCAACAGGACACGTTCCCGTCCCCTTGAACCAGGTACACGAAGAAAAGTTTGAACGGGTATCTTCGGGCATTGCCGAACTGGACACAGTATTGGGCGGCGGCATTGTGCCCGGCTCGCTCGTGCTCATCGGCGGCGACCCCGGCATCGGCAAGAGCACCCTGCTCACCGAAGTTTCCGCGCATCTTTCCAAAACGCAGAAAGTTTTGTACGTTTCCGCCGAAGAAAGCTGTTCACAGGTGAAGATGCGCTGTTCCCGCCTGAAGCTGGATTCCGCCAACCTGCTGCTGCTCAACGAGACCTGCATGGAAGACATCGAAGAGGCGATCACGGACGAAAAATTTGTGGTGATCGACTCTATCCAGGCGGTGTATACCAGCGAACTCTCCTCCGCGGCGGGCTCGGTGGGACAAGTGCGCGAATGTGCGGGGAAATTGCAGCGCATTGCAAAAAGCCGCAACATCACCTTCTTTATCGTGGGACACGTGACCAAGGAAGGCGCGCTGGCAGGCCCGAAAGTGCTGGAACACATCATGGACACCGTGCTGTACTTCGAGGGCGAGCGGGAAGAAAATTTCAAAATTCTGCGCGCGTATAAAAACAGGTTCGGCTCCGTACAGGAAGTGGGCGTGTTTGAGATGACGGGCGAGGGCATTTACGGCGTTTCCGACTATTCGGGCATCTTCCTCTCCGAAAGCCGCGGCGAGGCGGCGGGCAGCTGCGTGACCCCGTCCGAAACGGGCAACCGTTGCATGATGGTGGAGATCCAGACGCTGATGGCAAAGACGGCGTACGGGCTCCCGCGCAGGATGCCGCTGGGCGTCGAATACAACAAACTCGTGCTCCTCATTGCCGTATTGGAAAAGAGGTGCGGGCTCCCCTTCTTCAACCAGGACGTGTACCTCAACGCGATGGGCGGCATCCGTTTGAACGAACCCGCCGTGGACCTTGCGGTGTGCGCCGCCTTGGCGAGCGGATTCCGCAACCAGCCCATCGACAAATACACCGCCGTGTTCGGCGAAGTGGGACTCACGGGCGAGGTGCGCGGCGTCTCCTTTGCGGAAAAGCGCGTCAACGAATGTGTGAAGATGGGATTCAAACGGGTGCTCTTCCCCGCCAAAAACTTTAAGAGCGTAAAAAAATTTGAGGACAAGATCGAACTTGTCCCCGTGCAATACGTCAATCAGCTGATCAAAAAGCTATTCCCCCAAGAAGAAAAACAGTAACTTTACCATCTTATCCGAAAAGCGGCATCCTCTGCCGCTTTTTTTCATAAAAAATTGCCCTCCCTCTTGACACCTCCGCTTTTCTCTGTTATAATACAGTTAATACAGATAGTACAGTTAGTACAAAAAGGAGGGCGACATGGAAATACGGCTGCGCGGACAAAAGAACATCTGCGATGAGATTGCGGACGAATACGAAAAGTACATCCGCCTGGGCGCGTTGCGCCCGGGGGAAAAACTGCCCTCCTGCCGTAGCCTGGCGGGGCAGCTGGGCATCAACCCCAATACGGTGGAGCGCGCCTTTACGCTGCTGGAGGAGCGCGGGCTCATCCGCACCATTCCCAAAAAAGGGGCGTTCGTGTGCGAACATTTACAGACCGACCTGCTGGCGCGCAAGGAAGCGGAACTGCACCTTGCGGCAATGAAGCGGGCGGGGCTGACGTTGGAAGAAGTGACAGATATGGCAAAACGGATCTTCGGGGAGGGAATAAAATGATCGAGATCAGAAATCTGAAAAAGTCCTACGGAAAGACACCCGTCCTGCAGGACGTGAACATGACTATCCCGAAAGGGAGCGTGTTCGGCATGGTGGGCGTGAACGGCGCAGGCAAATCTACCCTGCTGCGCATGATGGCAGGCGTGCTGAAAGCGGATGCGGGCAGCATTGCCTACGACGGGGAGGAAGTGTTCGAAAACGAAAAGAAAAAGAGAGAGATCTTTTTCCTGCCCGACGACCCCTATTATTCGTCCGGGACGACGGGGCAGCAGCTGGCACAGCTGTATTCCGCCTATTACGACTTTGACGAAAACCTGTTTTCCAGCCGCTGCGAACTGTTCTGTCTGAACAAAAAAGCGCCCCTGCACAACTTTTCCAAGGGCATGAAGAGACAGATGTTCCTCTCCCTCGCGCTTGCGGCGCGGCCGCGCTATCTCTTGCTGGACGAGGCGTTCGACGGACTGGACCCCAGGTCCCGTCTCGAGTGCAAGCGCGCGCTCATCGCTCTCGGCGAAGAGCAAAACTGCACCACCGTCATCGCCTCCCATTCCTTGCGCGAGCTGACAGACATCTGCACGCATTTCGCACTCATTTCGGGGGGACGTGTGGCGGATTCGGGAGATCTTCAGGATAAGCTGGGCGCCGTCTACAAGTTCCAGGTGGGATTTTCACAGGAAGCAACGCCCGACATGTTCCCCTTCCCCTGCCTCAAATGCGAATGCAGCGGCAGAGTGGCACAGCTGATCGTACGCGGGAACAGAGAGGAGATCGTACAAAAACTGGAGGCTCTTTCGCCCCTGTTTATAGAGGAGATCCCCGTGGATTTTGAAGAATATTTCCTCATCGAAACGGACAAAGGGAGGGCAGAAAAATGAAAAAACAGCTGATCTACGAAGCAAAGCGTATTCTTCTGCCGCTCATCATCTTTACCGCCATCGCCTGTGTTCTGTACATCCTGACGGCGCTGAACACAGACTTTATCATCACGCGCTACCATATGTGGCCAGACCCGGCAGGCTTACAGTCTGATGAGCTTGTGCCCTACGAAGCAGCAGGCAATCCCCTTACAAATTTTGTCTGCACGATCCTCCTCGACCTGTGCTTCGTCGTGCCCGTCATGCAGTACTCTTACCGCATGAAAAAGCGCTCAGTCGATCTGTGGTATTCCCTGCCCATCACACGGACAAGGCTGATGCTGGTGCGCACCCTCAGCGGGCTGGCGCTGGTTTTGATCCCATACACCCTCTCCTACTGGCTCGGATTTGCCGTCATCGCCTGTTCGGAAAACGTGTTCGAACTTTCGCAATACGTCCCTCTGTTTTTTGCCTCGATCGGCGTGGGCGTGCTGCTGTACTTTGTCAATTCTTTCCTCTTTACGCGGGCAAATACGGTAAGGGACGGCATCCTCTTCCTCCTGATCTGGAACCTGGCCCCTGTCCTGCCCTTTTTGACGATTGGCGCAAGGCTTTCGGTTTCCGGGATCCTCAGCAAATCGTATCTCTTCTTCCCCCTCACTCCGACTTTCTCCGTCTTCGGTTATTTTTCCGCCCTGATCCGCGGCGATTCCTCTTCTATCCCTTATGCGTGGTTTCTCTTCACACTGGCAGGGTTGGAGGGCGCCGCCGCCTGCTTCGGGCTGTTTTATACGGCAAAGAGACACAGAGCGGAAGACGCGGGACAGTTTTCCTCTTCGGTGTTCGGCTACAAAGTCCTCATCCCCTTCTGCGTCCTGCTTACCGTCGCCATCTTCCCCGTCGAGGGCACACAGAGCTTCTATTATCTCTACTATGCCATGATCCTGATCGGAGGCCTGATCTCTTATTTCATCTACAGGCGCTCCTTCCGCCTGAAAAAAGAAGATCTCTTCTCCCTGTTCGGTTCTTTTGTCGGCGGCATCCTGCTCAGTCTGCTCTTCGAGGTATTCTGACCGCCGCCTTTCTCGCATCAAAAAAGAAGTCTCGCTTTTGCGGGACTTCTTTTTTGTTTCCGCCCTTTCCGTCGGGCGGAAAACTTTATTTTCTCGATTCCAGAACTTTGCGGTCGATCTTTCCGATGAGACTGACGGGGAGCCTGTCCTCGAAGACGATCTCCCTGGGCACGGCGTAGGCGATCAGCCTGCGGCGGCACGCCTCCAAGATCTCCCGTTCGCAGGCGGCTTTGTCCGCACCCTGCACACATTCGACGAACAATCGCACCGTCTGCCCCTTCACGTCGTCGGGAACACCCACGGCGCACACCTTGGAAACGCCCGCCACGCCGCCCGCCACCTCTTCGATCTCCGAAGGATACACGGGCACGCCGCTCACTTTGATCATGTTTTTGATACGCTGTTTAAAATACAGGAACCCGTCCGCGTCCACATAGCCGTAGTCGCCCGTTTTCAGCCACCTTTCGCCGCCGATGGTGACGAAGGGCGCGCTCTGCTCGTGCAGATAGCCGAGCATAAACTGATCGGAACGCAGCAAGATCTCGCCCACTTCTCCGACAGGCACCTCTTCCCCATCCTTTTCGATGCGCACCGCCGTACCCGAAAGAGGGTACCCGATGGAGTTTTCCCTGTGGTGCGCGAGGGTGTTGACCAGGCAGACGGTGACTGTTTCCGTCAGCCCGTAGCCGACGTACATCTTTGCCTTGCTCCCGCCTTTGGCGAGCGCGGCGTTGAAATCGTCGATGAGCGGCTGCGGGACGCTGTCCCCGCCGACGTACACGTCTTTGATGTGGGAGAGGTCCCCTTCCGTAAACGTCTTTTCTCCCAGCAGTTTCAAAAACATGGTGGGAACGCCCGTCAGGATATTCGCTTTGCCGCGGATGATCTGTTTTGCGCTCATCTTCGCATTGAATTTGATGCACATGATGTTGGTGCGGCGCATCAGCATGCACATATGCATGTTGATGCACAGGCCGAACCCGTGGAAGATGGGCAAAACGTTGTACAGCGCCGTGTAATTTTCGATTGGCTCGCTGAGGAATTCTTCCGCTTTGGAGCACAGCCTGTTGAATACGAGGTTGTTGTGCACGATGATCTTGGGATCGCCCGTGGTGCCGCCGCTGGCAAGGTAGACGGCGGGCTCGTCGATGCCCCACTCCGCGGCGCCGACACGGGGATGCCTGCGGTTTTTAAGGTATTTTTCAAAGGGAATGTACCCGAACGCCGTGCGCTTGTTGGTGCATTTGTAGTACGCCCTTGCCGCCGCGCTCATAAAATACGAACTGTCACTGACCAGCGTGGGAACGCCGAAATCGAAACTGCCGCACTTGTAGAGGTCATACACGAGCAGAAGACAGCTGTCCGTGCGGCGCACGCTCTCTTTCAGCTTTTCGGGCGGGAGGAAGGGATGCACGAGGTTGACCGCCGCACCCAGTTTGTTGGCGGCGTAAAACAAGAGAAGCGCCGCGGGGGAATTGGGCAGGCAGAGCGTCACACACTTGCCCTTGCCCAAAGAAAATTCCGCGGCGAGGTTGTCCGCAAGGCGATCCACCCAGAAGAGCACCTTTTCGAAGGTGTATTTCTTCCCGTAATAAGAAATGGCGGTGCGCACGCGGCTATCGGAAATATTTTCCAGCACAGCGCGGTACATAGAATAGTTTTCGGGTAACTGTTTCATATCGATTCCTTATGGAGCTTGTCCGAAAAAGCGGGATACGTCCCCTGCTTTTTACAACAGTGAGGTGAGGTAAGCGCCCAGTGCGAAATAGAGAGGGATGACGATCATGTGCGAGACGTAAATGACGGCGGCATGCCTGCCGATGGTGCACATGCCCTTGTTCCACGCCCCGTCCAGCGGGCGGAACGCGTATTTGGCGGAAGTATGGTAGATGAGTCTGCCGAGGATCCCGCCCGACAGCACGAGCGCCGACCACGGCAGGATGGGGAAATAATCCCCCTGGCTGAAGAGATAATTTTTTACGTACAGAAAGACGGAATAGATGTCCTTTTGCGCGTCCGTGGCGCCCGAAGGCGCAAAGGTGCCTACCACTTCCCAAAATCCGCCCTCGTGCGAAAAGCGGGCGAACCCGCCGCAAAAGAGCCACAGCAGGAAGACGATCCCCACCGCACCGGGAAGGTAACGCAGAGCCTCCCTCGCGGCGTCTGCGCGCCTGCCCCTGCCGAACAGGCTGCCGATGCATACGGCCGCCTCGTCTAAAATGGCATACATGAGAATGCCCGCGGCGAGCATATGGATGACGCCGAAGCGCACCTGCGCGCCGGGCAAAAATATCTCGTCGAGGATGCTCGTCACCGCCGTGATGCCGCCCGCCACGATGGCGAGGGGGACAAAGCGGCGGACATTGCCGCTCGTCAGCGTACAGCTGATGCCGCAGATGACAAAAAACGCTGAGATAACGAGCAGACGCACGTTGTTGCGGAAAGCACTGACCCAGTATCTTGTCGCAAGCGGCGCCAGATCGGCGAGGAAGCTTGTGCCGAACATCTGGTTGACGGCGGGAAGCACGTCCCAGAAACAGTACATGCAGTGGTCGAACACCATCAGCAGGACGCACAGCCCGCGCACGAAGTCCAGCTCCCAGAAGCGGGCTTTTCCCCTGCCGCAATACTCTGCGCCCCCCTCTTTATATCCGGCGCGGCCCGGACTTTTTGCATCGGAAAAATAACGGCTCATCTCGTTTCAGTTTATCATTAAACGCGCCGTCTGTCAATCAAAAGGCGCAATTTACGGCGCAAAAGGGGTGCCGCGCCCTCACTTTTCAAAAATTTCACACAAAAGTTCTTCCAGTTCGGCGAGGGAGGCGCAGGCAAACAGCCTGTTTTTATACTGCGCGCACCCGCGCGTTCCGCGCAGGTAAAAGGCGGTCATCTTGCGCATCTGCACGAGGGTGAATTTTTCCCCGTACACGGGCAGCATGTCCGCGATCTGCGCGCGGACGGCGGACGCCTTGTCCCATTCCTTTCCGCCGCCGAGCAGTTCGGCAAACACGTGCGGATCGTACATCGCCGCCCGCGCGACCATCACGCCGTCCGCACCCGTCTTTTCCAGCATGGAGAGCGCGTCCTCGCGGGTAAAGATGCCGCCGTTTGCCACGACGGGGATGCGCACAGAATTCTTTGCCGCCGCGATCTGCGCATAGTCCGGCTCGCCCGCATAGTACATGTCGCGCGTCCTGCCGTGCACCGTGATCAGGTCCGCCCCCGCCCCTTCGCAAAGCTTTGCGAATTCGGCGGCGAACGTCTTGCCGCGTTCCAGCCCGATTCGGAATTTTACGCTCACCGTCTTGCCGCTCTTTTTACAGGCGGAAATGATGCGCTCCGCCAGCGGAAAGTTCGCCAGAAGGGCGCTGCCTTCCCCGTTTTTGAACACCTTGGGGACGGGACAGCCCATGTTCAGATCGACCGCCGCAAAGGAGGAAAGTTCCTCGCTCTCGCAGGCGGCGCGCAAAATGTCCGGATCGGACCCGAACAGCTGCGCAGGCGTATCCTTTTCCCCCTCGTACTTATGTAACAGAAGGCGGGTCGCCTCGTTATTGTACAAAAGCCCCTTGGCGCTGACCATCTCGGTAAAGCAAAGCCCCGCACCGAAAGAATAACAGAGCTTGCGGAAGGCAAAATCGGTGTATCCCGCCAGCGGCGCCAAAAACAGATTGTTTGGCGCGCTCACTTTTCCGAAAGTAAGTTTCTGCCCGAGTTCAGCCATTGCGCTTTGCCCTTTCGTAATACGCCCACAGCTCGTCTGCGCTCATCCCCTGCATGTTCTTGCCGTCCGCGAGGATGAGTTCTTCCGTGCGGCAGAAACGATCGACAAACTTTTTGGTGCTTTCGGAAAGCGCCTCTTCGCAGTCGGCGCCCGCCAGCCTGCCCACATTGACGGCGGAAAAGAGCAGGTCGCCCGCCTCCTCGCCGATATGCGCCGCATCCCCTTCGCGCAGGGCGGCAAGCAGCTCTTCCAGCTCCTCTTTGACCTTTTCCGCCGCTTCGAAGGCGTTTTTGAAATCGTACCCGAACTTGGCGGCGCGCTTTGCCACTTTCTGCGCACGCATCGCCGCGGGAAGGTTGTGCGGCACATCGCGCACCGAATCCGCGCCCGTCTTCTGCCCCTTTTCCAGCAGTTTGTTTTTATCCCACACGGAGAGGGCGCTCTGCTCGTCCGTCGCCTTGTCCTTGCCGAAGATGTGCGAGTGGCGGGAGATCAGCTTTTCGCACACGGCGGAAAGCACGTCGTCCGCCGTAAACGCGCCCCGCTCCTCGCCCAGCACCGCGTGGAACGCGCCCTGCATCAGCACGTCGCCCGTCTCCTCGACGATCTTGTTGTCGTCCTTGCTGTCGATGGCGTCCACCAGTTCGTACGCCTCCTCGATCATGTTTTTGCGGATGCTCTCATGCGTCTGTGCGCGGTCCCACGGGCAGCCGTCCGGCGCGCGCAACAGGCGCAGGATGTCCGCGAGGTCGTCAAAATCGAAACGCGTCTTTTTCAGAAGCGGGATCTCGTCCAACACGAGAACGCAGGAACCGTCGTGTTTTTTTTGGCGGTCAAGCTCGTAGAGCCTGATCTTTTCCGCCTTGCCCGCGCGCACGAAAAAGGCGTCCGCTTCGTCGCCGAACAGTTCGCACAGGCGCAGTTTTACGTCGCCCGCGATGAGGTCGCAGTCGATGTCGTACACCGCCAGCGGCAGGCGAAGGCGCGCCCCGTCCGTCCTGTACGCGGAGACCGCGGTGCGGGCGCAAGCGGAGATCTTTGCCGCGGCAAACGCTGCGTCCGCCTTGGACACGCCGCCAAAGACGCGCGCGCCCTTCTCTTTGCGCAGGAGCAGCTGCGCGGAGACGTCCTCCGTCACGCTGCCGTCCACGCAGTAGACGACGTCTCCCCCCTTTGCCTCCTCCGCCACGGCGGCGGCGAGCTTTTTGTTGAGAGTATCGAAATTGCGGCAGTGTTCGTAAACGTGATCGAGGGTGGCGCAGGGCACGCCCGATCTGATGATTGCCTGCGCGGCGGGCGTTTCGCCCGTGCGCAGGATAACTTTTGCGCCGCCGACAAGCGCTTCTTTTGCGCCTTGAGACAGATCTTCAGGGCTGCAGCCCAGCCCGACGATGGTGAGCATGATGTTTCCTCCCGGACCATTGCAGCTCCTGCGCCGAAAACGCCCGCAAGAGTACGGACAGCGCCAGATAGACGAGGGCGGCCGTCCCCAGCGCGAGCAGAACGTGCACCCGCGCCGCCGCCAGCGCGCACAGCACAGACAGGACGGACATCGCCGAAAACTTGAAAAACAAGCCAAGAGCCGCAATTCGATTTTTTGTTTCCCTTATACTATATAACAAATCGAAGGCAAGTGCAACAAAATAACACCCGATTGCGGCATAAGCCGCGCCGAGAACGGAAATTTGCTCGAAACGGAGGAGGACGGATTCGGCGACAAGCTTAAACAGCACCGCCACCGTCATGGCAAGGGCGGCTGCCTTGGGCTTTCCCCTGCCCGTCAGACAGGCGGCGAGCGTCTGCACGCAGGAGAGCAGCACGGCGGTGAGCGACAGCACCCGCACGAGAGAGGCAAGCGTCTGCCCTTCCTGCCCCGCCACCGAAGGAAACAGGAAGGATGTGACCCCTGCAGGGAAGGCGAACAAAAACGCAGCCGCGGGCAGAGACAAAAAGAGGGTGCATTTGAACGCAAAGAGGGTGCGTTCTTCCGCCTTTTCCTGCAACCCCTGCGCCTGACAGGCGGACACGGCGGGGATGATGGCCGCCGCGATGCCGTAGCACACGGATACGGGCAGATTGACGAGCGTTGCCGCCGCGCCCGCATACAGGCCGTAGAGCGCGGTGGCGTCGGGAGAATACGCGCCCACCAGCCGCACGATGAGGATGCTGTCCAGCAGGTTCGAGAGAGGCAGAAGCCCCGCCGCTACCGTGACGGGCACGGTAACGCGCAACAGCTGCTTTGCGCGCAGAAGGTGTGCCCGCTCGCGAAAGAGGGGGCGCCTTGCCCTCTCACCCCATGCCAGAAAGGCGAGCAGGAGGCAGGCGGCAAGCTCGCTCAGTGAGACAGAAGCCAACGCCCACACGACGGCGCGCAGCGGCTCGCCCCTATACAGGCGCGCAAAAAACAGGCCCAGCGCCACCTTGACCGCCTGTTCGCAGATCTCGGAAAAGGCGGTGGGCAGGAAGTTGCTTTTCCCCTGGAACCAGCCTCGGAAACAGGATAGCACGGACACAAAAAACACTCCCGGCGCCAGGGCGCGGTAGGCGGAGACAGCCGCGATCTCCCCCTGCGCGGCACTGAGAAAGGGTGCCAGCAAAAACATCAGCGCACTGCCGCACAGCCCGATCCCCGCAAAGAGAAACAGGGACTTTAAGAGGACCGCGCGGCTTTTGGCGGCATCCCCGCGGCTTTCCGCCGCGGACACGATGCGCGCCAGCCCCGACGGAATGCCCGTCGCCGAAACGGTGAGCAGGAGACAATAGAGAGGATACACCATCTGATACACCCCCATCCCCTCGCCCCCGAGGATGTTCGTGAGCGGGATGCGGTAAAACGCGCCCAAAATTTTTGCCGCGATCCCGCCTGCCGAGACGATGACCGCGCCTTTTAAAAAGTTCTGTTTCATATGTACGCCCTATGTAAAAAGGGGGAGAGCCCCCCTTTTTACATAAACTGGTTTGCGAGGATGTCCGCCGTCAGCCTGCACAGCTTGACGGCGCCCGCCTCCATGTGCGCGCCTTCCTCTGCCGACAGCAGGGAGACGGCGCCCAGGCAGTCCCCTCCCGCCACGATGGGCACGATGATCTGCGCCGTGATGTTCATGTCCGCGCCTTCGGCGAGGGGCACGATGTCTCCCCCTTCCGCGAGGTTGGCAATGTAACTGCGCCGCTCCTTCATCACCTGTTCGAGACGGGAAGAGATCTGTTTTCTCTCCAGCTCCTTTCTCCCCTCGCCCGAGGCGTAGAGGATCTCGTCCGTGTCGCAGATGACCGCAAGGCAGCCGCTCAAATCGCTCAGGGAGCGGGTCGTGCCCTCCGAAAACTTTTCCAGCGTGGCGATGGGCGAATACTTTTTCAGCATCAGCTCGTCGCGGTCGGTAAAGATCTCCAGCGGGTCGCCGTCCTTGATGCGCAGGGTGCGGCGGATCTCCTTGGGGATGACCACGCGTCCCAGTTCGTCGATGCGTCTTACGATTCCCGTAGCTTTCATACTTTCCTCCAAAAACTGCGCTCTTGCGCTTCAAAAAAAGTATGAGGCAAAATTTTGTTTTTATTCCACCCTTTGCCGCCCGCGCATAAGTTTTAAAGCTCTTCCCCTTTTAAAAAGCGCCGCGCGGCTTTTTCACGCCCCGCACCGCCTTCCGTCCGCCCAGTCAAATCGGTCTCCGCGCGGAAAAACCTCTCCCTTTGCCTGTCCCTCTCCCTGTCTGTCCTCCCCTTTTTTCTTCTCCTCGTTTGCAGTCGGCGCTTTTCGGCAATCGGCAAAAGGTGCGCCGCGCGCTGCGCGGCGCAAAAAAAGACGGCCTCAGGAGCCGTCTTTTTCGGTATTTTTTAAAATTGCGAGATCAGGCGCAGATAGAAATGCACCGTCTGCACGATCTTTTCCACGGGGATCTTTTCGTCGTTGCCGTGGATGCTGGCGCGCTCTTCTTTGGAAAGCGCCATCGCCGAAAAGCGGTACACATGGTCGGAGATCTCCCCGTAATGGCGGGAATCGCTGCACGCGAGCATGAGATAGGGCGCAACGAGCGCCTCTTTCCACGTCTGCGAGACCGCCCTTTTCATCATCTCCCACGCCTCGCCCTGCGTCTGAGAGATGTTGGAAGGATCCATGCCGTACACCACTTCCACCTTTACGCCGTCGTCGTCGACCGTCTTTTTGAGGTAGTCCACGCAGCTTTCCACGCTTTCGCCGCACATGATGCGCAGGTTTGCCACCATCTCCGCATACGGCGGCAAGACGTTCATGCCCTTGCTACCGCTCATCTGCGTAAAGGCGACCGTCGTGCGCATGAGGGCGTTGAGTTCGCCGCCGCTCTTTTTGCAGATCTTATCCAGCGCGCCGCGGAAAATGCCGAGATTGGCAAAGATGAGCCTGTAAAGGAAGGTAGAATGTCTGCCCAGCGTATCGAACAGCTCTCTGGCAGGCTTGGAAAGATTGGCAGGGAAAGGATGGTTTTCCACGGCGGCACAGGCCTTGCTGAGCCTGCCCACCGCCGTGTGCGGCGGCGGGGCGCTGGCGTGGCCGCCCTTCCCTTCCACCGAAAAGCGGACGTTGCAAAGCCCCTTTTCCGCGATGCCGATGAGCGCGCAGGGCGCAGAAACGCCGGGGAACACCTTGTCCACCACGGCACCGCCCTCGTCGCACACCAGCGCGGGACGGATGCCTTTTCCTTTGAAATACGCCACGATGGCAGGCGCGCCGCCGCCGTTCGTCTCCTCGTTGCCCGAAAAGGCGAGATAAATGTCGTTTTGCGGCACAAATCCGCGCGCGATCAGCGTTTCCGCCGCCTGCAATACGCCGTTGAGGGTACCTTTCGTATCCAGCGTGCCCCTGCCCCAGAGGACGCCCTCCTCCAAAACGCCCTCGAATGCGGGCTTTTGCCAGAGAGAGGGCTCGACGGACACCACGTCGTAATGCGCCATCAAAACGCGGCAGACAGAGGAGTCCTTTCCCTTCCAGTGGAAGAGCAGCGAACGCTTTCCGAGCTTTGTAAACGTGCACGCGGCGTGCACGTTGTGGAACAGGCGGGGCAGAAGTTTTTCGAACTTTTCAAACTCCGCATCGTCCTCCTTGCTCTCGTCCGTATCCGAAACCGTCTTGCAGCGGATCATTTCCGCAAGGTCGGAAACAGCCTTTTCTTCGTCACATTCGACAAAAAGATCGGGATACGTCTCCCCTTTTTCGGGACGAAAGCGCAGCGCGCGGACGACGGGGATACCGATCAGGATCAGTACGATCAACAGCGGGAGAGCGATGTACAGTCCGATCATTTTTTCTCCTCCCCGTCCTCTGCGGGAACGGTTTCTGCCTTTTCCTGCGTCGTGCCCATTTCACCCAGCCAGCCTTTTTTGTACATGATGCGGGAAGAAACGAGGGTGACGATGACGCCGACGGGGACCATGACGCCGATGAGCGTTCCGGCGAGGTCGCCGCTGCCCGTCGCGTAAGAAGAGATGATAAACACGAGCAGCATCAGTACGCAGGGAATGACGGAGATCTTCCAGTTTTTGGAGATATACACGACCGCCATGCCGCCGAACAGGGCGGGCAGAACGTTGTCGAAGGCGGGCGCGAGCGTAGGATTTTCAAAGACGGGCGTGAGGAAGGAAATGAGCACGACGCCCAGCACGAGGATGAGCATGGTGACGATGGACGAAACGGCGATGGAGATGGTGGAGATGATCTCCGCCTCTTCCGTCCCCTTTTCCACGCCCGCCTGCTCCATGCAGTTGAGGGCGCAGGGCACTTTGAGGTTGGACAGGTTGCCCGTCACAAAGCCGAGATACGTCCCGCCCGAACCGAGCATGGGGGTATAAGTAAAGGTTTCCACCGCGCCAACCACGCAGTACAAAACGATGATGGAAGCGCCCGAAGCGAACAGCTTCCAGTCGATGGATGCGCCGAAGATCGCCATGCAGACAAAGGGATAGGACAGGATGAGCAGCGCCGCGACCAGCCCCCAGATCCTGCCGTAAAAATGTGTTTTATCGTCAAAAGAACCAAGCGGTTTCATCTTTTTTCCTCCTTTAACCCAAAAGCATGGTGATGGGAACGGCGGAGACCATGCCCACGATGATGCAGAACGGGAGCGCGTAGTCGTTGATCCAGCGCCATTTGGTGACCTTTAAGAGGAGCCCGCACAGCGCCATGACGACGGCGGACACAAAAAACACGAGCACGGGGATCCAGCCCGAGCCGCCCTCTCCCACGCCGCCGAATACATATCCGAGAAAGGCGGAGATCATGCCGAGGAAGAGCGCCGTCATAAAGATCTCGCCCCATTTTTTATCCTTGCTGCGCATTTTCATCAGCCCGCGCTGGATCTTTTTTCCCGTAATGAGGGGCAAAAACATGGAAACGAGCATTCCGCAGGTCATCACGAGCGCGACGGTGACGTAGGCGGTGGCGTCCGTCACGTTGCCCTTGAAGATGTTGGCGGCGATGGTCTCGTAGCTGAAACTGCCGATGACGGACAGGCGCAGCCAGGGCAGCGGGATGCCCAGTTTTTGCGAGAGGGCGACGATCCCGACGAGGATGGCAACGGCGGGAGCGATGGTAAACACGCCCGCGCGCACCATCGTCTTGGTGAGCACCTCTTTCGACATGCCGATCTTTACGCCGCGGCGGTACGCCCGCACGAGAAAGAAAACTGCCTGCGCCAGGACGACGGCGAGGATGATGCCGACGATGAGGTACAGGACGGGCGAGTTCGTATCGAACTGCGCCGCATTGAGTTGAAACATAGCACGACTCCGTAAATAGATTTGCGCATTGCGCTTTGTAACAAGTATACCACAAGACGGCGCCTCTTTCAAGCCTATGCCCCGATTTTTCCCGCAAACGAGCAAAAAAAACGGACAAAATATTGAAAAATATATGCCGATACGGTATAATGGGAACAGCGAGGACTTTATAATGGCGGGATACGGAGAACTGATCAAAAACTTTGCGCGGGTGCGCGATTACATACGCGAATTTTATCTGTACGGGTGCAAGGGGCGCGAAGAAGCGGGAAAAAAGAGCGCGCGCACCTACGACAACGAAAAGCGGCGCATCGAAAGCTGGCTGCACGAATACATGGGCGCGCGGCGGGACAAGGACGGGAAGACCGTCTTTTTGTCGTTGGACAGCCGCCGCACGGCGGAAAACCCCTTTTTCCGCGCCTTTGCCGCCAAGAGCTTTACCGACGCGGACATCACGCTGCACTTTCTGCTCTTCGACATCCTTGCCGACGGCGAGCGCACGGCGGCGCAGCTTACGGAAGAGATCGCAAGGCGGCTGAACGCCTTTGAAGCGCCCCTGTCCTTCGACGAGTCCACTCTGCGCAAAAAGCTGAACGAATACGCGGAAAAAGAACTTCTCCGCAAGCGCACGGAAGGAAAACGCGTTCTGTATTTCCTCCCGCCCGCTTTTGACCTTGCACCCCTGCAGGCGGCGCTGGAATTTTTTTCGGAAGCCGCGCCGCTGGGAGAGCTGGGCGCCTTTTTGCTGGACAAACTGCCAAACCGCCCCTCCCCTTTCCGCTTCAAACACCATTACGTGACGGGCACCCCCGACGACGAGGTGCTGCTCGCCCTGCTGGAAGCGATGCGCGAAAAGAGGGCGGTGCTCCTTCGCAAGCGGAGCAAAAAGGGAGAAAACGAATGCAGCGTGGTGCCCGTCCGCATTGGGACGGGCGTACAGAGCGGAAGGCGGTACCTCTTTGGAAGAGATGTGCAATACAGGGTTTTCCGCGCGTACAGGCTGGACTTTATTTCGCACGTAAAAGCGCTGGACGTGTGCGAAAATTTTGACGAACTGCGCGAACGCTTTGCCGAAATACAGCCGAAGATCTGGGGCGCCTCGATCGGCGAGGAGGCGCGGACGGAACGGGCGCAGTTTACTCTGAAGATCGGACGGGACGAGGGATACATCCTGCGCAGGATGCTGCGCGAATGCCGCGGCGGGAGCATAGAACAGACGGGAGACGAGGAATACACCTTCCGCGCGGAGGTGTACGACAGCGAGGAACTGCTGGGCTGGATCCGCACCTTTACGGGGCGCATCCTCTCCCTTGACTTTTCCAACCGCACGGTGGAAAACAAATTCAAGCAAGACATGCGCGAGATGTACCGCATGTACGGGTTGGAGGAATGATGCAGCTGTTTGACGAAGTGTACGGCGCCTACTATGCCGCCGTGGCGCGCATCCTGAAAGAATCGCTCAGCGCACCGCTCACGCGCGAGCGGATGAAGCAGATCTGCGACGAGGAAGCGTTTGCCGAAAGTTTTCTCACCATCCTTCCCGCGCTGGAAAAGGGAGAGTGGCAGCTGCTCTGCGGCGGCGTTCCCCTGATAAAGCATCCGCCCGCCCTGCCGCCGACCAGGCTGCAACTGTGTTGGCTGCGCGCGATCGGGGCGGACAGGCGGTTCCGCCTGTTCTGCGACGCGCCGCCCGCCGCGGCAGAATCCGTTCCTCCCCTCTGGACAGATGAGGACTATTTCCCTTTCGACGTGTATGCAGACGGAGACAGCTACGGGGACGAACAGTACGTCCGCAACTTCCGCGCCCTGCTCACCGCCATCGAGGAGAAAAAACAGACGCTGATCGAATACCGCATGCGGGACGGCAGTTTCCACCGCCTGCGCTGCAGCCCCTACGCGTTGGAATATTCGGAAAAAGACGATAAATTCCGCGCCTGCGTTTCGGGCATCGGGCGCAGCCGCTATCTCAATCTCGCGCGCATGCGCAATGTCTCCGTCCTCGAACGGAATGCGGCGCCCCCGCGGGAAGACCCGACGCGCGAACAGCTGATCTTTACCCTGCAAACCCGCAGAAACGCCCTCGAGCGGGCGCTGACACACTTTGCACACTTCGAAAAAGAGGTGGAACGCACGGACGAAAACAGCTATACGGTGCGCCTGTATTACGACAGAGAGGACGAAACGGAAGTACTCATCCGCATCCTCTCCTTCGGGCCGATGATCCGCGTGCTCTCGCCCGAATCGTTTGTCGAAAGCCTGAAAGAGCGGCTCTTACGCCAAAAAAACTGCGGGATCAGATGATCCCGCAGTTTTTCCGTTCTCTGCCCCGCCGCCCCGCAACGCGGCTTTTGCCCTGCTTGTTCTGCGGACACCGACCAAGGCCTGCCCTTACGCGACGAGCTCTTCGCTGTCTTTAAAAATCAAAGCATCTGCAAAGCGCCTGTCCCAAAATTTTCAGCCGTTTAAAATTTCGTCGCTGAGCGAGAGGATCTCTTTGCCGTACTTTTTTTTGCGCGACTTCAGGATCGCCCTGTACAGCAGATAGTTGACAGAGCAGAGCGCCATGCCGACGACGCCCACGGCAATGCCGAGAGGCATCGCAAAGCCCAGGGACGAGCCGATGACGCCCATGGCGAGCGACATCCCCGTGCCGAGAATGAGCGCCCCCGCCGTGCCGAAAGAATAGGCAAAGATATCTGCGGGGAGCTTTGCCTTTCTGTCCAGACGGCGAAGCTGCTCTAATTTGGTCTGTTCGTGCGCGCCGTACTGCCGGCGCATCTGTTCTGCAAAAGAAATCTCTTGTCTTTGTTCGGTCATTTTTGTATCTCCTTTTTTATTGTTCTGGCTGTATTATAGAACTTCTTCGTCAGGTTTTGTTTTGGTTTTTGTAATGTGTTTGTAAAGTTTATAAAAAATAAAAGGCCGAAGTTTTCGGCCTTTTTCTCTCTGTTTTCTGTTTTCCCTCCTGCGAAAACGGAGGAACGGAGCGCTATTTGTCCGTTTTCCCTTCTTCCCCATGCAACAGCCTGTCGCTGAGTTCGACGATCTTTTCCGCGTACTTCTTTTTTTGGCGGCGCAGTACCAGACAATGCGCAGGATAGGCGGCACCCATGACGAGTACGCCCGCCGCGCAGACGAGCACGCCCCACGCCGTGCTCCCCCATTCGAGCACCATCGTCAGCCCCGTTCCGAAAACGAGCACCCCCGCGATCCCCAAAACCAGGGCAAGAACAAGGGGCGGGATCCTGACCGACCTGTCCATTTTCCTTAAAATTTCCAGATCCGTCATCTCTTTTTTAATATAGCTGTCGCGGATGCTTTTGATCTCTTCCCGCTCCTCCGGCGTCGGTGCGGAATAGGCATACGTAAATCTGTTATTCATCCTTTACCTCCGTTTTCTTGTCCATACCTGCCAGCCTTCTGGCGCCCTGCACGATCATACTGCTTCCGAGCCCGATCGTAAACGCGACGATCACAAGCGCCATGAGAGCGACGAGGGTGCGCATTTCCCTGTCCATCGTCCCGAATGCGGGGATGAGCGTCGTCGCTAAGACGAGCATGGACACGAGCGCGTCCACAAAGCCGAGATTGCGTATGGTCTGCACGATCGGATCGCGGCCGTTGCGCGCCTTAAAAAAGTTGTAGACCGCCATGGTCGCCTTATAAAATGTATGCGTGGCGCAGGCGATCGCCATAATCTCCCCCGGCACGGACGGATTGTCGGATATGACCATCTGTGCGGCGGCAACGCCGAGCGCGATCGTGAGCGGGACGATGACGGCGCCGTTAGCGAGGTAAATTTTCAGCTTTGCCCGCGCCAGCTTTTCCGCGTCTCCGCCCGCCCTCTTCCGCACGAGGGAATACGAAAGCAAGATCAGCGACCGCTGAAAGATCAGAATACAATAATACCCCGCGATCGAACCGTACCAGATGGAGCGGTGCAGGACGGCCGTTACCCCGTTGAAGACGGCAAAGGCGATGTTAAACCCAACGCCGATCGCCATAAACACGATCGTCCTGACCCCGTAATTTTCGATGAGGGGAGCCAACAGCGCGTATTTTTTCAGTTTTTCCTTTGCCCTTTCCCAAATTTTCATATCATTTCTTGAGCGTGATCGTAAAAACGGAGCCCTTTCCCTCTTCGCTTTCCACCGCGATCTCTCCCCCGATCCTGTCGATCACCTTTTTTACGAGTGCGAGCCCCAGCCCGTTTCCCTCCCCCTTGTGAGAGGTATCACCCTGGTAAAATTTATCAAAAATGCGCGCGCCGATCTCGGGCGACATCCCGCAGCCCGTGTCCGACACCCGCAGCACCACGCCCCGCGCCTCGTCTTTGAGCGAAACGCAGATCCTGCCGCCTGCAGGGGTAAATTTGATGGCATTCGACAAAAGATTGTTGCCCACGATCTCCATATACGTCCTGTCCGTGCGATACACGACGTCGTCGATATCACAGACGAGATCGATGTCTTTTTCGCCGATCCACTCTTCGAACCCGAGCACGATCTCGCCCAAAACGTCCCCCAGGTGCAATTCTTCTTTCTTTTCTTCGAGCACCTGATTTTCCAGCTTGTTCAGCTTTAAGATGTTTGTGATGAGGTCGGACAGCCTCTTCGTCGCAAAGAGGAGGGAGCGGGTATATTCTTCCCTCGCACTCTCCGAAAGCCCCTTCTCCTGCAGCAGCGTGGCGTAGTTTGACAGGATGGCGAGAGGCGTCTTGATCTCATGCGATACGTTGGAGATAAAATCCGTTTTCAGGACCTCGTTGTGCGAGAGCTCCTCCGCCATCTTGTTGATATTTTCAAAGATCCTGTCGTACTCGTCGTACTTGTCGTAGCCGTGCTTGGGGTGCAGGCGGACGGTAAAATCCCCGCCCGCGATCTTTTCCGTTGCGGACAGGATCTCGTTGACGGGGCGCTCGACCATGTACTTGCGGCGGATACAGTCGATCCACGTACAGACGCCCGCCATCAACGCCACCGCGGCGAACATTACCAAAAAGATCAGCAGTCGGTTCCCCGTCTTTCCGACAAGCTCGAACGCGAGCACGCTGACGCAGACACATACGAGGATGGTCGCAAAAAAGATGATATATCCCGTCAGAGAGAATCTGCTCTTGCGCCTTTTCATCGCATGACCGCCTTATACCCGAGTCCGTGGACGGTGATGATCTCAAACTCCTCCACTTCGGAGATCTTTTTGCGCAGTTCCGCAATGCAGACGTCCACAGAACGGGAAGTCGAATTGGAATCGTACCCCCAAAACTCCTCCATCAGCGCCGCCCGCGAAAAAGTTTTTTTGGGAAAAGAGAGCAATTTGTACAGCACGGAAAACTCTTTCTTGGTGAGAGCGATCTCCTCTCCCCTGTAATTTGCCGTATGCTCCTCTTCGTCGATGACGAACGCGCCGATCTCGATCTTTTTTACCTGTTCGATCCTGACGCGGCGAAGAAGCGCCGCGATCCGCCACTTGAGTTCCGTTAAATCGAACGGCTTGACCAGGTAGTCGTCTATCCCGCGCGCAAACCCCTTTTCCTTGGAACCAAGATCGTCCTTTGCGGTCATGAAAAGAATGGGGATCTCCTGATTGACCGCGCGCACCGTCTCCGCAAAGACAAACCCGTCCATCAGCGGCATCATGATGTCGCTGACGATGAGATCGTACTTCTTGTTTTCCATAAACCGCAGCGCGTCCGCTCCGTTCATGGCGCCGCTCACTTCGTACCCGCTGTAATTGAGATAGCGGCATATGGTCTCATTGAGTTCGGCGTCGTCCTCTACCACAAGGATATTGATCATCTTGTCTTCTCCTTTTCCCCGTTATTATATCATATCCAATCAGTTAATTGTCAGGAAATTGTAAGGATTTTGTAAAAATCTTTTTTTGCTCCCGCCGCCCTGCCCGAGACTCCCTTTCCCGCCGACAGGCGGCATTGCCCCGCTCTCTGCGGCGGCGCGGGCGGCTTTGACCCCATCTCCGACAGACAGCTTTTCCCTGCTTTCTGCCGCGGCGCGGGCGGGTTTGCCGTGTTTCCCGCGGGACAGTCCGCTGTGTCCGCAAATTGTTGCGGACATAGGGTGCATCGGCGCGTCCCTGCGGGCACGGGGCGCCGCGCGCCGCAACGCTCTTTTCTCCTCTTGCACTCGAAAAAAGAACCTTTCTTCCCCAAAAAAAGGAAAAACAAACGATCTCGCAACTTTTTTTCCGTGATTTTTATATTTTTTTGCCATATAATGACAACGTAACGTGACCAGCGCGGGCGCCTGCAGCGGCGCCGCGGTGCGCGGGGCTATGCCGAAGCGTATGCCGGGATCGTTGCCGGGAAAGCGCAAATGCGCGGCTTTCCGCTACAAAGGTTCGACTCCTTTGCTTTGCCGTGGTTTGGCAGATCTCCTTACATGAGATAGTAGTGTAATGCGTAAAAGCATTTCTGTCTGCGGCTTGATGCGGACCCCTTGGTCGGAGTTGACCGAAGAAACGGATCACGCGTTTTCCGTTCCTTCCGCTGCGGCGGAAAGAGCGAAAAACGCAACGGGGGCGAACGCCCTGCCAAAATCGGGATACCGCAACGACGGACGGTGCGCCGCGGCTTTCAGCCCCCGCCGCCGCGAGGCGTTGCTCAACGGTTTTGCCGCGCCGCCCGCGCGATCCGTTTGTTTTGAAAAAATCCATTGTAAGAGGTGAAAAAATATGAAAACGATGATCCACGAAAACGAACGCGGCCTGCTCTTTGTCAAGGGCAAATTTGTTAAGTGCCTCGGTGCGGGGACGTATCGCGTCCCCCGCCGCGGAGAAATAGAAGTCGTGCGCGCGGCGGGCGAACTTGTTTCCGCCCACGCGGACGCAGACACCCTGCTCTCCGACCCTGTCCTGTGCGAACAGACGGAGCGCGTAGTCGTCACGCCGCAGCAGGCGGTCATCCGCCTGCAGGACGGAGCGTTCGACGCCGTGGTGCCCGCGGGCGAGCACCTGTTCTGGAAAAAGGGCGGCTCCTTTCTCCGTTTCGATACTTCCCGACCCGAGATCGCGGCGGATGTTCCCCTTTCCTTTGTGGAAAAGTGGGCGCCTTTCCTGCTCGTGCGTGCGGATGTCAAGGACGGCGAAGCGGGAAAACTGTACTTCGACAACAAGTTCGTGCGCATGCTCGAGCCCGGCAAATACCTGTTTTGGGCAAACGGTACGCAGATCGGCGTAAAGACCTTTTGCCTGCGCCCGCAGATCGTGGAAGTGAACGGACAGGAGATCCTCACGCGCGACAAGGTGGGCGTGCGCATCAACTTTACCTTCTGTTACCGTCTGACGGACGCCGAACGCGCGGAAGACGCTTCGGACGTGCGTTCCCTGCTGTACACGGCGGCGCAGCTTGCCCTGCGTGCCGCGGCGGGCACCTATACGCTGGACGAACTGCTGGAAAAGAAAGACGAACTGTGCGCCTGCGTGCGCGAAAAGCTCGAACAGAACGCGGCGGGGCTGTATGCCGAGATCTGCGAGGCGGGCGTGAAAGACATCATCCTGCCCGGCGAGATCCGCGACATCATGAACACCGTGCTCGTTGCCGAAAAGCGCGCGCAGGCAAACGTGGTGACCCGCCGCGAGGAGGTGGCTTCCACCCGTTCCCTGCTCAACACGGCGCGGCTCATGGAGGAAAACCCTACCCTTTACAAGCTTAAAGAGCTGGAATACGTCGAAAAGATCTGCGAGCGCGTGGGCAGCATCTCCCTCTCGGGCGGCGACATTGTCGGCCAGCTGCAGGAGATCCTGCACCTGCGCAATGGAGGCAAAACATGATCGAGATCCGCGGGAAATACACTTCCGCAAAAATATTTACCGACACCGCCGAAGAGACCGCCCTCGCGCAGATCGGCGCACTGTGCGATCTGCCCTTTGCGGAGGGTGCAAAGGTGCGCGTGATGCCCGATGTGCACGCGGGCACGGGCTGCGTGATCGGCTTTACCGCCGATATCCGCGGTGCCGTCATACCCAACATTGTTGGCGTGGACATCGGCTGCGGGATGCGCACCGTTCTGCTCGGCAAGGGAAACTTCGATTTCGAAAAACTGGACGAGACCGTGCGCCGCTTTGTCCCCGCGGGCATGAACGTACACGAAGGGCGCCCCGAGCGCTTTCCCGACCTGCAAAAGCTGCATTGCTACCGCGACCTGAAAAACAGCGGCCGACTCGAGCGCAGCCTCGGCACGCTGGGCGGCGGCAACCACTTTATCGAGGCGGACAAGGACGACGACGGAAACTTTTACCTCATTATCCATACGGGCAGCCGCAACCTCGGCAAACAGGTGGCGGAAGCGCACCAGCAGCTGGCCGTAGATCTTTGCAGCGGCAAAAAAGAACTGTTTGACGCACGCAGAGAGCTGATCGCGCGCTACAAAGAGGAAGGGCGCAGACAGGAGATCCAGGGCGCGCTTGCCGCCCTCGAAGCGGAGTTTGCGTCTCATGCCCCCGATTTTCCGCCCGAACTCTGCCACCTGACGGGACAGTATCGGGACGATTATCTGGAAGATATGCGCATCTGCCAGCAGTTTGCGCGCCGCAACCGCGAACGCATCGCCGAAGTCCTGCTCCGCCATTGGCTGGGCGCCGACGCGGCAGAATTTGAGACGTTCGAGACGGTGCACAACTACATCGATCACGACAGCAACATCATCCGCAAAGGCGCCGTTTCCGCAAAGAAGGGCGAGACCTTGCTCATTCCCATCAACATGCGCGACGGGAGCCTGCTCTGCACAGGCAAGGGAAACGAAGACTGGAACTGTTCGGCGCCGCACGGCGCGGGACGCCGCTTCTCCCGTGCAAAAGCACGCGAACTCTTTTCTGTGGAGGACTATGCGCGCGAGATGCAGGGAATCTACACCACTTCCGTCGGTGCGGATACGCTGGACGAATGCCCGATGGCGTACAAAGACATGGACGAGATCCTCGCCAACCTCGAGCCCACGGCGGCCGTGCAGAAGATCATCCGTCCTGTCTACAATTTCAAGGCGGGAGATTAACCTCAGCAGGGCGGGCAACCGTTCCGCGGCTTGCACCCTGACGGCAGGAAAGACATTCTGATGTGTACAAGTTAAAAAACCCAAACAGCACCGCATTTTGGCGGTGCTGTTTCTGTATCGGAAAAAATAAAACTTTGATCGGAAAAACAAAAAGAACGAAAGGGCTGTGCCCGTCATTTTGCGCCTTCGGCCCATTCCGAAGCCTTGTATACCGCGACGCAGCGCCTCCAGCGCACCCACGCCCATACGGAAAAGACGGACAAAACGCACCCCAACCCGAGAAATACGAATGCAAGCACACGGCCGAATCTGTAATTGGCGTATTCCGCGTCTTGCGCATCCTGCGGGGTCAGGTACTCCCTGCCGTAATACTCTATCCCCGAAAGGACCTGCCTGTCCCTGCTGTCTGTATGAGCGATTTGCAGGTGAACGTAGATCCCCTTCTCCAGTTTATCCAGAAAGGTCTTGTCCAGCTTGGGATAGACGATGTTGCTCAGCCAGTATACGCGCTCGTCCCCCTGCAGATGCAAGGTGATGGTGTCTTCGTCGATCTCGAACTCTTCCACGTATCCCTCCGCGGGCAGGTTGTAAAACTCCCAACGGGACAGCAGAGGTAAAATCAACAGGGCAAGAAAAAGAAAACAAGCGGCGCAAACGGCGAAAGAAGCAAAGACGGACATCGCCTTTTGCTTCTTCTTATACAGATTATAGCGCGGAAGTTGCCGAAACCTCTCTTCCGGAAAAGGAACGGGCAAAAATTCTATCTGTCTCTGCGCCAGCAGACTGGCAAATGCTTCCACCCCCACCATCATCTGCGGCACGGTAAACATCGCCACGCCCGCCTTGTCGTAACAGACGATTCCGCCGAGCGCCACCGGATGCATCGAAAAAAAGGCGATCTCCCGAAAAGAAACTTTTTTGACCTTACAGAAAAGCCTTTTGATAAAGATCTCCTCTCCCGCCACGATAATGTATTCTCCGCGGGCTGCACACACCCCCAATGCACCCAGCAGTGCAAAGAACAGCAAGATCCCCTCGATCAGAAAAAAGATATTTTTCGGCATGGAATCGTCCAGCAGATAGCCGACGACTACGCCGATCATTGCCGCAATAATGACGCATGTAAAACCGATCATAATGCCGGCGATCAGCTTTGTGTTTTTGATCTTCAGATCGTTTTGCGGAGTAAGGCGTTTTTCCTCCCTCTTGCGCGCGCGATCGAACAGGACATACACGGCGGGAAAAAGCACGACGAGCAGCACAAGGACAACGATCGATTCCGTCATATCTCCCTCCTTTGCGAACTTTTTTGCCGCACACGCACGGCAAAAGTGCACCGTACGAACGGCAAAGAGCGTCTTTTTTTCGATTATACCATATCTTTTTGCAAAAAGAAAGCCTCTTTTAATAATATTCTGTACCCCTGCCGCAAAGCGGCGGCGTACCGCCCCGCTTTGCGGTCTCGTCTGCCAAACGGTGAGCTACAAAACGGGAAAATTCCCTTAAAAGTTCGCCAAAACGGAAACGCCATTGCGAACAAAAGCAAAAACCCCGAAACGAAAACGTTATTGCAAACAAAAGCAAAAGCCCCGAATCAGGACACCATTTCGATCAAACGCAAAAAAAAGCTCCCCGAAACGGGGAGCTTTTTGCGTTTTACAAGAAAACTTATTCGTTGTCTTTGGGTTCTTCCTGAGACTCTTCTGCCGATTCTTCCTGTGCAGCCGCTGCGGCTTTGGCTTCTGCCTTTTCCTTTCTTGCGGCAGCGCGGGCTTCGCGGCGCATAGCAGCCTTCTCTTCCTTGGTGACGACCCTGTTCTTCTCGATGATCGCCTGCATTTCCTGCGGGGTCAGAGGAACGAACGCGGAAGAAGCTTCGTTTTCGGGCGTGATCTCATACCCTTCGTCACGGGTCAGCAGGGACATTTCCGTAGCGCCGTCGAAGATGTGGATGTGGCGAGCGTCGATAGCGAGCTCGGTCACTTCACCGCGGGAAATGACGGAACGGCTGTCGATCTTGGCGATCATGTTGGAAGAATCGCCGATGACGGAATTGGCTTCTTCGCCTTCCTTGAAGTCGAGCTTGCAGTAGATGAGCGTCTCTGCGCCGAGCTTTTCGACGACTTCGACAAACGCCTTGATGACGGTGTCGGGAGAAGCGGCAATAAAGCTCTCTTCTTCGTGGATATCTTCGGGACGGACACCCAACGTGATGGGTTTGCCCGTATTGACATACTCTTCAATGTTGCGGATACGCGCCTGCACCGTCTTGGGCAGGAGGATCTTGCTGTTGACGAATTCGACGTACACCTTGCCCTTTTCCTGCGTGAGGGTTGCGGGGAAGAAGTTCATCTGCGGCGTGCCGATGAAGCCTGCAACGAACAGGTTGATAGGATAGTCGTACAGGTTCTGAGGCGTATCCACCTGCTGCATGAAGCCGTCCTTCATGACGACGATGCGGGTACCCATCGTCATAGCCTCGATCTGGTCGTGCGTGACGTAGATGAAGGTGGTAGCGAGACGGGCATGCAGTTTGGAGATCTCCGTTCTCATCTGAGCGCGGAGCTTTGCATCGAGGTTGGACAGAGGTTCGTCGAGCAGGAAGACTTTCGGTTCGCGGACAATAGCACGGCCGAGAGCAACACGCTGACGCTGACCGCCGGACAGAGCCTTCGGCTTACGCGTAAGGTAATCGGTGATACCGAGGATAGCAGCAGCCTCTTTGACGCGCTCGTCAATGATCTGCTTGGGCACTTTGCGGAGTTTGAGACCGAACGCCATGTTGTCGTACACGGTCATGTGCGGGTACAGAGCGTAGTTCTGGAACACCATCGCGATATCGCGGTCCTTCGGGACAACGTCGTTGACGAGTTTGCCGTCGATGTACAGTTCGCCCTTGGAGATCTCCTCCAGGCCGGCGATCATACGCAGCGTGGTGGATTTACCGCAGCCGGAAGGTCCGACGAAGACGATAAATTCTTTATCTTTGATGTCCAGATTGAAATCCGTAACGGCGGTAACACCGGACGGATAAACCTTATAGATCCCTTTCAGCAAAAGGCTTGCCATTGAATTTCCTCCCTGAGATATAATTTTAATATCATATCTATTTTACAACATCCGAAGAAAAAAGGCAATGGGCAAACATTACAAATAATGGGCGGCAATCTGTTAATTTTGCCCAACTTTTCCTGCAAATCTGTACATTTTCTCCCCGCCCCGCAAAAAAACTTGCGGCGGGGGGTTGAATTTTTCGGCGCCGTTTGTTATAATAATGATAAGAAATGAAAAAAGGAGCGCGCTTTTTTGCGCTATAAAAGAGAAGAATGGACATCAACAAATATCTGCCGAAATACAAACTCAACCACCGCGACCTGCTCGACCTCTCTCAGCTTTCGGGCG
This sequence comes from uncultured Clostridia bacterium, assembly GCA_944328845.1. Classification (GTDB taxonomy): domain Bacteria; phylum Bacillota; class Clostridia; order Christensenellales; family Borkfalkiaceae; genus Borkfalkia. Next base: position 24,119 of record CALVHV010000002.1, on the reverse strand, counting down.
AAGAGATCTTCGAGATCCTGTACGCGGCGCGCGCGATCAAAAAGCGCTACCTCGTCGGAGAAAATTCGCACGCGCTGAAAGGAAAGACAGTCGCCCTTCTGTTCGACAACGTTTCCACCCGCACCCGCATCGCCTTCGAACTGGGCATCCGCCAGCTGGGCGGAGATTTTCTCTTCCTGCCCAAGCGGGAAACGCAGCTTTCGCGCGGCGAAAGCATGAAAGACACCGCCGCCATGCTCGAACGGTACGGCATTTCCTGCGTCGTTCTGCGCGGATTTTTACAGGCGGAAATGGAGAAGTTTGTCTCCCACTGCACCATCCCCGTCATCAACGGCATCTCGGAAGGTTCGCATCCCCTGCAGGTGCTTTCCGATCTCTTTACTATCTGGGAAGCAAAGGGAAGGCTGGACAACCTGAAACTCACCTACATCGGCGACGGAAACAATGTGGCGAACTCCCTGATCATCGGCGGTTCCAAAGTGAATATGGACGTGGCGATCGCCAGCCCGGGCGGGTACAGCCCCGCGCGCGAAGTCGTGGAGCGCGGCATGCAATACAGCAACATCACCATCACGGGCGACATCGACGAAGCCGTGAAGGACGCGGACATCGTCTATACGGACGTGTTCATCTCTATGAACGAGACGGACGACGAAGAAAAGAAACGCAGGCTCTCCCGCTACCGCGTGACCAAGGAAGTGATGGCAAAAGCCAAGCCGGACGCCCTGTTCATGCACTGTATGCCCGTACACCGCGGCGAAGAAGTGAGCGAGGACGTCGTGGACGGACCGCAGTCCATCGTCTACACGCAGGCGGAAAACAGGTTGCACCTCAACAAAGCGGTGCTTGCCCTGCTTGTTCGGCAATAAGGAGACCCCTACCCCCGCCTTCGGCATTGCGAAGGCGGGTTTTTTGCGCCCTTTTGCAAAAAGGGGAGGAACGCTTCTTGGCGTTCCTCCCCTTTCTCTGTCTGCAGAAATTATCTCTTTTCGGGAATGATCTCGATCCAGTACCCGTCCGGGTCCTCGATAAAATAAATGCCCATCCCTTCGTTTTCGAAACAGATGCAGCCCATCTCCGCGTGTTTTTTATGGGCGCCCTCATAATCGTCCGTCTTGAACGCCAAGTGAAATTCGCACTCGCCGAGATCGTACTTCTGCGGATGATCTTTCAGCTGCGTCAGTTCCAGCTCGAAATCGCTGTTCCCGTTTTTGAGAAAAACGATGGTGAATTTGTCCGTCTGCTTCCTGCGTACCTCTTCCAGCCCCAGCGCTTCCCGATAAAAGCGCAGGGACACTTCCAGATCGCTGACGTTATAGTTTTCGTGTACAGCCCTGAACTGCATGGCCGTCTGTCCTCCTTTTTTGATTCCGACACCATTATAACAGAAAAGCACACACGGCGCAAGCCCTTTGCGCACTTTGTCCGCGGGACTTACGAGGCCCGCCCTTTGCGCACTTTGCCCGCGGGACTTGCGGGACCCATTTGCGCGCTTTGTCCGCCGACCCGACGGAGCCGCGCCCCGCAGACAGCTTGTCCCCTTTCCCGCAAGATCTTTTTTACGGAAAAATGAATCGGGCACAGAGCCTTGCGGTTCTGTGCCCGATCCATATATGATAAGGGGGAAAATGATGAGCTATTACAGGTAACCAAACAAAAGCCTTGCGCGTTTCGTTTGATTACACGCATATTATACTTCCTCTAAAGAAAAATGTAAAGCAAAATTTTTTATTTTTTAAAAATTTTTTGAAATAAATTTTCTTTACATTTTTTGTCATTTTCTAACATAATACCCCTTTTTTTGCCCTTAAAACCCATCATTCTGTTAAAATTTGACATTGAGGATTAATTTTTTAACCGCATAAAATGTTAATGATAGAAATTAACATGGGCGTTTTCCCCTTCTTACAGAACGCGGCAGAGAAGGCATGCAAGGAGCGCTGCGGCAAAGTTGGACAGGAGGGCGATGACGACGGGGCGCGCCCTTCCCCCGCCCGCAAAATACAGGGCGGAAAGATAAAACACCGTCTCGCCCGTGGCGTACACGGCGCAAGCGCAGCGGCCGACGTACGAGTCGGCGCCGTACTGGGCGCACAGCTGCCCTACCAGCGCAAGGGAACCGCTGCCCGAAAAGGGCTTGACGAGCACGAGCGGGACGACGGGCGCGGGCACGCCGAGGACGGAGAGAGCGGGTTCCAGCGCTTTGGAAAGTGCGGCGGAAAGCCCGCTTGCCTCGAACAGGCTTGCCAGCACGAGCACGGCAGCGACGTACGGAAACAGCTTTTTGACGAGCGGGAGTGTACCGCCCGCGCCCTGGGCAAAGCTGTCGTACACGCGCACCTTGCGAAAGGCCGCCGCGACGAGCACGATGATGAAGAGAACGGGAAGGAGGATATTCATCGGCGGCAGAAGAGGCGCACGAGCAGGACGCCGAGAAGGAGCGAGGCGAGGGAGGAAAGCAGAGCGGGCAGCAGGACGGAGAAGGGATCTGCCGAGCCCGCCTGCACGCGCAGCGAGAGGACGGTGGAAGGCAGCAGCTGCAGCCCCGCGCAGTTGACGACAAAAAACATCTCCTGCGAATAGCGTTCCCGATCCAGCAGGCGCATGGCGGCGACGCCTGCACCCGTGGCGGCGCCGCCCATGCCGCAGAGATTGGCGGCGAGGTTGACGGAGACCTGTTCCAGCGCTTTCTCATTTTTTGTAGAGAACAGCCGCCGCGTGAGCGGGAGCATGGCGCGGGACAGTCCGCCGAGAAAACCCGCGTCCTCCGCCACCTGCAAAAAGCCCAGCCACACGGCATATGCGGCGGCGAGCGAAAGGGAAAGCGTTACGGCGCCGCCCGCCCCTTCCAATAGAGCGGGCAGAAATGCAGACGCGTCGCGCACGATCACCAGCCCCGCCGAAAGGACAAACACACAGAGGAACAGGACGTTCATGGACATACCTCCGCCCTAACCTTATGTGCCGCGCGGGGAAAATATGCGCGCGGCGGGGCGAATTTCCCTTTGCGGCGCAAAATACTTTTAAAAAAGTTTTACATTATGACAAAAATGAGATATAATAGACGGGAATCAACAGCCAATCGGAGGCAAACATGGCAAAAAAACCCTACTACATCACGACGGCGATCGCCTACACTTCGGGCAAGCCGCACATCGGAAATACCTACGAGATCATCCTCAGCGACGCCATCGCCCGCTTTAAGCGCAGCCAGGGCTACGACGTGCGTTTCCAGACGGGAACGGACGAGCACGGCCAGAAAATCGAAGAAAAGGCCGCCGCACAGAAGGTGACGCCCAAACAGTTTGTGGACGGCGTTGCCGCACAGATCAAAGAGATCTGGGACCTGATGAACGTCTCCTACGACAAATTTATCCGCACCACGGACGCCGACCACGAAAAGCAGGTTCAGAAGATCTTTAAAAAGCTGTACGAGCAGGGCGACATTTACAAAGGCACCTACGAAGGGATGTACTGCACCCCCTGCGAGGCGTTCTGGACCCCTTCCCAGCTGAAAGACGGCAAGTGCCCCGATTGCGGCAGAGAGGTCAAGCCCGCCAAAGAAGAGGCGTACTTCTTTAAGATGAGCAAGTATGCGGACAAACTCCTCGCCTATTACGAAGAACACCCCGAATTTATCACCCCCGTCTCGCGCAAAAACGAGATGGTGAACAACTTCCTCAAGCCCGGACTGCAGGACCTGTGCGTTTCGCGCACCTCTTTCCGCTGGGGCATCCCCGTCGAATTCGACCCCAAACACGTCGTCTACGTGTGGCTGGACGCGCTGACCAACTACATCACGGGACTGGGCTACGACGCGGACGGGAACTCGGGCGAGCTGTTCAAAAAATACTGGCCTGCGGACGTGCACGTCATCGGCAAGGACATCATCCGCTTCCATACCATCTACTGGCCCATCTTCCTGATGGCGCTGGGGCTCCCCCTGCCCAAGCAGGTGTTCGGGCATCCCTGGCTTTTGATGGACGGGAGCAAGATGAGCAAATCGCGCGGCAACGTCATCTATGCGGACGAACTGGTCAAGGTGTTCGGCGTGGACGCGGTGCGCTATTTTGTGCTGAACGACATGCCTTTCGACAACGACGGCAACATCACCTGGGAGCTGATCACCGACCGCGTGAACGCAGATCTTGCCAACAATCTGGGCAACCTTGTCTCGCGCACGGCGGCGATGAGCCTGAAATACTTTGACGGCGTTCTGTGCGACAAGGGCGCGGCGGAGCCTGTGGACGAAGAAGTGCGTTCGATGGCGCTTGCCCTGTACAAAAAAGTTGCCGCCAAGATGGACGAATTTAAAATTTCCGACGCGCTGGGCGAGATCTTCTCCTTCCTGCGCCGCTGCAACAAATACATCGACGAGACGGCGCCCTGGGTACTTGCCCGCGACGAGAGCAAAAAAGACAGACTGTCCACCGTTCTGTATAACCTCTCCGAAAGCATCGTCATCGCGGCGGGGCTGCTGTATCCCTTCCTGCCCGAAACGGCGGAAAAGATCGCAAAACAGTTCAATACCTCTCTGCGCCCCTGCGCCGAGCAGAAAAAATTCGGGCTGATCGAAAACGGCAGCCGCGTATCCCCCACCGAAGAACACCTGTTCGTGCGCAGAAATTACAAGGACGTGGAAGCGGAATACGAAAAGATGCACGCGGCGTCGGAAAAGCAGGAAAAACAGGAAAAACAGGAAAAGCCCGCCAAGGCGCACGAACCCGAATACCCTGCCGAGATCTCCATCGACGATTTTGCCAAAGTGCGCATGCAGGTGGCAAAGGTGATCGCCTGCGAAAAGGTGGAAAAGAGCGACAAACTGCTCAAATCGACGGTACAGCTGGGAAAAGAGACGCGCACGGTGGTGAGCGGCATCGCCAAATACTACACCCCCGAACAGATGGTAGGCAAAAAAGTGATCATGGTGACCAACTTAAAGCCCGCCAAACTGCGCGGCGTACTCAGCGAAGGCATGATCCTCTGCGCGGAAAACGAGGAAGGAAAACTGTGCCTGCTGACGCCCGAGACGGACATCGAAGACGGAAGCGGCATCTTCTGATCCTGCCAACGATAAGGTAACGCATGGAAAAACTTTGCGAAAGAATTTATGCCCTGCGCAAGAGCGCAGGACTGTCGCAGGAAGAGTTGGCACACAAGACGGGCGTTTCGCGGCAGACCATTTCCAAATGGGAATCGGGCACCATGGTGCCGGAATCCTCCAACCTGCGCTCGCTTTGCCTGCTCTTTGACGTGAGCGCCGATTACCTTCTGTTCGGAAAAGAGGCGGAACCCGTCAAAGAGCCCGCCCAAGAACCCGTCAAAGCCGTTGCCGAACAGACGGACAAAGAAAGGCGCAGCGCGCAGGAAACGGAAGATCTGCGTTACAAACAGGCGCTGTACCTGTGCGCGGCGATCTTTATGGGCGCGCTGACCCTGCTGTCCCTCGCCGTGACGGGCGTTGCCTCCTACCTGCTGCTTGCTGGCATCCCCCTATGGCAGAGCGAACAAAACGCCTTATCCATGCTGTTCAGTCCCGCCGTGCTGCTGGGCGTTTCGCTGTTTTTTTCCATCATGCTCGCCACCTTTACCGTCCTCATCGGCGTGGCGTTCCTGCGTGCCCGAAAAAAGCTGAAGGCATAACTTTTTACCCGCTTGCAGAGAAAGGCGACCGCTTTTTTTAAAGAATTTTGCGGCAAACCTTTACAAATCCGTCCATTTGTGGTACAATACAGACAAACAAGATCCTTGCAATACTCTTTTTGTCCGGAGGAGAAAAATATGAAAACAAACACATCTGCCGCCTGGCTGCTGACAAACATTCTGTTTGCCGTCGTCACCATCGCGCTCGTCATCGGCTTTTTTGCCATGCTCATCCTCGAATTTACCACGGCTTCCGTGATCGCTTTCCTTGTCATCCTGCTCGTATGGCTGGCGGCGTTTGTCGTATGGTGCGCCACGCGCCTCGTACGAAAGCCCAAGACAAAATAACCGAAAAAGAGTGCGCCCGTCCGATACGGGCGCTTTTTTTTGGAAAAAAGTGAGTAAAAAGGAAAACAACGCCGTTTAAAGGGTGAGAGGTGAGCAATATGGAAACAGGGACAAAGCTTTATTCGCTGTTTTTGTCCGGCAAGACAGATGCACTGGAAGAACTTGTCCGCCTTTACAGCGACGATCTGGTGCGTTTCGCCTTTCTGTTTGTGGGCAACGCGGCGGAGGCGGAAGACGTGATGGCGGACACCTTTGCCGCCCTCCTCGTCAAGAGGCGGGAGTTCAGGGAGGACGCGACTTTCAAGACCTATCTTTACAAGATCGCCCGCAACAAGGCGATGGACGTTTTGCGCGCCCGCAAAAGGAGAGCGCCGCTCACCGAGACGGGCGATCCGCACCCCTCCGCCGAAGAACTTCTGCTCCGCTCTGAACGGGAAAAGCAGCTCTTTTCCGCCATGGAAAAGCTTGCCCCGCAATACCGCGAGATCCTGCAGCTCACCTATCTGGACGGATTTTCCGTAAAACAATGCTGCAAAGTACTCAAAAAAAAGGAAAAACAGATCTACAACCTGCTTGCCCGCGCAAAGCTCACCCTCAAAGAAATTCTTTGCAAGGACGGTATTTCGTATGAAGACTTATAAAGAACGCACCCAAGACATCCTCGCCCGCGCACAGGAACAAAAGGCAAGGAGACACAAAATCAGGCTGGCGTCCGTCGCCGCCGCCTGCATGAGCGCGCTGATCGCGCTCAACCTCGTGCTGTTCCTGCCCTATTCCGACGCTTACCCCTCCCTGTCTGCCTATCGGGACAGCGAATATTATTCCCTCATGCAGACGCTGAACAAGCTGACCTATCCCCCTTCCCCCTATAAAAACAACTTCGATGCATGGTTCGGCGGTCTTTTTGACGGTCTGAACGGCAAAGGCGAAACAGACATGGGCGACGCGGGAAACGTATTCCCCGAAAGCCCCTACGAGGAAGTGACCAACAACCAGACGGAGGGCGTCATCGAAGGCGACCTGTTCAAGCGCACGGACGAATATATTTTCTATCTCAACGTCTCCCTTTCTCAATACGTCCTGCAATGCTATACCGTCGCGGGCGAGGACTCCGCCCTTTGCGGGACCTTTACCGTCAGCGCGGGCGGGGAAAAGGATTCTTTCCCTTCCCCCGATACTGCGGAAATGTACCTGAGCGAAGACGGCACGCGCGTTACGATCTTTACATCCGTCTGGCTGAGAGAAGAGCAGGCGAGATACACCGCCGTGATCGGGCTGGACGTTTCCGACCCTGCCAACGTGCGCGAACAGGGCAGGACATACCTTTCCGGAAATTACGTCACCTCGCGCAGCATCGACGGAGATTTTCTGCTGATCAACCAGTTCAACGTGCGCAATAACCCCGATTTTTCGGACGAATCGCAATTTTTGCCCCAATACGGCGAGAGAGAGAACATGAAAAGCGTCGCCATGGATGACATCGTCTGTCCCGAAGATGCGCGCACGGCGCGCTACACCGTTCTTTGCCGCATCGACGGGGAAAGTTACGGGACGGAATATTCCTGTGCCTTTCTCTCCTATGCGCAGGAAGTGTACGTTTCCGCAGAGAATGCCTACCTCACCCGCGCATACAGCGGCACACAGGAAGAGATCAGCGAAACAAAGACAGAGATCTGCCGCGTTTCCCTTGCAGGCGATACCCTTTCGGTGGCGGGCACCTACGACGTGAGCGGCACCGTCAAAGACCAGTACAGTATGGACGAGAAAGACGGCACCCTGCGCGTTGCCACCACGCTCAGCAGGCAGGGCGTCACAAATGCGGGCGTATACGTCTTTTCCGTGGACAATTTCTCCCTGCTGGGGAAACTGGAAAACTTTGCGCCCGACGGCGAGGAAGTGACGGCGGCGCGCTTTGACGGAGATACCGCCTACGTCTGCACGGCGTACATCGTTCATTTCACCGACCCCGTGTACGCGATCGACCTCTCCGACCCCGCCCACATCACGTTCAGGGACACGGGCACCATCGACGGATATTCCTTTACTCTCTTCCCCTTCTTCAACGGTTCGCTCGTCGGCATCGGGTACGGGGACACGCGCGACACGCTGAAAGTGGAAGTATACCTGGAAACACAGGACGGCGTCGTTTCGGACGCAAAATACCTGCTGTTCGACTGCGAATTCTCCGAAGAGTTCAAGGCGCACCTGCTCGACGCAGGAGAGGGGCTGGTGGGACTGCACGTTCTCGATTACGCTTCGGAAATACAGAGCTATTACCTGCTTTTGCGTTACGACGGGTACGAACTGAATGAAGTGTGCAAAGTACCCGTTACGGGAAATCCCGACAGGACTCGCGCCTGCATCGTGGAAGAGACCCTGTACGTGTTTTCGGAGGACGGCTTTGCCGTTGCCGCGCTGTAAGCTCCCTTTACGACAACTCAACGGGAGGAGGACATGAAAACAAAACTGTTTACCGCCCTATGCGCCGCACTGTGCGCTTTGACCTTCTGTGCCTGCAAACCCGCCGATCCTTACAAGGATTATCTTGCCTCGTCTATCGAGGCGGCGCCCATGCCCCTCGGCTCTGCGCACGAAGTTGCGTTTTCTTTTGGCAGCAATCGGGCGGAACTGTTTTGCGACTATCAGAGCTTTGCCGCAGAAAAACTTCCCCTCAACTATACCGAAGGGTATTTTGAAAACAACGATCTGCTGGTATTTGCAACGCACTGCTGTTCTTCGGACAACATGAAATTCGGGGAGGTGTTGGAAAACGAAGGAAAGCTGTATCCCGTGTTTTACAGAGACTATATTCCGGACGGGGCAGCCGTCACGGAAGATTTTATCGTCCTCATTTATTATGCGGAAGTCCCCAAAAGCGCGGGGTATACCCTCGGGGAAGTGATTTTCCGATACAGATGAGAGGTGCGCGGCGGCACAGATGTTTCGCCGTGCACATCGCCTGCGGTGCGCCGCTGTCTTGCGGCGCACCGCACTTTTTTGCCCCGTTTGCGTGCAGACACATATGCGGGCAGACGGACTTTTGCGCGGCGCGCCCTTTTTTGTTGACGGAAAGGCAAAAAAGGAATACAATAGAGACGTTATGATCGATACGCACGCACACATCAACTATCCCGAGCGGTACGGCGACGAAGAGGCGCTCTTTGCCGACCTTTCTGAGGCGGGGATGGAAAAACTGATCGACGTGGGCTGGAATTACGACTCCTCCCTCTATGCCGCACAGCAGGCGGAGCGCTGCCCCTTTGTGTACTTTGCGGCGGGGTTCCACCCCTCCAACTTAGGCGACTTTACAGAGGGCGACTTTGAACGCATCGCAGAGCTTCTCAAACGTCCCAAGGGAGTCGCCGTGGGAGAGATCGGGCTGGACTACCACTACGAAAATACGGACGAGGAGGCACAAAAGCGCGCCTTTGCGGCGCAGATGGAACTGGCACACGCCTGCCGCCTGCCCTTTATCATCCACAGCCGCGATGCCGCCGCAGACACCCTTGCCCTTTTGAAACAGAACAAGAGATTTTTGGAATACGGAGCGGTGATGCATTGCTTTTCGGGAAGCCCCGAAACGGCGGCGGAGTACCTGAAACTGGGGCTGTACATCTCCTTTGCGGGGCCCGTCACCTTTAAAAACGCACGGCGGCTGGACGAGGTGGCAAAGATGGTGCCCGCCGACAGGATCCTGGCGGAAACGGACAGCCCCTACCTTGCGCCCGAACCGCTGCGCGGCACACAGAACACCCCCAAAAACGTGAAATTCGTGTACGAAAAGCTCGCGCTCCTGCGCGGCGTGCCCCTCCCCCTCCTACAGGAACAAATACGCAAAAACGCATATACGTTATTTAAAAAACTGAACGGTACGAACGATGGAAAAATTTGAAACCTTTACTTACGAACTGGACGGAAACCTGTACATCAACCTGACGAGCAAGTGCTCGAACGACTGCACCTTCTGCGTGCGCAACGAACATTCTTCCTATTTCGGGCACAAGCTTTGGCTCTCGCGCGAACCCTCCCCCGCCGAGGTGCTTGCACGCATCCCCGAAGACATTTCCCGCTATAAGGAATACGTTTTCTGCGGGTTCGGCGAACCCACCCTGCGCCTTTCCGCCCTCACTGAGATCGGAAAAGAACTGAAAAAGCGGGGCGCGACGGTGCGACTGAACACCAACGGACAGGGAAGCATGATCGCGGGCAGAGACATTTCCGCCGACCTTGCACAGGCGGTAGACAAGATCAACGTCAGCCTCAACGAGAGCAATGCCGCGGACTATGTAAAGCTCTGCCGCCCCGCTTACGGCGAATCCGCCTTTGTCGGCCTGCAGGATTTTGCAAAAAAGTGTGCCGCACGCGGCATCAACGTGTGGTTTTCCGTTGTAGACGTCATCGGCGAAGCAAAGATCGAAGAATGCCGCAAGATCGCGGCAAAGTGCGGCGTTTCCCTGCGCGTGCGCCCCTATATCGCCGACAGCGAGTAGATCTTTCCCGCAGACATAAACGCTTGCCTTGCGGACGGCGATCCCGAGGGGGCAAAGAGCGCGCTGCCCCGCCCTTCCCGCGCCGCCCGAACGAAAAAAAGAGATCTCAAAGACGATTGCCTTTCCGATCCCTCTTTTTCATTTGTACGCAAACTTTTTTTCTCTGCAAACGCGCTTCCGCTTCTGAGCAGTTGTACGTTCGCGCAGTAAAAAGTTTACATCTTCAGTTTGTGCCGAAAGGCGCCCTTTATACACAAATCGTACAGGTAGATCATGGAAAATTTGAAAGAAACGCTCCTGCGGCACGGTTTTTCCTTTAAAAAGCAGTTCGGACAGAATTTTATTTCCGACGTCAACCTTTTAAAGAGCATCGTCGCCCTCGCAGGCGTGGACAAAAACACCACCGTTTTGGAGATCGGCTGCGGCGCAGGCACGCTGACGCGCGAACTTGCCGCGGCGGCAAAGCGGGTCGTCTCCTATGAGATCGATCAAAAATTACAGCCCGTTCTGGCGGAAACGCTGGCAGGCGTAGACAACGCGGAAGTGGTGTTCCGCGACTTTATGAAAGAAAACCTGCCCGCCCTCGAAAAGGAACTGGGCGAATACACGGTGGTGGCGAACCTGCCCTACTACATCACCTCCCCTCTCGTCATGCGGTTCGTGGAAGAGGCGGAAAAGGTGCGCTCTCTCGTCATCATGGTGCAGGACGACGTGGCGCGCCGCTTCTGTGCACAGGCGGGAACGGCAGACTACGGCGCCCGCACGGCGGCGATCGCCCGCAGGGCAAGCGCGGAAACGGTGAAATTTGTGCCGCGCAGGATGTTCCATCCCGTACCCAATGTAGACAGCGCCGTCGTGAAGCTGGATTTTGAAAAAGACCGCATCCCCGTGCCCGACGCAAAGTGCTACCGCGATACGGTGCGCGCCGCCTTCCTTTCCCGCAGAAAGACGCTGGAAAACAACCTTGTCAACGCCTTTTCCCTGCCCCGCGAGCGGGCGCAGGCACTGCTTGCCGAGGCCGGCATTCCCGAAAAGGCGCGCGGCGAAACGCTCACCCCGCAGCAGCTTGCCGCCCTTTCGGCACTCTTGTACAGAGAAAAGACCGCAAACGCATGACGCGCCTGCGGTCTTTCTCTCCTCTTAAAACCGATCGGCGCGCCCCGCAAAAGTATTTGCGGAGCGCGCCGCATTTACACCCTATTCCGCCGCATCGACAGTTACGCCCTCCTTGCGGCGCATCCTGCGCAGTTCGACAAAGACAAGCGCGACGGTGAGCAAAACGCCCGCACTTACAGACAAAATGAGCGCGATCCAGCCGCAGCGGTTGCCCGTCTTTGTATCTCCCCTGCCCAGCGACAGGCTGAACAGCGCCGCAGCTCCGTCTCCGATGAGCAGGGCGACGGCGAGCGCCACAACGGTAAAGGGATAGACGACGTTGGTGGCGGCGTTGCCGAGATAGCCCACACTCTGCCCGATAAAGATCTGGTCGACAATGTTGTACAGCGCGCTGACAAGCAGAGAGAGCACGCAGGGCACCGCAAATTTTACGAGAAGTTTGCCGACGGGCGCCTCCGCCAAAAAGTTATTTTTCTGTTCCATAATTTCCTCCACAAAAAAAAGGCGGGCGGCCCTGAAAGACCACACGCCTGTATAAGACTGGATTTACGTCTGTTCCGTACGTTAAATTGCAAACGGTAGTATACCAAATCGGGAGGAAAATGTCAAATTCTATACGAAAAAAATTTTTCCAGTGAACAAAAAAACATATGTGTGCGGCAGAAAATGACGCAAAAACACAGGTACGTCTATGCAAATTCGGGGCGGACAAGCCTCTTCCCCGTCCATTCGTCCACGCAGATCTTCACCACCGTCGTAAGGGCGAGGGCGTGCCCGGAAAACGCTTCGTCCGCAAACTCTTGCGGCGTATAATGGGACAGCAGCACTTTCAGCCCGTGCAGGCGCTCCGCCTCGTCCGTCACGATCTCCGCCCTGCCTTTGCCGCAGATGCTCTCGTAATCGGTGGTAAAGCCGCAGGGAGCCGCACCCTTGTTGAAGACGCGCAGCTGCCTTGCCGCGCAGAAGCCTACGCGTGCATCCCGCCGCAGCAGTTCCAGTTTCTTGCCCTCGACGGCGCAGTGAAAGTACAAAACAAGTCCGTCCTGCACCGCCTCCGCGCCGAAATTGACGGGCAAAGCATAGGGTGCATCCTCCCCTTGCAGCGCAAGGGTGAGATATTCGCAGCGCAGAAGCGTTTCCAGCTTTTCGGCGCTGTCTGTAATTTCCCGTTCTGATTTACGCATACCGTACCTCAGTTTTTCTGACGGTTTTTATAATCCTCGATGGCGGCTTTGATGGCCTGTTCCGCCAGCACGGAACAGTGGATCTTCTGCGGCGGGAGCCCGCCAAGCACTTCGATGACCTTTTTATTGGTCACTTCCAGCGCCTCCTCCACCGTCATGCCCTTGATCATTTCCGTCGCCGTGGAAGAGGTTGCGATCGCCGCCGCGCAGCCGAACGTCTTGAATTTTGCGTCCGCGATCACGCCGTTTTCTACCTTGATGAACACCTGCATGATGTCTCCGCACGCCTCGCTGCCGATCATGCCCATGCCGTCGTAATTTTCTATCTCCCCCACGTTTTTGGGGTTTTGAAAGGCTTCCATCACCTTTTGCGTGTACATATCAGTTCTCCTTTTCGAATACTTCGTTTTTCAGCTCTTTGGGAAAGAGCGGGGAAAGAGCGCGCAGTTTGAGGACGATCTCTTTCAGCTTGTCCACCGCATAGTCGATCTGCGCGGGGGTATTGTCCTTGCCGAAGGAAAAGCGGACGCTGCCGTGCGCCAGCCCCTCGGGCAGGCCCATGGCAAGCAGGGCGTGCGAAGGTTCCAGCGAGCCGGACGAGCATGCCGAGCCGCTGGAAACGGCGATGCCCGCGAGGTCCAGGCTGAACAGGAGAGATTCCCCTTCGATATAGCGGAAAGAGAAGTTTGCATTGGCGGGCAGGCGCTCCTGCGGGTGCCCGTTGAGTTTGACGTACGGGATCTCGCGCAGCACGCGGGAAATAAACCTGTCTCGCAGGGAGGAAACATATGCGGCGTTTCTTTCGCGCTCTTCCTGTGCCAGGCGGAATGCCTCCGCCATTCCCACGATGGCGGGGACGTTGGTGGTGCCGCCGCGCATGGTGCGCTCCTGGTGCCCGCCCGTGATGATCTTGCCCATCTTCAGCCCCGAACGGATGTACAGCACCCCCACCCCTTTCGGGCCGTAAAATTTATGGGCGGAAAAGGAGAGCAGATCGACGGCGGGGTCTTTTACGTCGATCTTCAGTGCGCCCGCCGCCTGCACCGCGTCGGTGAAAAAGAGAATCCCTCGCTCCTTGCACAGTGCGGAAATTTCCGCGATCGGCTGGACGGTGCCTACCTCGTTGTTTGCCGTCATCACGCCCACAAAGGTCGTATCCGAGCGCAAAAGCGCTTTCAGCTTCTGCACGTCCACCCTGCCGTATTCGTCCACGGGCGCAAAGGAGACCTCAAAGCCCTCCTTTTCCAGTTCCTTTGCCGTGGTAATCATGGCGGGATGCTCGACGGCGCTGACGATGAGGTGTTTCCCCTTTGCCGCCTGCGCGTGCGCCGCGCCGCGGATCGCCCAGTTGTCCGACTCGGTGCCGCCCGAAGTAAAATAGATCTCGCCCGGCTTTGCCCCGATGAGGGAAGCGATGAGGTCGCGCGCCTCGTCCACGGCGGTCACGCTCCTGCGGCCGAACCAGTGCTGGGAATTGGGGTTGCCGAAATTGTCCGAAAAATACGGCAGCATCTTTTGCAGTACGCGCGCGTCGACAGGCGTCGTCGCCGCGTGATCGAAATAAATACGTTCCATTGTCTTCTCCTCAGCCCGCCTTGCAGCGGCAATCCCCTTCCGAACTGTTGCACTTGCACACGCCCACTTCGCAGTGATCGTCCAGCATGGATTGCAGGGTCATCGAATCGAGCACCTCGTTGATGCCCGCATACAGCTTGCGCCACACTTCCCCCGTGGCACATTTGGTACAGGTGGACGTGATGCAGTCGGCGATCTCCATGTTATCCTCCAGCGCGCGAGCGACGTCGCCGATGGTGATCTCGCGCGGTGCGCGCGTCAGCTTGTACCCGCCCGAAACGCCGCGCTCCGCCGCCACGATGCCCTTGCCGGACAGCATGCGCATGATCTTTTCGATATATTTCCCCGAGACCGCGATCTCCTTTTCCAGCGCCGAAGCACTGACGCACCTCTGCGGATAATTCTGCGCAAGGATATAGCATGCCTTTAACCCGTATTGCGATTTGGATGAAAGCCTCATACCCGCCTCCTTAATTGCAACTATTTTAGTAGTAATTATTATAGCCGATCTGTGCCCGCCCGTCAAATGTTTTTGCATGCATTTATAAAAAATCCTCCCCTTTTTTACAGGGAAGGATGTTTTGTCCAATCGGAAAAGATGCAACCGCAGTAATTCTGGCGATAGAGACCGTGTTCCTGCGCGAGGCGAACGGAGCGAAGATAGCCGTTTTCCTTTTTGAAATCGGAATACAGCCAGCGCACGCCCGTGCGCTTTTCGATGTCCTCGCCCAGCTCGTTGAGCCAAGCGGCATTTTTGTGCGGACTGACGGACAGGGTGGAACAGAACCAGCCGAACCCGTTTTCCGCGGCAAGCTGCGCCGTCTTTTCCAGGCGCAGGCGATAGCACTTGTAACAGCGGGCGCCGCCCTCCTTTTCCCCTTCCAGGCCGCGGACGGCAGAGAAAAATTCCTGCGGGTCGTAGCCGCATCCGAGAAAGTCTGCCCAGCCCGTCTCCCGCAGAAAGCGGAGCTGTTCGCCCCTGCGCTTTTCGTATTCGGCGGGGTCGGTGATATTGGGATTGTAAAAGAGAACGGTGACGTCGAAGTATTCTTTCAACGTTTCCAGACAGCGCGACGAACAGGGCCCGCAGCAGCTGTGCAGAAGGAGTTTTTCTCCCTTGGGCACGCTGCGGGCGAGTTCGAACATTCTCTTGTTGAAATCGGGCTTGTTCATGCGCACATTGTACCACGCCCGCGCGAAAAAGGCAACAATTTCCCCGCCGCGGCGGCGCAAGGCGGGGCGGAAAAATTATTTCCCGCTGTCGCCGTAGTTGGAGAGCACGCGCGCGGAAGGGTCGTTCACCTTGCAGCCCTCCCAACGCTTGTTGGGCATCCAGAAATCTTTGACCATGCCCGCCTGCCCGGGATAATATTTTTCGAAGATCTCGCGGTACAACAGGCTTTCCTTGGTAAACGGGCGGGCGTGATAGGAATATTTCCCGGCGATCTGTTTCCAGTCTCTGCCGTATTTTTGCTCGGCGTATTCCTTTAAGTCGTCCACCATCGAATGTCCCACCGCGTCCGAGAACGCCGCCTTTTCCCGCCAGAGAATGTTTTCGGGCAGATAATCCCCCTCGAACGCTTTGCGCAGGAGATATTTCCCCTTTCCGTACACGTTTTGTTTGAGGGCGGGAGAGACGTGCATGACGTAGCGCACAAAGTCGAGGTCGCCGAAAGGCACGCGCGCCTCCATCGAATGTACGGAAATGCACCTGTCGGCGCGCAAAACGTCGTACATATGCAGTTCGCGGACCCGCTTTTGCGATTCTTTCTGGAACGCTTCGGCATCGGGCGCAAAATCGGTGTATTTATAGCCGAACAGCTCGTCCGAGATCTCCCCCGTCAGGAGCACGCGCACGTCGGAAATTTCGTGGATCTTTTTGCAGAGAAGATACATGCCCATGGACGCGCGGACAGTTGTGATATCGAAGGTGCCCAGCGCGGCGATGACGCTTTCGAGAGAAGAGAGCACCTCTTCGCGGGTGATGAAGATCTCCGTATGATCGCTTTTGATGTAGTCGGCAACTTCCCTGGCGTATTTGAGGTCGATGGCGTCCTTGTCCATGCCGACGGCAAAAGTACGGATGCGCCCCAGCATGCGCGCGCCGAGAGAACAGACGAGGGAGGAATCCAGCCCGCCGGAAAGCAGAAAGCCCACGGGCGCATCCGCGTCCAGACGCTTTCTCACCCCTTCGGTCAGCTTTTCGCGGATGTTGCGGCACACCGTCTCCACGTCGTCGGGAAGGTATTCCTTTGCCTCGGCGATGTCGCAATAGGAACGGAACTTCCCTTTATAGTAATAATGTCCGGGCGGGAAGGGGTAAATTTCGCCCTCGGCAAGCCCTTCGAGGTTTTTCGGCTCGCTGGCAAAGAGGATGGCGCCCCCTTTCAGGTACCCGTAATAGAGCGGGCGGATGCCGACGGGGTCGCGCGCGGCGATGTACTCGCCCGTTTCGCCGTCGTACAGAACGAGCGCAAATTCCGCGTCCAGCAGGGAGAACATCTTCAGCCCGTATTCGTGGTACAGGGGCAAAAGAATCTCGCAGTCGCTGTCCGAAAGAAAGGAATAGCCCAGCTCTTCCAGCCTCTTTTTCAGAGGACGGAACCCGTAGATCTCCCCGTTGCAGATCAGCTTGCTCTTGCCCATGGAAAAGGGCTGCATGCCCAGCGCGTTCAACCCCATGATGGCGAGGCGATGAAATGCCATGTACCCCGAAGGGGTCTTTTCCACGCGGCTCATGTCCGGCCCGCGCGAAACGGTGCGGTAGAACCCTTCCAGCATGCGCTTATAATCGACTTCTTTCGTCGTGCAGCAAAAAATCGAACACATTTTTTTCTCCTCTCTTTTTCGTCTCGGGAAGAAAAAAAGCCCCTTCTCCCCGATGAAGATCATCAGGGCGAAGGGACTTCGCGGTGCCACCTGAATTTTGACGCATTTCTGCGCTCTCTGTGCCTTCCGATAAAGGCCTGCGCCGTAACGGGCGCTCCCGTCGGGGGCTACTTGCACACTTTCGCCGCCGCCGCTCTCGGGTGTTTTTCCCACGGGCGGGAACGCGGCGCTTTCACCTTTTCCGCCGCTCTCTGTCAGATCCTCTGCCCCGCGATACTTTTCCCTGTCCTCGCGTTTGCAAGAAAATTGTAGCACAGGGCGGGGCAAACTGTCAACGTTCCTGCCATCGCCATTCTTTAAGGATGGTATTCGTGCAGGTTATAGCTGTTTTTTGAGGGAATCGGCGATCTCCACGCCCGCGCTGGTGCCGATGCGGTCGGCGCCAGCTTCCAGCATGGTGCGGAACTGCTCGGCGCTGCGGATGCCGCCCGACGCCTTGACAAAGCAGGAGCCCTTGACCGTCTCTTTGAGAAGGCGCACGTCCTCCGCCTTGGCGCCCTCGCCGAAATAGCCCGTACTCGTCTTGACGAACGCCGCGCCCGCGTCTTTGGCGCACTGAGCGGCTTTGACCATCTCATCCCGCGTGAGCAGAGATGTCTCGATGATCACCTTGACGGGCGCGCCTTTGGCGGCCTTGACGATCTGGCGGATCTCCTTTTTGACGTACGCATAATTTGCGTTTTTGACCGCGGAAATGCAGATGACCATGTCGATCTCGTCCGCACCGTCCGCAACGGCGCGCTTTGTCTCGAACACTTTGGTCTCCGTCTTGTTTTCGCCCATGGGGAAGCCCACCACACAGGCGATCTTGATCTGCGGCGCGTTCTTCAAAAAGTCGGTGCAGGCGGATACGTACACGGGCTGGACGCACACCGAATAAAAGCCGTAGTCCACCGCTTCTTTGCACAGCCGCCGCACGTCCTCGCGGGTCGCCGTCTGTTTGAGAAGAGTGTGGTCGATGGTCTTGAGCATGCGGCGCAGTTCAAGGATCTTTTTCTGACGCTTGAACTCCTCAAATTCCGCCATTTCCGCAGCGGAAACGCGCAGCCCCTCCTCCTTTTGGGGAGCTTCCGTCCCCTTTTCTGCGACCTCGGCGGGGCGCTTTTCCGAAAGGACGGGCGCCTCGGCGTCTGCGGCGGGAACTTCCTGCGCAGGCGACTCCTGCAAAGGCGCTTCCTGCTTTTTTTCTTCCGTTGTCTTCTTTTTCAAACCGAACATTCAGATATCCTCCTTGGAGATGATGCAATGTACCAGCGGACGGGCGCGGAAGGACGCGGACACGGTGAATGCGCCCTGCGCCAGCGCGAGCGCCTCCTGCCGCGGTTCGCGGTAACACACGTGCGCGAGCTCTTCGCCCTGCGCCACGCGATCGCCCGCGCGCTTTTTTAAGAGGATGCCGACGGTATGGTCGATCTCCTCCCCTTCGCGCTGTCTGCCGCCGCCCAGCTGCGCGCAGGCCTTGCCCAGCGCCTGCGCGGAGATATGCAGTCTGCCCGAACGCGGCGCGCGGACGATCAGGCGTCCGGGCGCGAGGGGCAAAGCTTCCGCGTCGTCGAACGCGGCGGTGTCCCCGCCCTGCGCCGACACGATCTGTCTGAATTTTTCAAGCGCCGCGCCCGAGTCGATCGCCTCGTGCACGAGCTTTGCCGCGCGCGCCTCTTCCACGCCCTGCGCCATGCGCAGGATGCGCTCGCAGTGCAGACAGGAGAGCCGCGCAAGGTCGTTTTGCTTGCCGCGCAAAACTTCGAGCACTTCGCGCACCTCCGCGTTGCAGCCGATGTTATCGCCCAGCGGCGCACTCATGTCCGTCACCGCCGCTTCCGTCTGCCTGCCCGCCGCCGTACCGACGGCGACCATCAGCCGCGCCAGCCGTTCCGCGGCGCGGGCGGTCTTCATAAAGGCGCCGTCGCCGTACTTGACATCCAAAAGGATGACCTGCGCAAAAGACGCCAGTTTTTTGCTCATCACCGACGAGGCGATGAGCGGAATGCTGTCCACCGTGGCGGTGACGTCGCGCACGGCATACATCCGCTTGTCGGCGGGGACGGTGCTCTTTGTCTGACCCGCGATGGCGGCGCCCACGCGCTCTACCTGCGCGGCAAACTGCTCCGACGTCAGATCGACGTTCAGCCCCGCAAAGCTTTCCAGTTTATCCAGCGTGCCGCCCGTGTGCCCCAGTCCCCTGCCCGAGTATTTGGCGCACTTTACGCCCAGCGCCGCCAGGACGGGCACGAGGATGAGAGTGGTGGAATCGGACACGCCGCCCGTGGAGTGTTTGTCGGCAAAGACTCCCGCGGCGGGCGGCGAGAGGCGCTCGCCGCTGTCCGCCATCGCCTTTGTCAGCAAAAAAGTCTCCTCGTCCGTCATGCCGCGCAGACACACCGCCATGCAGAAGGCGGCGATCTGCGCGTCCGTCGCGCTCTCGTCCGCTACCATGCGCACAAAGGCGGCGATCTGTTCTTCGCTCAGCCGCCTGCCACGCTTTTTTGCTTCTATGATGTCGTATACCGTCATACGGCAAGATCCCCCCGACTTTGGCAAAAATCGACAGGCTTTTCCCCTTCCGCTGTGATACAATGCACAAAAAAGGAGAAAAAATATGACCTGTCTTCTTGCATCCACCCTGTGGGGCGGACTGTATCTGTTTATCATCTTTGCGCTCTGCTGCGCCGCCGTGATCGGGTTCAAGATCTTACAGCGCCGCAAAGACGCGCCCAAAGCGCCCCCTGCCGCTCCGACCGAAGAGGAGCCGCCCCAAAAAGAGCAGAAAAAACCGCGCGAGGTGTATTACATCGTGGAGAAGAAAAAGAGAAAGCCGCAAAGCAATTTTTCCTCCCCAAAAAAGATCAGTTTCGACGATTAGTCGGTATAGCGGCAGACGTTGTTGCCCTCATCCCAAAGCCGCTCGAGATGGTAGAAGAGGCGGGATTCGTCGTTGAACACGTGCACGATGACGTCGCCGTAGTCGATCACGCCCCAGCGCCCCTCGCGCACCCCTTCCGTGCGGCGGGGTTCGATCCCGTCTTTGGACAGCTTTTCTTCCAGCGTCTCGCACAGAGCCTTGACCTGCGTGGTGTTCCTGCCGCTGCAGATGATAAAATAGTCGCACAGCACCGTCTTGTCGCGCACGTCCACGTAAAGGATGTCCTCCGCTTTTTTGGAGGAAAGAAAGGCGCAGATCTGCTTTGTCATTTCGAGAGATTGCATTTAGTTTCTCCTTAAATTTTTATAATATTCATGGGCGCGGAAAGTGAGCGGATAGATCTCCCCCTTGCCCTTTTTAAGATACCTGATCTGATGATCGAGCGAGCGGAACATCCCCTCGTTGAGGTCCTTTGCAAAATACGCGCGCAATTTGTCTACCTTGGGGAACTGTCTGCCCGGTTCGAGCATATCCGAAAGGAAGATCAGCTTTTCCAGCACGCTCATGGCGGGTCTGCCCGAAGTGTGATAGCGCACGGCGTTGAGCACGTCCTCATCCGTCACGCCGAAATATTTTTCTGCAAGATAGGCGCCCGTATACTGGTGCAGCACGGGCGCGGGCACCTGCTCTTCCATGCAAAAGCCGCGCAGCTTGGGATCGGAAAGCTCCATATTCTTTGCCGAGTCGTGCAGTCCCGCCGCCAGAATGACGGAATGTTCGTCCGTCTTATATTTTGCCGCCGCCGCGGCGGCTGTGAGCGCCACGCTGACGGTATGCTTTTTACGCGCAGGCTTCAAAAAGGTGAGCGCCTCCCGCACGCACTCCACACGGTACAGCCCGTTTGCGTGGATGTAGGCGATGACGTCCTCGGGGAGATAGGGCCGCAGATCTTCCCCGAACGCCGCAAGCACGCGCGCCTTGGTGGAAGAAATTTCTCTGCCCGTAAATTCGAGAACGCGGAATCCCTTGCGGAATTTTGCAAAAAAGCGCAGCTGTTCCGCCTTGAAATTGACGTGTTCCCCCGCGCGGCTGCAGGCGACGAGCTCCGCCATGGAGAGGATGTTTTCCGGCTCCCTCCACGTGGGGAAATCTTTCAGCATATCCGCCCCCACCAGCCAGTAAAGCTGCGCATCGGGGTATTTCTGACGGAAATGCGAGAGGGTGCGGCAGGTATAACTGGTACCGCCCGCGTTGAGTTCGTACGCGCTGACTTCGCAGCCGGGAATACCCGCAAACGCGAGCTTTGCCATATTGAGTCTGTCCTGCCCCGAAGCGAGGTTTTTGCCCTGTTTGTGAGGCGGAATGTTGGCGGGCATGACGACGATCTTGTCCGCACCCAGCTTTTCGCGCGCCGCCCGAACGACGGCAACGTGCTCGGCATGGACGGGATCGAACGACCCGCCGAAAATCGCTATCTTCATACTGTTTGATCCGTATCGAAAAATCTTCCTTTGCTTCTTTCAGTATAACATAAGTTTTATTCTCTTGCAACGTTTAAATTGCCAAAAATCGGGGAAAAAATACATAAAATCTTTGCGACGGGAGGTCAGGATGAAAAATTTTCCCCTGTGGGCGGACACCGTGTTCGCCTTTCTTTCCCTCCTGCTTTTCGGCTTCTGTCTGCTGCGCTTCTCGCTGCCCGCAGGCGGGGCGTTTGCGATCGCGCTGGTTGCGGCGGCGGGCGGCGCAACGCTTTTGCACCTCTTTTTGCGCCGCCGCAGCAGAAAGCGCGGACGAAACGAGCGCGAGCGGGATGAGATCAGACAGTTATCCCTCCACCTCGCTCTGGATACCCCCGCCCACAACGCGGACCTGCTTGCCGAAAGCCTGAACGCCCTGCACGGAGAGGAAAATGAGGGCACGTATACCAAAATTTGCGACAACACCCTGCGCCGCGGGGAAGAGACGGCGTTTTTAAACTTTCGCTTTGAACCGCTGACGGCGGACGAACTTTGCCCCATTCTGCGCGAAACGGGGCATAAGACGGTGTACGCCTCCGACTTTACGCAGGAAGCGCGCAGTCTTGCCGAAGCCTTTGGCGTAACCTTGCGAGACGCGGAACAGGTGTACGAACTGGTGCACGAGAGCGGACATATGCCGCAGACTCTGCTTGCCCCGCCGCGACACAAACTTACCTTCCGCGAAAAGCTGTCCGCACGCCTTCATAAAAAGTATTGGCGCGGCTACGCCCTTTCCGGAAGCATGCTTCTCCTCTTTTCGCTCGTGACCGTGTTCCCCCTCTATTACGTCATTGCGGGCGGGCTTCTGCTCGCCTTTGCCGCTTTTGTCCGCTTTTTCGGAAAAGAAGAAAAGTAGCGCCCGCCGCACGCGGAACTTCTCCCCCTGTCCTCTCCTTCTTATTTTCCGCTCCTCTTTTTTGATTCTTCCCGCTTTCAGATTTACCCTTCCCGTTCTTTCTGATTATTTCTTTCTGATTTTTCCTTCCCGTTTTTTAATGCCCCTGTCAACAGAGAGGGAGCGCGGCGATCGCCGCGCTCCCTCTTTTTTTAGTCCGCGTTTTCCCGACGGAAAATTCTTTCCCTTTACACTTCTTCCAGGCAGAGCCTGAACCTTTGCCCGTTTTCAAACTGCAAAACAAGGGCATGATCTTCTTTCTGCAATTCTCCAACAAAAAATTCCTTCAACAGAGCTTTGATCTCCTCTGCAACGCTTTCCGCACTTGCCCTGTACCCTGCCTGCGCATTTTTGTTCATTTTTTGTTCCATAGTATTTTTATGTACTCCTTTTGATTTTCACCCAGCCGCGCGCTTGCTTTGTGTATCTATAGTATAACCTCTGAATTGAAAGAACACAAGTAAAAAAATACAGTTTAGAGGATAATAGATTGTAGAAAAAGGTCTACTTTATGATTATTTTGTCGAAACTATCTGAAAACTTAAAAGAATTGATGAGCGAGCGCGGCTTTACACAGACTTCCCTTGCCGAAGCAATGCATACGTGCAGTTCAAAAATTTCCTCTTACTGCACGGGGAAACGTGCCCCTAATTACGATACGTTTGTGTGTCTGATCGATTTCTTTCACTGTTCCGCCGATTTTCTGCTGGGGCTGAAAGACTACCCTAATGAAGATATTTCCTATCTTCCCGTGCGCCCCTTTGGCGAACGCCTTCGTGCCCTGCTGAAAGAAAAGGGTATGTCGCAATACCTCTTTATCAAACAGACAAAAATTTCCTGGGGTGTCTTTTATAATTGGTTAAGCGGCAAAAGCAAACCATCCGTCGACAATCTCGCCAAAATTGCCGATTCTTTCGATTGTTCCGTTGACGTTCTTTTGGGCAGAGTCTGATCGTATTGTATATGAGTGATCTGAACAGATTTTCCGAAAGTTTACAAGAGCTCATGGATGAGCAAAATTTATCCGTACAGGATCTTGCAAAAAGTACGGGAATAGGATTTTTGAATCTTT
This sequence comes from uncultured Clostridia bacterium, assembly GCA_944328845.1. Classification (GTDB taxonomy): domain Bacteria; phylum Bacillota; class Clostridia; order Christensenellales; family Borkfalkiaceae; genus Borkfalkia. The sequence continues at coordinate 524 of CALVHV010000002.1, read as the reverse complement.
ACTGTTATTTACGCGCCGAACGACTGCCTTCGGTAGAGACAGCGATCGCGCTTGCCGATTATTTTGGCTGTTCCATCGGCTACTTGCTTGGTTTGGAACAGGAACGACGGACAGAGAATTACAAAGTGTGCCCACCTTTTTGCGAACAGCTTACATTTTTAATACAGTATTTTGGCGTTTCCGCGTATAAAATTTATTCACATACTAATATTTCGAAGGCGAGATTTTTTGACTGGAAAAGCGGCAAACGCAAGCCATCGTTGGATAATATTCTAAAACTTGCTGAATTTTTCGACTGTCCTGTCGACTTTATCCTCGGCAGAATATAGAGTTCCTATGTCGAATCTGTCTGAAAATTTGAAAGACCTGCTGAACGAAGCAGAAATCAACGCCCCTGCCCTTGCCTTGGCTACGGGCATCGACCCGTCCACGATTTTGACACTGCTGCGCGGCGAAGGTCTTCCCTACGTCGATACTCTCGTTTCTCTTGCCGATCATTTCCGTTGCTCCACAGACTATCTGTT
>CALVHV010000001.1 GCA_944328845.1 uncultured Clostridia bacterium | reverse complement strand
GCGGCTGTGATCGAAGGGATAGAAGCGGAAGTGCGCCTGAGCACGGACGGGGACAAGATCGGTATCGAGAGCGAAGGCGTGAGCTTTGCGGGAATACAGGTCAAGGACCTGAACGCAGAAGTTTATGCAACGGAAGAAGCGAACGTTTGGGACGTGAGCGGAGCGCCGTCGCTGGAACCTGTCATTGACAGTATTCTCGCCCTGATCGAAGGGAAGAAATTTGAGATCGGGCTTACGTACGCAGATGAGAAACTCGGTCTTTCCGTGACGGGAGAACTCACGCTGGATATTGCGGACGGCATCTCTGTTGTCGGCGACCTGGAGATCTCTTATAAGATGTTGGTCGTACCCGTGCGCGTGACGCTGATCGGGGAAAACGTGTGGCTGAAAGCGGAAAATATTTTGGTGACGGCGACGCTCGGAGAACTGGAGCAGAAATTGCCCGAATTGTTGGAAGTTGTCGGTTTGAACGAGCCTGCTTCGGCGGATGCCGCGTCGCTTATAGAGTCTCTGCTTGGGATGGATTATACGGCGCTGGTTCGGAAATTTGTCCTGCAGGAGAGCGGATTTGAACTGATCCTCGACGGCGACGTGCTGTTGGAAGGACTGAAGCTCTTGCCTGACGGTTTTGAGTTCGAAGTCGGGACGATCAGCCTTTCGTACGACGTTGTAAGGAGCGCTTTTGTCGGGAATCTTCTCGGCGCAGAATTGACCATTTCGCAGGGAACAAAGACTGTGTCTGTGCCGGAAAATGCGGCAGATTATGTACCTGTCGAAAGACTTTTACAGTTTGTCTGGCCGGTCAAATCGTGGCTGGACGGGAAAGATGTTTCTCTGACCCTTTCCGGTCAGACGGTGATACAAAATCTTGTTATCAGATTTGAGATCTCGGGAGAGGTCTGGTTTGCGGACGGTGTTCAGATCTATCTGCGCGTGCTCGTCAACGACGAACACCTTTTGGAGATTTTCGAGAGGGACGGCAATGTGCAGATTGCTTACAACGGGTTCCGCCTCGACATCTCGCAGAATGATCTGAAAACGGTTGCGGATACTATGTCTTCGCTGTTTGCGGGGAGTACGGACGCCTCTTCTGACGAAGCTGCGATGCTCTTGTTCAGTGCCGACGGGATTGATCTGCAGGCTCTGTTGAGCAGCATCCGTTTGCTTGCGGTCGGAGAGGATGCGTTGGGCGTTGCGCTCGATCTTTCCGCCTTGCTGGAAGGCGCACTTGCGGAAGGGCTCGTTCTGAGCACGACGGATGCGACCGTCACGGTGCAGGCAGAAAAAGTCGGCGCGTTCGGGATCGTGATCTCATCGCTTCAGGCAAGCTGTTCTGCTGCGGAAAACGTATTTGCCCCTGATCTCGACAAAAACATTCGCTGCCAGAACGTTTTCGAGTTTTTGATGAACGCTTATCTGCAGGCAACGGGATCGGACGATCTCGCACTGTCGCTCGTGTATGATACGGCAGACCTGTATGCCGCCGTAGACGGGTATATCGAACTCGAGCGCAGTACGGCTGTCGATGCTGGACCTGCCGAACTGATACTCAATTTGTCCTTCCGTGCGCAGATCTTTGAAGGGGGCAAGGATTCTCCTTCCGGTTCTCATTTTATCTCTTTGACCATCCTGCGGGAAATGCTGTACATCAGTTACAGCACCGTAGCGGCGGAGGGCGGAAACCCGCTGCAGGTCTCGATGCCCGTGGCACAGTTGATCGCTTGCGGAAAGACCGCATTGCCCATCCTTGCGCCCATCCTCGGGATCCGTGAAGATGTTTATTATTACAATTTTGTCGTTTCCATTCTTGACGGATATGTAGAGACCATCAATTCTGCCGTGTTCGGCGTGATGAACACAAAAGAATGGTGCGACCTAATCCTGGGCATTGTCGATGAATATTCGTCCGAAGATACGGTTGCGGAACGCGAGAGCTTTACTTCTTCCGACATTCGGCTGGATACGCAGAACAGGTCTGTCTCGCTCTCTCTCGGGGAGATCTCGCTCTCCTTGTCGGCGACGCAGATGGAGAAGATCGAGGCACCCGCGGATCAGGCGGAGTACATCGATATTTCTTCGATCGCCTCGCTTTTGCAGGATCTTGAATATTCTTATCGGTATGCGGATACGGGAGGTTATACTCTGACGGGAACGCTGACGTTGTCGCTTTCTCTCGGTGCTTTGAACCTTGTTAAGGTGCCCGTATCACTGGAAATGCGTGTCGGCTTTGAAGAGGGAGAAACTCTCGCAGAAAGAGATCCTTATTTCTACATCAAGACATTTGTTCCTAAAAAGAGTTTAGGGATCAGTATTATCGCTGCGGACACGATGTCGGAGATCGTCATTCGGAACGGCAACGTCTATATCCTGCGCAGTGTCGGCGAAAGTGCGATCTCTTCTCAGCAGACGTACAGGGAATTCATGAGGGCGGAGCAGGAAACGCACTTCCTTTTCTGGAAACACGAAGTCTATTATTACGATGTGACGACGAGATACCAGTACCACACTGTTTCGGCAGATTATCGTGCCATGACGCTGTCCGACTTCTTCGGCGGCGGGACGCAGTCGCTGATCAATCAGTTTGCTTTTATCTTCAACTTGAGCGAAACTGTGGTGGGTATGATCCCGAGTGGGGATGAAGGTTCACAGACGGGAGGTTCTTCCGCTTACGATGCGGGAGATATGGTCAATTCGTATCAGTACGTGGCATCGGGCGGTACGGAAAAAGAAGGGTATGCCCTGTCTCTCAATCTTGCGGCGATCGCAAACAACAGTGACCTTGGAAATCTCGATGTGAAGATCGAGAGAAGTCTTTCGAAAGTGGAGGACGATGTCTCGTATTACGATCTGACGGCGCTTGATCTCGGTATGAACCTGCTCGGCGGCGTGATCAATGTGAACGGCAGACTTCGCCACGAAGCGCCCGGTTCCGATTCCTTTGCCGACAGCTTCAGCAAAGAGACCATCGGCGTCTTTACTTCCAACGGTGTGACTGTCTCTGCGGGGACCGTTGCCGAAGGGAAGGTGTCTCTCGATCGTACGTGGACCGTGGACAGAACGGAAGAGGAGGACCTCTGCACCAAGTGCGATGAATCGGAAGCGGCGCGCTGGGGCAAAAATTCCTGGAAGTACGATGCTGCCGCGGGGACATGGATCCTCGTCGGCTGAACGAAGAACGAGAGCCCGCAGAAACTTTCTGCGGGCTCTTTTCCGTTGATTTTTATCGTTGGTTTTTGTATAATAGGAAAAAAGAAAGGAGTTTGAGATGATCAGAGTGCTGTTTGTTTGTCTCGGCAATATCTGCAGGAGTCCGATGGCGGAATTTATCATGAAAGATGCGGTGGAAAAGGAAGGTATTGCAGACAGATTTTCTATCTCGTCGGCGGGCACGAGCGACGAGGAGGAGGGGAATCCCGTATATCCGCCTGCAAGGGAAGAGCTGGCAAAACACGGCATTTCCTGCGCGGGGAAACGGGCGCGGCAGTTCTGTCTTTCCGATTATGATAAGTATGATTTTATTCTGTGTATGGAAAGCCGCCACGTAAAGAGCCTGCAGCGCCTGTGCGGCGATCCGCAGTGCAAGATAAGCCGCCTGCTCGATCATTCACAGCATCCGCACGACATTGCCGACCCCTGGTATACGCGCAATTTTGCGCTCGCTTATGCGGAGATCGAAGAGGGGGTTCGCGCCTTTCTCAGTGAGGTACAAAAAAGGGAAAACCACGGGAAATAACACGGGTATTTTGTTGACTTATTTTGTGCGTCGTATTAAAATATTGTGCGGATAAGAGAGAGAATGAAAAAAATGCCGAAGGCACAAGAATATGGATTTTTTGTCTTGTTTCATCAACGTTCTCACGATCGTCGTGCTGGCGATCCCGGGCTTTTTTCTGCGGAAAGTAAAGCTGTTCCCGGAAGGAGCCGCAACCGTGCTCGCGGTGCTGCTTTTATATATAGCGCAGCCGTTTTTGATGATGGCGTCCCTCTTCAACAAACCGTTCGAGCCGTCTATGCTCCTTAATTTTCTCTGGATCATTCTCTTTGCCATACTGTTGCAGGTGATCGTTTTTTTTGTGGCGCGGCTGATTTTTTCTCCTTCCAAAGAGGAGGCGGCAAAGCGCGCCTGCGTGGCGACTTCCTATCTGGGAAACGTCGGGTTTATGGGCATTCCTGTCATGCAGATGCTCTTTCCCGATCGTTCCGACCTCGTCCTGTATACGGTCATCTATAACATCGTTTTCAATGCCATGTCCTGGACGCTCGGTGTCTATGCCGTGACGGGGGAGCGCAAGCGCATCAATGCGTTGAAGATCCTACTCAATCCGCCCACCATCGCCGTCATCATTGCGTTGCCTTTTTTCTTCTGTAACGTTAATATTCCGCAGCAGGTGATGACGCCCATTTCCTATCTCGGGAACATGACTCTCCCGCTCTCCATGCTGATCCTCGGCGTTCGCCTCGCGGATATGAAGCCGATACGGCTCGTCAACGATGGAAAGGTGTACATGGCTTCCTTTGTCAAACTCATACTTTCGCCTCTTCTCACGCTCGGCATCATGCTCCTTTTCCGTCTGTTTTTGCCCATTGACCGTTACGTCATCATCGCGCTGTATGTCATTGCCGCCATGCCTGCCGCGTCCGTGGCGCTCAATTTTGCAGAGATGTTCGGAGGAGACAGGGAGACTGCCGCGGCTTCGACCTTGATGAGTACCGTGCTATGTATCCTTACAATTCCTGTTTTGATGCTCTTGTGCGAATTCATCGCATAAAAATAAAAAAAGCTCCCGCATTACCGCTCTTCCCATAGGGATTTTTTAGACATTATAAAAGACTAACGAAAAAATTTCGTTAGTCTTTCTTTTACTTTGCAAAAAATACACGATTTTGCTTGCAAAAATTTTTACCACAAAACCAACACGGCAATTCGATAAATTGAAACTTGTTAGCATTACACTTCATCGTTGTAATACTTGGTTATCAATTCGGCAAGGCTTTTTGCAACCTCACGAATTTTAAATAGTTCATGCTCCCAAATGTAGATTACAGAAGCATCTGTTTCTCCATTTTTAAGAACACGATAGCAGTAATAATCACCGCAACCATTGGTCGCAAAGAAAACAAAACGATTGACTTTTTCTTCAAATTCATCTGGGGCAAGATATTCTGGGAATATCTCTCTATTTTCTTTTACATGGCTTATGATTCTTTCTGCCGAGAGTAAAAACCAATGGTCGCCATTTGTTTCTCGCAACAATGCTTTGAGTTCTTCGGGGAATGAGAATCCCACATATTTTTCTGCTCTCTGTATTTCTTCTTCGGGACAAGGTTCTTGCACATTTGCCCACTGATTGGACGCTGTCAGTTTTTTAATAAGTTCCCTATACATAATAACTCTCTTTTCTAATTCTTATTTATCGGTAAGTTTATTCTATCATAAAATTAAATTCAATTCAATCGCTTTTGAATGGAAAAAAAGAAAGCTCGACTTACAAAAAGTCGAGCTTAATAAATTATTCAATTAAAATCCCTGTCGGAAACAGGCATTTGAGGGAGTTTTTTTATGTGCCGAGGTGGAAGAGCCCGAGTGTAACGCCGCAGAAAATAAGCAGGGACAAAACATCCGTGATCGTCGTGATAAAAGGATTTGCAAAGACGGCAGGGTCGATGTGGATGGACTTGGCGAAAATGGGCACGCAGCAACCTACGATCTTTGCGACGACGACTGCAAAGGCGATCGCCGTGCCGACGGCAAGCGAATACAGAAGTGTATATTCGTATCCGAAGAGAAGCCTGTCGATGAGCTGCAGTTTTGCAAAGCAGACAATGCCGACGGAGATGGCGACGAGCAGGGAAACGCGGATCTCTTTCCAGACCACTTTTCCTATATCTCGCGGCCGTATCTCGTCCAGCGCCATGCCGCGGATGACGGTAACGGACGCCTGGCTGCCTGCGTTTCCGCCCGTTCCCATCACCATGGGGACGCATGCCACGAGCAAGGTAGACAGCATGGATTCATACGTATTGAGGATGAGCCCTGTAAACGTGGCGCTCACCATCAGAATGAGCAGCCAGGGGATGCGGTGCAGGTACACCCGAAAGACGTTGGTTTCCAGATACGGTTTATCGGAAGGGGTGACCGAGTTGATATACGAGATATCTTCCGTCGCTTCTTCGGTGATGACGTCGAGAGCGTCGTCAATGGTGACGATGCCGACCAGTCTGTTTTCCTGATCGACGACGGGGACGGAGAGCAGGTCGTACTTGGAAAGGACGTTGGCGACTTCTTCCTTGTCGTCCTGCGTGTTGACGAAGATAAAATTGGTTTCCATAAACGATTCCACTTTTTCTTCGTATGCGTGCAAGAAGAGATCTTTTACGGTAACGGTGCCGATCAGCGTTTTCTGGTCGTCCGTGACATAGCAGGTATAAATGGTCTCTTTATCGATCGCTTCCTTCCGTATCTTCTTAAAACATTCCTGTACCGACATATGCGCACGCAGGGAAATACATTCCGTCGTCATAATGCTGCCGGCGCTGTCTTTGGGGTACTTTAAGATCTCGTTGATCTCTTTGCGCGTTTCGCTGTCCGCCTGCATCAGGATCCTGCGCACGACGTTTGCAGGCATCTCCTCGATGAGGTCGACGGTATCGTCGACAAAAAGTTCGTCGATGATCAGTTTAAGTTCTTTATCCGAAAAGGAGCGGATGAGCAGCTGCTGTTGGGTGCTGTTCATCTCCACAAACGTCTCGGCGGCAAGCTCTTTGGGGAGCAGTCGGAATACGATGGGCAGGTCTTCTTCGTCCAGTTCGGCAAAGATCTCCGCAAGGTCGACAGGCTCCAGTTCCGCAAGCAGCGGCTTTAACAGTGCATACTTCTTTTCGCCGAGATAATCGACAATTTCAACAATTTTATCGTTTCTGTTTTCAGGCGTTGCCTTGAGAAGGACCTCGTGCACGACGTCGGTCGGCATGCTTTCCAGCAGTTCTTCCACGTCGTCGTCGATGATCTCGTCGGTAACGGGCTGCAGTTTGACGTCGCTGAAATCTTTTAAAACGCGTTTCTGTGTGTCGCGGTCGAGCAAGACAAATACATCGGCGGCTGTCTCTTTATCCAGCGCATCGAAGAGCTTTGTCAGATTTTCGCTGTCCATCGACTGCAGGATGTCGGCGAGTTCTTCCAAAGACATATCCTTTAAAAGTTCTTTCAGGTCGTCCGTTTTTTCTTCTTGAAGAAGTTGCAATATTTTTTCTCTCACGGTACACCTCCCGAATCCCTTTAACAGAAAAAGTATAGTTTTTTTTGCAAAATTTGTCAAGCGTTGAAGGCTTTTTCGGGGACGGGAAACTTTTTTTCGGCTGTTTTTTTCAAATGCCCGTGCCCACTTGTAAGCGCGCGTTTTTTGTGTTATAATGAGTAGGAAATATTTTTTGAGGTGACATGTATGAATCAGAGAATGTACGGTCTTGGCAGCAAACGTTCGGTGATCAGGGAGATCTTCGAATTCGGCAAAAAGCGCGCGCAGGAAGTCGGTGCGGAAAATGTGTACGATTTCAGTTTGGGCAACCCCAGCGTCAATCCGCCGCAGCAGGTAGAGGATGTGCTCACGCAGTTGTTGCGGGAAGAAAATCCCACCGCGCTGCACGGATATACGTCCGCACAGGGCGATCTGACCGTGCGCCGCGCCATCAGCGACTATATCACAAAAACGCACGGCGTTCCCTGCGACCCCGATTACATCTACATGACTTGCGGCGCCGCCGCTTCTCTCGTTATTTCTCTGTCTGCAGTGTGTGAAGAGGGGGACGAGGTCATCACCTTTGCGCCGTATTTTACCGAATACAAGGTGTTTGCGGAAACGGCTGGGGCAAAGCTCGTTGCGCTCGCTTCCGAGCCGGATACTTTCCAGATCGATTTTAACCTTTTGGAAAAGTCTGTCGGCGCGAAGACGGCAGCGGTGCTCGTCAATTCCCCCAACAATCCGAGCGGCGTCGTGTACAGTGAGGAAACGATCAGGAAGCTGGCAGATCTCTTGCGCAGAAAGTCGGCGGAAACGGGCAGGACCATTTACCTTGTGACGGACGAGCCGTATCGCGAACTTGTCTACGGCGGCGTCAAGGTCCCGTATCTCACCGCTTACTATAAGGATACCATCGTTTGTTATTCTTATTCAAAATCTCTCTCTCTGCCCGGCGAGCGAATCGGCTATATCTTCGTCAATCCGCAGGCAGACAGGGCAAAAGAGATCTACCTTGCCGTCTGCGGGGCGGGCAGGGCGCACGGGTATGTGTGCGCGCCCTCGCTGTTCCAGAAAATGATCGCCCGCTGCCAGGGGATCACTTCCGACGTATCCGTGTATGAGAAAAACAGGGATCTGCTCGTCGGAGCACTGCGCGGTTACGGTTTCCGTTGTGTGCAGCCGGGCGGCGCGTTTTACCTGTTTGTCAAATCTCCCGAGCAGGACGCGAACGCTTTCTGCGAACGGGCAAAGAAATACGATCTGTTGCTCGTTCCCGGCGACGACTTCGGGTGTCCCGGCTACGTGCGCATCGCTTACTGTGTTTCGCCCGAGATGATAAAGCGCTCTCTTCCTGCTTTTGAAAAACTGGCAGGGGAGTATTCTCTGTAAGAGGCGAGTATATGCGATTGCTGTTTATCAGACACGGCGACCCTGATTACGAAAACGATACGCTCACGGAAAAGGGTGTCCGCGAGGCAGAGTTTCTTGCCGATCGCCTGCAGGGGGAGAAGATGGATTATATCTATCTCTCCCCGCAGGGGCGGGCGCAGAGGACGGGCGAAGCGACGTTGAAGCGGCTTGGCAGGACGGGCGAGACGTTTGCATGGCTGCGCGAGTTTACGACGCCCGTCTTTCTTCCGCAAAGCGGTGAAAAACACCTTATCTGGGATTTTATGCCCTCTTTTATGGACAAATATCCCCAGTTGTATTCTGCGAGCGGGTGGCAGGATGTTCCGTTTATCCGTGACAGCGGTGTCCCGCAGGCATACCGAGCCGTGTGCGAAGGGATCGACGGGGTGCTTTCCGAACACGGGTATGTGCGCAGGGGCAGTTTTTATGCGGTCGAAAGACCTAACAGGGACACTCTCGTCTTTTTCTGCCATTTCGGAGCGACGGCGGTCATACTGTCCCATCTCTTCAACCAGTCTCCCGTGGCGCTCCTGCAGCACTTTGCGGCTGCGCCCACGTCGGTGACGACCGTCTATACAGAGGAGCGGGAGCGCGGGATCGCGTCTTTCCGCTGTGCATCGTACGGGGACGTTTCTCATCTCTACGTTGCAAGGGAACCCGTTTCCTTTTCGGGGAGATTTTGCGAGACCTATGACGACATGGAGGAAAGACACTGATTTCCCTGTCCCGTTTAACCCGTACGAAAAAGGGGAATCATGTTTTCGCTGGGCGAAAAACGGGGAGATCGTCGCATTTTCTCTTGTCAAAAAATTGCTTTTTTGACAAAAATGTTTTATAATATAAAATGGATAGAATTGGAATACTTTTCAGGGAGGTATTATGGATAAGATCAAATTGCTCCGGACAAGGCGCAACGAAGTCCTTGCAGCAGGGAGCTCGATCCGCAAAACCATTTCTGCGCTCGTCGACGGAGACAGTTTTGTGGAGCTTTCCGGTTTCAGCTTCTCCAAAAACGAATTTTACGGAGAAGAGGCACCGGGAGAGGGAGTCGTTACTGGATTTGCTACCATAGAAGGGAACCCCGTCTATGTTGCGGCTCAGAACTTTGAAGTTCTCAGCGGCGGCGTGAGCAGCGAAAATTGCGCAAAACTGCTTAAGTGCCTCGACCTCGCGGAAAAGAATTCCACCCCGGTCGTCTATATCCTTCACAGCCTCGGCGTGCAGATCGGCGAAGGCGTTACCGTTTTGGAAGGGTTGGCACAGCTCCTCGCCAAGGCCGCAAAACTGCACGGCGTGGTTCCGCAGTTCGCCGTCGTCGACGGGGAAGTGTACGGTCAGACGGCGCTTTTGGCTGCCTGCGCGGACTTTACTTTCTTCATGAAAGAGGGCGTGCTCGCGGCGGACAGTCCGCTGGTCCTTTCCGCTAAGAGCGGCAAAAACATCGCCAAAGAGGCGGTCGGCGGGGCAAAGGCGCTGAACAAGACGAACCTCGTTTCCTTCGAGGCGGAAGACATGGCGCAGGTGCGCGATACGATGGCAAAGATCTTTGCCGTTCTGCCCGATTACAGCGCACTCGTCGTGGACAACGGCGCAGACCTGAACGTCGCGGCTCCCAAGCTCAACGAGAAGTGCGATGCCGAAGCGCTCATTGCTGAGGTGTTTGACAAGGATACTGTCGTGGAGATCGGGAAAAACTGTTCTCCCGAAGTGCGTTGCGTACTCGGCAGAATCGGCGGGATCTCCGTTGCTGCTGTCGTTACGGGCGGGGAGAAACCCGTTTTCCTCAACGAGAACAACGTTGCAAAGATGATCTCTTTTGCGGAATTTGCCTCCTATTACGGGCTTCCGTTTGTCAGCTTTGTAGATGCGCAGGGGATTCAGCCCGACCTTACGGCGCAGAACAGTCTTGTTTTGAAAAACATCTTCAAACTTCTGGAAACATACGATCTTTTGGACAACGCAAAGATCTCCGTCGTGTATGGGAGCGCCATCGGCCTCGGGTATACGCTTCTTGCAGCAAAGTCTGCGGGCTTTGATTACAGCTATGCGTTTGCAAACGCCAGGATCGCGCTGTTCGACAGCGAGAAGGGTGCCGAGATCGAGTTTGCCGAAGAAAAGAAGGCGGACAAAGCAAAACTCTCCGCGCGTTATGCAGACGAGAATTCCGATCCGATCCACGCGGCGAAAAACGGATATATCGATAATATCATCGAACCGCAGTTTGTCAGGCAGTATCTGGTTGCATCGCTCCAGATGTTGCTGAAGTGAGGTGCGGAACATGCTGACATCGTTGTTGGCAAAGGATGTGCAGTGGATCAGTATCCTGGATGCGCTGATCTATGCGGTCATCGGTTTTGCCGTCACATTTGTAGGGATCTTTCTCCTTATTTTCTTTGTCTGGTTGTTGGGCAAAGGCGCCAAACAGGCTTCTGTGCTGCGCGAGCGCAAAAAGGAGAAGACCGTGAAGGAACTGCCTGCGGCGGAAACGCAAGAGCCTGCCGAGGAGATCGGGGAAGAGGTGCGCGTCGCCATCATTGCGGCGATCGCGGCATATTATGCGGGCGAACAGAGCTCGTGCGAATTTAAAGTAAAGAGAATTAAGAGAATATAAGGAGAAAACAAAAATGCGTAAATTCGTTGTCACTATCGATGGTAAAAATTACGAAGTCGGCGTAGAAGAGATCGGAGCCGATCAGACGGTCGTCAACACGGTTGCCGCTCCTGCGGCTGCACCCGCGGCACAGCCTGCTCCCGCAGCCTCTGCTCCCGTTTCCGGCGAAAAGGTGCTTTCTCCTTTCCCCGGGCTCATCAAGAAATTTGTCGTCAGCGAAGGGGCGACTGTCAAAAAAGACCAGCCCATTCTCATCCTCGAAGCGATGAAGATGGATAACGACATCACGGCGCCCTGCGACGGAAAAGTTTCCTTTAAAACGGCGGTCGGCAACAACGTAGAAACAAATGCGCTGCTCGCAGTGATCGGCTGATACGGGTGGTGCAAACATGCATATTCTTTCGTCAGGAATGAACATTGGCGAAATATTCATCAACCTGTGGAAATCTTCCGGTTTTGTACAGGGGAGCTGGGAAAACTATGTCATGATCTTGGTTTCCTTCGTTCTGATGTATCTCGCCATTGTCAAAAAATTTGAACCGCTCCTGCTTCTGCCCATCGCGTTCGGTATGTTCATCATCAACATCCCCGGTGCGCAGAACATCGTATGGGGCAGGTACGAAACGCCGGATACATCCCTCGAACTCGGGTTGAATTCGGACGGCTCGCTCGAATACGTGGGAGTGTATCTGCTCAACGGCACAAAAGACACCTTGATCTATGTCAAAGAAGGGTTCCTCAACGGAGAGACTCTGACCTATTACGATAGCTTTGCTGCGTTGCAGGCAGGTACCGTTTCCACGGCGCAGGTCATCAACTTCACGGAGATGTATACCCTGCAAGGGTATATTTCTGGCACTGTCTCCAACGGTGTTACGACCTTTGAAAGTGCGGACATTATCATTTCACACGCCTACATGGACGTGACAAACCGCGGCTTGTTGTGGTATCTGTATTTCGGCGTCGAAAACGTTATCTACCCGCCTCTCATTTTCCTCGGGATCGGTGCAATGACCGATTTCGGGCCGCTGATCGCAAACCCGAAGAGCATGATCCTCGGCGCTGCGGCACAGCTGGGCGTATTCTTTACATTGTTCATGGCCGTTGTGATCAACTTTGATGCTGCCGCTGCGGCTTCCATCGCCATCATCGGTGGTGCGGACGGGCCTACGGCGATTTACCTTACGCAGCAACTCGCGGCGCGTACAGAACAGGATCTTCTTGCGACCATCGCCATCGCGGCATATTCGTACATGGCGCTGATTCCGATCATCCAGAAGCCTCTCATGCGTTGGCTCACGACCAAGAAAGAGCGCGCCGTCAAGATGAAACAGCTGCGCGAGGTCAGCAAACTTGAAAAAATCATTTTCCCTGTCCTCGTTACGTTGGTCGTCGGGATCCTGCTTCCTGATGCGATCCCTCTGCTCGGCATGCTCATGCTCGGCAACCTCATGCGCGAAAGCGGCGTTGTCGGCAGGCTCTCTTCGCAGGCGCAGAACGGTTTGATGAACACGATCACGATTTTCCTCGGCGTTTCTGTCGGTTGCAAGGCTGTCGGTACCACGTTCCTGCAGGTGCAGACGCTGTTCATTATCGGGCTCGGACTGATCGCTTTCATATTCGGTACCATCGGCGGCTTGTTGGTCGGCAAACTCATGTGCAAACTGTCGGGCGGCAAAATCAATCCGCTCATCGGTTCGGCAGGCGTTTCCGCGGTGCCTATGGCGGCGCGTATTTCCGAAGACGTCGGCAGGGAAGAAGACCCGAGCAACCACTTGCTCATGCATGCCATGGGCCCGAACGTTGCGGGTGTCATCGGTTCGGCGATCGCTGCAGGATTCCTGCTCGCTTGCTTCGGTTAAACTGCGAACATTTTTCCGCTTGCTCTCCTGTCTGAGGACAGGGGAATAGGCGGGATACAGAGTATAATTTCGGGAGAAAAGCAATGGCTAACAAAGCAAATAAAAAAGTATTGATCACCGATACCATCCTGCGCGACGCGCACCAGTCGCAGGCGGCTACGCGCATGCGCCTCGACGAGATGCTCCCCGTTCTCGAACAGCTGGACGAGGTCGGCTATTATTCGTTGGAGGCATGGGGTGGCGCAACCTTCGACTCCTGCCTTCGCTTCCTCAACGAAGATCCCTGGGAGAGACTGAGAACGCTGCGTAAATACCTGAAAAAGACGCCGATCCAGATGCTCTTGCGCGGACAGAACTTGCTCGGATATCGCCATTATTCGGACGATGTCGTAGAAAAGTTTGTCGCAAAATCCATCGAAAACGGTGTCCGCGTCGTCCGCGTGTTCGACGCGCTCAACGATCCGAGAAACCTCGAAACGTCCATGAAGGCGATCAAAAAATACGGCGGTATCTGCGAAGCTGCGATCAGCTATACGACCAGCCCCGTGCACACCACCGCATATTTTGTCAAACTTGCCAAACAGCTGGAAAGCATGGGTGCGGACAACATCTGCATCAAGGACATGGCAAACCTTCTTTTGCCGTATACGGCGTATGACCTCGTATCCCAGCTGAAAAAAGAACTCAAGCCGGAAACGAAAGTGCATCTGCACACGCACAATACGGCCGGCACGGGCGACATGGTCAACCTCAAAGCCATCGAGGCGGGCGTCGACATCGTCGATACGGCTCTTTCGCCTCTCGGTAACGGTACCAGCCAGCCCGCGACGGAACCGCTGGTTGCGACGCTTGCGGGAACGCCTTACGATACGGGCATCGACATTCAGAAACTCCTGCCCATCGTCGATCATTTCAAAAAGGTCGCCGAGCGCCTCAAACAGGATGGTTTCCTGTCCCCGAAGGTGCTTTCCATCGATATCAACGCGCTGATCTACCAGGTGCCGGGCGGCATGCTTTCCAACCTTATTTCCCAGCTGAAACAGCAGAACAAGTCGGATAAGCTTGCGGAAGTGCTTGCAGAAGTTCCCAACGTCCGCAAAGACTGCGGATATCCTCCTTTGGTCACACCTTCTTCGCAGATCGTCGGAACGCAGGCAGTGCTCAACGTGCTTGCTGGCGAGCGTTATAAGATGGTCACCAAAGAATTCAAGGGCATCCTTCGCGGCGAATACGGCAAACTTCCCGCAGAGCCCGATCCCGCGGTCGTCAAGAAGTGCATCGGTGACGAAAAGCGTATCACGTATCGTCCCGCCGACGATCTCAAGCCCGAATACGATCAGTTCAAGGCGGAGATCGCCGAGTACATGGAGCAGGAAGAGGACGTCCTTTCCTATGCCGTGTTCGGGCAGGTCGCGCTCAATTACTTCAAGTGGCGTAAAGCTGCTAAGGAAGGCGTGGATAAAAATCTTGCCGAGGGCGGTAAGGTCTATCCCGTCTGATCACAGGAAGAACGGAGTCAGCGGAAGCGTTTGTTCAGCTTTCGCTGATTCTTTCATAAGGAAACAATGAAGAGAGTAGCGGTCATCGGCGCGGGCGCCTCTGGATTGATGGCGGCGTATGCCGCCGCAAAAAATCAGAATACCGTCACCGTCTTTGAGAAAAACGAAAAGGCGGGGAAGAAGATCTACATCACGGGGAAGGGACGCTGCAACGTGACGAACGATACTTCTCCCGAAGGATTTTTGGAAAACGTCGTCCGCAATGCTAAGTTTTTAAAGGGCTGCGCCTATACCTTTCCTCCGCAGAAAACCATGCAGTTTTTGGAGGATGGAGGGCTTGCCTTAAAGGTGGAGCGCGGAAACCGCGTTTTTCCCGCATCGGACAAAGCGAGCGACGTGACAAAATGCCTCGAAAGATATTGCCGCAATGCAGGCGTGCTCTTTCTGTTTCGGGAGGGTGTTTCCGCATTGGATAAGAAAGGCGACGTCTTTTCGATAAAAACAGAAAAAGGGGAATACGAGTTTGACGCCGTCATCGTCTGTACGGGCGGCGTTTCTTATCCCGCCACGGGTAGTACGGGGGACGGGTTTGTCTTTGCGCGTCGGTTCGGGCTCTGTGTAAAGCCTTTGCACCCCGCACTGTGCGGGATCGTCTGCGAGATGTCGGAAATTTCCCGCCTGCAGGGTCTCACGCTGAAAAACGTAAGGATCACTGCGTCGCGGCAGGGGAAGATCTTGGGCAGTTTCTTTGGAGAAATGCTCTTTACCCATTTTGGGATCTCCGGGCCCATCGTCCTTTCTCTTTCCAGTCTTCTCAACGGTGTGGAGCATTGGAAGGAGATCTCGCTTGAGATCGATCTGAAACCTGCACTCGACGAGGCGACGCTGGACAAGCGCCTGTTGCGCGATTTTGAGAAATACAAAAACAAGCAGATGCAGAACGCGCTTGACGAGCTGCTTCCGAAAAGCCTCGTTCTGCCCGTCCTTCGCCAGGCGTCTGTTCCTCCCGAACAGCCAGTCAATGCCCTGTCTAAGGCGGCGAGGGCGCAGCTGTTGCGTACCCTGAAAGGCTTTCGTCTGCAGGGAAAATCCCTTCGTCCCATCGAGGAGGGGATCGTTACGGCGGGCGGCGTGGACATTGCACAGATCCATCCGAAATCGATGGAATGTAAGTCTGTACCCGGTCTGTATTTTTGCGGAGAGGCACTCGATGTGGACGCTTTTACGGGCGGTTTCAATTTGCAGATCGCTTTTATGACAGGCTATGCAGCGGGAAACAGCATCCGTTAAACTGTTTTTTATAAGAAATACGAAGTACTATGTCTGACATAGATCCGATAAAAGAGGAGGAAACGGTATGAAAGCCATTCGCGGAGCCACTACGGTGGAACAGGATACGCCGCAGGAGATCAGGTCCGCCGTCGGGGAATTGCTTACACAGATCTGTCGGCAGAACCGACTGAGCGAGGAAGAGATACTCTGCATTCTCTTTTCCAATACGGCGGACATCCGTTCGCTGTATCCCGCCAAGGCAGCGCGAGAGGCAGGGTTTACACATCCCGCGCTCTATTCCTCCGCGGAACCGGACATCGAGGGAGCGCTCCCGCACTGTCTGCGCGTTCTGATCTTTGCCGAAACGCAGGAACCTGTCCGCCATGTATATCTGCGCGGCGCGGCGAATCTGCGCAAAGATCTGAAAAAGTATTCTGTCGCGCTGGACGGGCCTGCGGGCAGCGGCAAGAGCACGGTGGCAAAACTTCTTGCCGCCGCGCACAACATCCTTTATCTCGATACGGGAGCTATGTACCGCGCCTGCGCTTTGAAGGCGATGAAAGAGCGTGTTTCAAAGATCGAAGAAAAGACCGTCCTGCCGCTGATGCAGTCGCTCGACCTTCGTATCGAGTACCGCGACGGAAAACAGCATACCATCCTGGACGGTGAGGACGTCTCCGAAACCATTCGCAGACCGGAGGTCTCTATGGCGGCTTCCGAAATTTCCGCGTTGAAATGTGTGCGAGAAAAGATGGTGGAGATGCAGCGCAGGATCGCCTCCGAACAGTCCTGCGTTCTGGACGGCAGGGATATCGGTTCCTTTGTCCTGCCGCAGGCGGAATTTAAGTTCTACATTACGGCGCGCAGCGACGTCCGCGCCCGCCGTCGCTATGATGAACTGAAGGCGAAGGGGTTCGATGTGGATCTCGCACAGTTGCAAAGGGAGATCGAACAGCGGGACGAGAACGATTCGAAGCGGACGTTTGCGCCTCTGCGCCGCGCGGAGGACGCCGTCCTCGTGGATACGTCAGAGATGACCATCGACGAAGTACTCTCTTATATAGAAAAGAAGATCCAGGAGAAGGTTTGATATGCTGACATACGGTTTTTTGAAAGTCGTCGTCAACTGCTTCGTGCAGATCATTCTCCCGTATAAACTGATCGGGAAAGAGAAGGTCAAAGACGGTGCCTGCGTGCTGGTGGGGAATCATTACCGCATCTGGGACATCGTGCACATGGCCTGCACGACCAAGGAAAAGGTGCACTTCATCACCAAAAAAGAGCTATATAAAAGCAAGTTCCTCGCACATCTGTGCGACATCGTGCAGGCGATTCCCGTTTCCAGAGACGGGAACGACGCCAAAGCCGTGATGACGGCGCTGCGTTACCTTAAAAACGGAGAGAAGATCTCCATGTTTCCCGAAGGTACGCGCAATAAAACGAAAGATGTGGAGCTGCTTCCTTTGAAAGGCGGTTCGGCACTGTTTGCCATCAAGGCGCGCGTGCCGGTCTATCCCGTCATGTGTCTGCGTAAGACTCGGCCTTTTATTCGTACAAAGATCATTGTCGGCGACCCCATCGATCTTTCCGATTTTTACGACAAGAGAATGACGGCGGAAGACTATGCCGCCGCGGAGGATCGCATCCGCGAAAGGATGCTTGCCACCAAGCACGATTATATCGCCGCGCAGGAAGAGAAGAAGCGCGCCAAAAAGCAGAAGAGAGGGAAGAAGGGCAGTAAATGAAGGTAACCGTTGCCGCCAGCAGCGGCTTTTGCAAGGGGGTACAGCACGCGGTGGATACGGCGATGACAGTACCGTCCGAAAACACATATCTCCTGGGCGAACTCATCCACAATCCTCAGATCACGCAGCAGGTCGCCGCGCGCGGCATCGTCACCGTTTCGGACGTGTCCGAAGTGCCGGACGGTGCAACTCTCATTCTGCGTTCGCACGGCGTGGGAAAGCAGGTGTACGCGGCATGCAACGCGCGGGGGATCCGTATCCTCGACTGCACCTGTCCCTTTGTCAGCCACATTCAGAAGATCGCCGAAGAGCAGTCCGCGCTGGGCAGGACTGTTGTGGTCGTGGGCGAAAAACTTCACCCCGAAGTGGTGGGGGTGTGCGGCTGGAGTTCGGGCGAGACGGTGGTCATAGACAGCGACGATTCTTCCGAGATCCTGCCGCTGAAAGACAAAAATATCGCCGTAGTGGCGCAAACGACCTGTTCGGAAGAAAAATTTGAAAAAATTATTAAAAATATTGAAAAGAGTTGCGAAAAAACAGTTGAGATTTTCAAAACAATTTGTTATACTACTAAAGAGCGTCAGAAAGAGGCGGCTGAGCTGGCCGCAAAGTGCGATGCGATGATCGTCATCGGTGGTGCAAACAGCAGCAACACCAACAAATTGTACGAGATCTGCAGGAGCCGTTGCGCGCGGGTGTTCCGACTGACTCATCCCGACGAACTCGAAATCCAAAAAATAAAAAATTTTAAAAATGTAGGCATTGTGTCCGGAGCATCGACTCCGCACACGCAAACGCAGGAGGTTCTTTTTAAGATGGAAAACAACACGGAAGTAAAGGCAACGAACGAAGTGGCAGACAGCATGGCAGATGTCGTTGCGCAGATGGATAACGGGCAGTCTAAATTGAAGAAAGGTCAGCTTGTCAAAGCGATCATCTCTTCGGCGTCGGAT
Source organism: uncultured Clostridia bacterium (assembly GCA_944328845.1). Taxonomy (GTDB): domain Bacteria; phylum Bacillota; class Clostridia; order Christensenellales; family Borkfalkiaceae; genus Borkfalkia. The sequence continues at coordinate 41,744 of CALVHV010000001.1, read as the reverse complement.
GAAGGCGTGGCTGTGTTGTTACCTTTCTTTAAAAAGGAAATCTTGCTTGAAAAAGACGAGATCGATTGCGAAGAATACAAAGCGGAGGACTATGCTTCCAAGATCGGCGACGAGATCGAAGTGATGGTCGTCAATCCCGCAAACCCTGTCAAGCTTTCCCAGAAGATCATCAAGCAGATCAAGGAAGAGGAAGGCAAGATCGAAGCGATCAGCAACGGCGAAGAGTTCGACGTCGTCTGCACGGGCTTCAACAAGGGCGGCCTCACCGCGACGATGGGGACCTATTCCGTCTTCGTGCCTGCAAAAGAAATCCGCATGGGATATGTCAAGGAGCTGGAAAAGTACGTCGGCAAAAAGCTGCGCCTCAAGGCTCTTGAGATCAAAAAATCCGACCGCAAAAAGGAGATCATCGCTTCCCAGCGCGTGATCCTCGAAGAAGAGAGAGCGGCCCGCGATGCTGCCAAAGCGGAAAAAGAAGCAGAATTCTTTGCCAACATCCATGTCGGCGACGTCGTGGAAGGTAAAGTGGAGCGCGTGACCAGCTTCGGTGCGTTCGTTTCCGTCAACGGGTTCGACTGCCTCGCGCACATCTCCGATCTGTCCTGGTCGGGTGCGAAGAGCGTTACGGACGTTCTCGAGATCGGTAAAAAATACGAATTCAAAGTTCTTAAAGTCGACGAGGAGAACAAGAAGGTCTCCATCGGCTATAAACAGCTGCAGCCTCAGCCTTGGGATCTCGTTGCCGAGAAATATGCAGAAGGCGACGTCGTTCACGGCAAGGTCGTCCGTATTGTTCCTTTCGGCGCTTTTGTCGAAGTGGAAAACGGTGTGGACGGTCTCGTGCATGTCTCCCAGATCTCTCACGAATGGTTGGAGAACCCGACCTCCGTGTTGAACATCGGTGAGGAGATCGATGCCAAGATCCTCGTTCTCGACCCCGCAAACAAGAAGATGACCCTTTCCATCAAGGCTCTGCTTCCCGAACCCGAGGTGACGAGAGTGCACACCCGCCGCGACAACAACGGCGAAGAGCGCGGCGAGCGCAAACCCAGGAGAGCGCGTCAGCCCAGAGAGCAGAGGGATGAGGACGATTACAGAGAATGGACGGAAGGCGGTATCGGCGGCGCATCCATCGCAGAGATGCTGGAAAATCAGAACAAAAACAACGACTAATGAAAGACAACGTAAGCCCCGCCGTTATCGCGGGGCTTTTGTATATACGGAGGTGTTAATATGTCTAAACAAGGAAACATTCGCATTTCAAGCGAAAACATGATGCCGATCATCAAAAAATGGCTGTATTCGGATAAGGATATTTTTCTGCGCGAGATCGTTGCGAACGGCGCGGACGCCATTACCAAATTCAAAAAGCTTGCCGAGATGGGCGAGGCACCCGCTTACGAGGGTGAATTCTGCATCAAGATCTCCGTGGACAAAGACGCCAAAACTCTTTCCGTCGAGGACAACGGGATCGGCATGACCGAGGACGAGGTGGAAAAATATATCACGCAGATCGCATTTTCCGGTGCAGCCGATTTTCTTGCCAAATACGAGCAGGCAGGCGGTGAGGGGATCATCGGACACTTCGGACTGGGCTTCTATTCCGCGTATATGGTCTCCGAAAACATCGAGATCTTTACGAAATCTTACCGCGAAGACGCCAAAGGCGTGCATTGGGAATCGGACGGAGAGAGCACGTACACCATCGAAGAGTGCGACAGAGCGGAGCGCGGTACCAAGATCGTCATGCACATCGCGGACGCCGAAAAGGAATTTCTCGATGAAGGGCGCATCCGTTCCCTCGTGGAAAAATACTGCGCATTTATGCCGTATAACATCTACCTCAATTATACAGGGAAAGAGGATAAGCCGCTCAACGACACACAGCCGCTGTACCTGAAAAATCCCAAGGATTGCACGGAAGAGGAGTACAAAGAGTTTTACCGCAAGACATTCCACGACTATCACGATCCGCTCTTCTGGATCCACCTCAACATGGATTATCCCTTCCGCCTCAAGGGTATCCTGTATTTTCCCAAGGTGAAGAGTAAAGTCGAACTGGAGCGCGGAAAGGTCAAGCTGTACTGCAACCAGGTCTTTATCGCGGACAACATCAAGGAAGTCATTCCCGAATACCTGCTGCTCCTCAACGGCGTGATCGATTGCCCCGACATTCCCCTTAACGTCTCGCGCAGCTTCCTGCAAAACGATCGCCAGGTGCAGAAGATCTCCCGCCATATTACCAAAAAGGTAGCGGACAAACTGACGGGGTTGTTTAAAGAGGATCTCGAAAAGTTTAAAAATTGCTGGAGCGACCTCTCCGTCTTTATCAAACTCGGATGCATCAAGGACGAGGATTTCTATTCCAAAGTCAAGGACATCATCATCTTTAAAGATCTCAACGGCGATTACAGGACTCTTGCCGATTTTGCCGGCAAAAAAGAAGAGCCTGCGGCAGATGCCGGCGAAGAGAAAAAGGAGGAGAAAAAAGAGGAGAGCAAGGAGCCTGTCACTGTCTATTATGTATCCGACGAGGCGGGACAGTCTCAGTATATCTCCATGTTCAAAAACGCAGGGCTCAACGCCATCGTCTGCGATACCTTTATCGACCCGCATTTTATCAGCTACCTCGAATTCAAAGAGACGGGCAAATACCGTTTCCTGCGCATCGACGCGGACGTGGATGCCGCACTCAAAGAGAGCGAGAGCAAGGAAGAGGATAACAAGGAACTGGTCGAAGCGTTCAAGGCTGCGCTGAAAAATACGAAGATCGCTGTCAAGGCGGAAAAGCTGAAAAATGCCGACGTTCCCGCTGTCATCAACGTGTCCGAATTCTCCCGCCGCTTCGGTGAGATGAATGCGTTCTACGGCCTTGCGGGTGCGGATGCCGACGCGGATATGACCATCATCATCAACACCGCCAATGCCGCAGTGCAGGCGTTTATCGGTTTGGACGACGAAAAACGTAAATTTGTTGCCAATCAGATCTATTACATGGCGATGCTTTCCTACAAAAAGCTTGCACCCGAAGAAATGCAGGAATTTTCGCAGAACAATATGGCTCTGCTCAAACAATTCATCGGCTGAGTTTTTAAGCTCCCGCTTCGTGCGGGAGCAATTTTTTTAAAGGAAACGCACGGGAACGGGGCGGGGTGCGTCGATAAACTTCCGAAGGCGCGAATGGGGTACATTTTCACAGGTCATGGCGATCATCAGAATGGCTGCGAGGCAGACGGCGATCGCGGCGATCAATATAATCTTCTTGAACATACCTTCAGTATGTACGCCTGCTGCAAAAATATGTAAAAAATGTCAGGAACCGCAAAAGGAGGGGTTTTGCCGCTTGCCTTTTCGGAAAAAATCGGCTATAATACCAAAGAAGTTTAAACCTGAATCGAAGGGTTCGTCCCGACGGTAAAGGGGAGACGCATATAAAATCTTTCAGGGGATTTTACTGCCTCCTTTTTGCTGCGGGCAAAAGGAGGTTTTTTTATGTCCGAAAGCAGGGTCGCCGTTCTCAGCATCATCGTAGAGGATACCGATCGTTCGGAAAAACTCAACGCCATCCTGCACGATTTCGGGGAATATATCATCGGCAGAATGGGGATACCTTACAGGGCAAAGAAGATCTCCGTGCTGTCCGTCGTGATGGACGCCCCGCAGGAGATCGTCAATGCGCTGACGGGAAAGCTGGGAATGGTCGGCGGAATCACCGCCAAAACGCTCATTTCCCGCTATTGAACCTCTTTTGCAGCAGGCAAGTTTAAATGAAAATTTTTCAAAGGAGTGTTGTTATGAAAAAGTTTTTTGCACTGTTTCTCTCCTTGCTGATGCTGGCAGGCGTCACCGCCTCGCTGATGGCGTGCGGGGGCGAAAAGGATGATGATAAGGATAAGGAAACCTCTGTTCAGGTTTCCGTCTATGCTCCCGACGGCGCACCCGCCCTGGCGCTGGCGCAGCTGATGAGCGAAGAGATGCAGTTCGGCGGAAAAGTGACCTACAACGTGGTCGCAGCCGAGACCATCCAGACATACGTTACGGGCGACGGGCAGGCGGATCTCTGTATCCTTCCCGTCAACGCCGCCGCAAAGCTTTTGGGCACAGGTGAAAAATATCAGATGCTCGGAGCTGTCACGCACGGCAATCTGTACGTGCTTTCCGCAAAGCACAGCGAAGAGATCACTTCCGAAAATGCCGCCTCGCTGCTGGCTGGCACCAAGATCGGATGCCTTCAGTTGGAAAACTTTGTCGGATATGCCCTGCGCACCGTTCTTTCCGAGTACGGGGTCGCCTACGAGGTCCGCTCGGGCAAATCGGAGACGAATGAGACGGAAAGTGCTTATCTTTATCCCGTGGACGGGACGGAGATCACGCCAGCGGCTGATTACGATTACATGATTGCCGCCGAGCCTGCCGTCAGCAGAAAAGTAAACGGGACTAAGGATGCGCCCAAGCCTCTCACCGTCGTCGGCGATCTGCAGGCACTGTACGGAGAAAAGGGATATCCGCAGGCAGTGCTCGTCGCCAAAAAGTCCCTGATCACGGAGAATACGCAGTTCATTAAAAATTTCACGGACGCCGTTGCGGAGAATGGCGAGTGGCTGCTCGACACGCAGACGCAGGCGCAAACCATCTACGACGCGGTGGTCGGACACTATCTCAAAGAGGGTATGACGCCCGCATTCACGGTAAACGACCTCACCAAAGAAGTGATCTCCGCGTGCGCCGTACGTTTTGAAGGCGCCGCCGATTGTAAAACGCGCGTGAACGAATTCCTTGCAGAGCTTTCCGAGGCGGCGGGACAGACGTTTACGGCGTCGGACGACTTTTTCTATCTTCCCGCATAAAGGTATTTTATGAGAGAGATCTCCCCGGACAAAAAACTGAATTTTTTGTTTTCGTTTCTCGCCATCGCCGTGATGTGGGGGGCATGGCTGATCGCCTATGCCGCCGTCGGGAACGATTATATTCTGCCTTCCTTTTCGGACACCATGAAGGAAATGGGCAGACTGTTCGGGGAGAGCCTTTTCTGGAGGTCCCTCGGCAGTACTTTCTTGCGGTCGCTGGAGGGGTGGGCGCTCGCCTTTGCCGTTGCACTTGTCTTTGCCTCCCTTTCGGCGCTCAGCGATAAATTGCGCTGTTTTTTGGGGACGTTCGTCGCCGTTATGCGCACTGTTCCCACGCTCGCCATCACGCTGATGCTCCTGCTCTGGTCCACGCCGCATACCGCGCCCGTCATCGTCACATTTCTTATGCTCTTTCCGGTCTCGTATGCGCAGATGATGTCTGCCTACCGCGCCATCGATCCGAAACTTGCGGAGATGGCGGCTGTGTACGGCATCTCTCGCAGGGACAGGATCTTTCGCATCTATGTTCCGCAGATGCTTCCTTCTCTCTTTTCGCAAGCCGGGCCCAATCTTTCGCTGTCCCTGAAAGTGTGTGTTTCGGCGGAAGTACTCGCCTATACTTATATCGCCATCGGCGGGATGCTGAAAGAGGCGAACTCATATCTGCAGATCTCGCGCATGTTTGCGCTTACGCTGTCTGTTTTGATCGTAGGCGGGCTCGTCGAACTCGCTTTGGGCTTTCTGACGCGGATCACGGACCGCTGGACGCACGGCCGCGCGCAAAAGGAGGTGCGGAGATGATAGAGCTGAGAGGGATCACCAAGCGCTACGGGCCGCTCTGTGTATACGAAAATTTCGATCTCGACTTGGAAGAAGGGAAGATCACCTGTCTCCTCGGTTCCAGCGGGAGCGGAAAGACCACGCTTTTGAACATTTTGTCCGGGCTGACTTCTTACCAGGGCGAGATCTCGCCGAAAAAAAAGTGCGCATACATCTTCCAGCAGCCGAGGCTGATCCCCAACCTCACGGTGCACGGCAATCTCAGGCTCGTGTGTCGCGAGGAGGAAAAGATCGCCGCGATGCTGCAAAAGCTTGAACTGTCTGACAAAGCGGATGCATATCCAGTCGAACTTTCGGGCGGGCAGGCGCAGCGCGTCTCCGTTGCCAGGGCGTTTTTGTTTCCGTCCGATCTCCTGTTGATGGACGAACCGTTCTCTTCGCTGGATACGGCGTTGAAGATCCGTCTGATCGAGGTGTTTTGTTCGCTGTGGCGGGAGGAAAAACGCACGGTCGTTTTTGTTACGCACGATGCGGAGGAAGCGTATATGCTCTCTCACCGCGCATTGGTGCTGAGCGGAGGGAAGGTCGTCGCCGATCTGCGCGATGCATCCGCCGTCCCGCGCAAGTACGGGGAGGAATCCGACTACAGAAGGCAGATCGTACAGGCAATTTTGCCTTAAAAGAGAATATCGGCATTTTCCGCACCATACATTGTTATGGTGCGGCATTTTTTGTCCCGCACAGAAATAAACGAAAAGTTCTTGATAAAAATCTTCGCATGTGATATACTGTGTGCGAATAAATAAGGAAGGCACGCATTGTGAAAACGCTCTTTATTTCCGATCTGGACGGGACGCTTCTCACCTCCAGGGAAAACATTTCCGCGTACAGCCTGGAAAATCTCAATAAGATGATCGACGAGGAAGGACTTTGCTTTACATATGCGACGGCTCGATCTCTCAACTCTGCGGCAAAGGCGTGCTGGGGGCTGCGTCAGAAGCTTCCCGTCGTACTGTATAACGGCGCACTGATCATGGAACCCTCCTCGCGGAAGGTTTTATATAACAATCATTTCAACGGGGGGCAGCTCTCTTTTCTGAAGGAGCAGTTTTCAAAGTTCGACGTCTGGCCGCTAGTGTATTCCTTTCGGGAGGGGACGGAGAGAGTATTCTGGATGCAGGGAAAGGAGACGGCAGGGGTACGCAGATATCTCGACCGCCGTGCGGGGGATCCCCGCCTGCATCCCGTAAGCGACGGAAAAGAACTTCGAGGGGACGATATCTTTTATTTCAATTGTATCGGAAAAAAAGAGGAACTGGACGGATTGCATGCCGCGGTGGAGAGCAGTCTCGACATTCGCTGTATTTACGAGCGGGAGACATACCAGACAGACTACTGGTGCGAGATCATGCCGGCGAGCACTTCCAAGGGTGCGGCGGCGACCGCGCTGAAACAATTGCTCGGCGCAGAGACACTTGTCTGCTTCGGGGACGGCAACAACGACAGAAGTTTGTTTCTTGCCGCCGATGCAAGCTTTGCCGTCCGCAACGCGAGCGACGATCTAAAGGAAATGGCGACGGGCGTCATCGGATATTCGGAAGAGGACGCCGTATGTAAATTCATTATGGAAAATTTTGAAAAATACAGATAGAAAAGTTTTCGTAAACAGGAGAAGATCGTGAAAAAACACAAAAAAAAGGAAAAAAGTACATTCTGGAAAGATTTTAAAGCGTTTATTTCCCGCGGAAACGTAGTCGATCTCGCCGTCGCAGTCGTTGTCGGTGCTGCGTTTACGGCGATCGTGAACAGTGTTGTCAACGACATCATCAAGCCGCTGATCGCCCTGCTTGTCGGCGGGGATTTCAGCGAACTCGTCATCGTCCTGCGGGAAGCGACGGTCGGGGCGGACGGAGAAGTGCTCGTCGAAGCGATCACCCTCAACTACGGCAACCTCATTATGGCGATCCTCACCTTCCTCATCGACGCCTTTGTTATTTTTACCGTGCTGCGCATTGTCCGCAGGGCGCAGAAAAAGATGAGGGAAGCGGCGGAAGAGCTCCGCGAAAAGCTCAAGCAGAGAGAGGCAGAAGAGGAGAAAGCGGCGGAAGCCGCGGAAGGAGCTGCCGCTCAGGAGGAGACACCCGCCGCCGTGCCTGCCGTACAGGAGGAAGCTCCTGGTGCACAGCCCGTGCCCGCGGCGCCGACGGTGGAAGAACTGCTTGCCGAGATCCGCGACCTGCTCAAAGAAGGCAGGGCCCATCCGGACGGCGGCGACAAAAAATAAGGAAAAAAGCGCTTGGCGGTGTCCAAGCGCTTTTTTATGCGAAAAAGAAAAAATTCAAGGGAAAATTTTTAAAAAAGTGCCGTCAAACAGTTTTTTTCGGCGGCCGTTTATGGTATACTGTAAGTGTACTAGGCAGAGGGTTTTGCCGTCGGCGAAAGGGCTCTTGTACAGAGCCGGGAGATGCTATATGTTGAGAGTGATACAGGAGAAAATCGCAATCTGCTGTGGTTTGCGCATCCTTTCGAAATCTGTTTTTTCTGACGGCGCATTGTACTCTCATGCCCTCGACAGCGAAGATCTGTCAGTCTTGTTACCGTAAGGCAGGTTTGCATCCGGTGTCCTTTTGCGCACCTTTTGCAGCCTGTTTTTTCTTTCAGGCGAAAAAGAGGAATCCGCTCTTAACCAAAGCAAACGCGAGATAGATGTTTGCGGCGCCGAGCAGGGGCAGCAGGATCATCATCAAAACGTTGTCCGTCTTGTATTTATAGACGAACATGGCCGCATACGCGGCAAGCGCGCCGCCGAGGAATCCGGCGAGAAGAAGTCTCGCATTCGTGTTTTTTTCTTCTTCGCCGCGCTCCGTCACCCGCTTTTTTCGTTCTTTGACGAGAAGGAAGGCATAGAGATTGACGGCGGCGAGATAGACGCCGAACAAAATGTATAAAAACAGCATATCTTTCACCCGAATGCAGTATGCGCAGGGCGGGAGGAAATAAACAAAGCAAATGCGGATTTCCGCATCGGAGGGTCAATTATGGCGAAAGCAGCGATCTTAATGGGCAGCAAATCGGATTTCCCGGTGGTAAAACCTGCCGTGGAAGTGTTCAAAAAATTCGGCGTCGAGGCGGAGGTCCGCGTTATTTCCGCGCACCGCACGCCGGACGAAGCGCATAAGTTTGCTTCGGAAGCGGAGAAAAACGGGATCGAAGTGATCCTCTGTGCGGCAGGTAAGGCGGCGCACCTCGGCGGCGTGATCGCGGCCTATACGACCCTTCCCGTCATCGGGCTCCCTGTCAAGACGGATATGATGGGCGGGCTGGATAGCCTTCTTTCCATTGTGCAGATGCCGTCCGGCATCCCCGTGGCAACGGTGGGCGTCAACGGCGGCGAAAATGCGGGTCTGCTTGCGGTCCAGATTTTGGCGCTTCGCTATCCCGAACTCGGCGCAAAACTCAAACAATTCAAAAAATCGATGGCGGAAAAGATCAACGCCGACGATGCGGCTCTGCAGGAAGAGCTCAAAGCGTGAAGAACGCACCAACGATCAGCAAAATTTTTTGGAGGAAGATAAAATGAAAAAACTCGGCCAGCTGTATGAAGGAAAAGCCAAAAAGGTCTTTGCGACCGATGACGAAGACATCGTCATCGTCGATTACAAGGACGATGCGACCGCTTTTAACGGTCTCAAAAAGGGTACCATCGCGGGCAAAGGCGTCATCAACAACAAGATGAGCAACATGATGTTCCGCATTATGGAACAGCACGGCATCCCCACCCATTTTGTCGAAGAATTGTCCGACCGCGAAACGGCAGTCAAAAAAGTTCAGATCGTTCCGCTGGAAGTGATCATCCGCAACACGGCTGCCGGCAGCTTTTCCAAGCGTTACGGCGTTCCCGAAGGGACAAAACTTCCCTCGACCGTCCTCGAATTCAGCTATAAAAACGACGAGCTCGGCGACCCGCTCATCAACGATTCGCAGGCACTCGCCATGCAGCTCGCTACGCCCGAAGAGATCGACACCATCAAAAATATGGCGCTCAGAGTCAACGAGGTGATGAAAGAGTTCTTCAAGACGCTCAACATCAACCTGATCGACTTCAAACTGGAGTTCGGCCGTTTCCACGGACAGATCGTCCTTGCCGACGAGATCTCTCCCGACACCTGCCGTTTCTGGGATATGACGACGGGTGAAAAATTGGATAAAGACCGCTTCAGAAGGGATATGGGCGGCGTAGAGGACGCATACAAAGAAGTATTTGCACGCCTGACCGGCAAGTAAACCGGAGGGAAAATACATGTATCTCCGCGACGGGAAACTTCCTTTTGACGGCATGCACGAAGAGTGCGGCGTGTTCGGGGTTTACAGCAACGAGACCAGAGATGTGGCGCACACCGCTTATTACGGGTTGTATGCACTTCAGCACAGGGGACAGGAATCCTGCGGTATCGCCGTTGCCTACGCCAACAAGATCCAGTATTTTAAGGGGATGGGCCTCGTTCCGGAGGTCTTTTCCGAAGAAAATCTTGCCAAACTTCCCGAAGGGGACATCGCTGTCGGGCATGTCCGCTATTCCACGACGGGGGCGAGCCTGCTTCTCAACGCTCAGCCCATCGTCTTTACGGGCAAGTGCGGAAAGATGGCTTTGGCGCACAACGGAAATTTGACAAACACGAAACAATTGCGCGAGGAGCTGATCCGAGGAGATGCCGTCTTTCAGACGAGCATCGACTCGGAAGTGATGGCTCTTCTCATCAATAAGTACAGCGACGGGGACATCGTCAAGGGCGTTTTGCAGGCTTGCGAGCGCTTTGAAGGTTCGTTTGCCCTCGTCGTGATGACGAGCAACATGCTCATCGCCGTGCGTGACCCGTACGGCATCCGCCCGCTCGTGCTGGGCAAGAGCCTGGACGATTATATCGTTGCCAGCGAGACGTGCGCCATAGATGCCGTGGGCGGAAACGTTCTGCGCGACGTCAAGCCGGGCGAAGTGCTCGTCATCGATTCGGAAGGGGAACATTCGTATTTTCTCGCCAGAGAAAAAAAGACTGCCGCCTGCATTTTCGAATACGTCTATTTTGCGCGTCCGGACAGCGTCATCGACGGCTGCAGCGTATACGAGGCGAGAAAGGAGGCTGGCAAGATCCTTGCGAAGTACTGCCCTGTGGATGCGGACATCGTCAGCGGCGTTCCCGATTCTGCCGTCGTGGCTGCGCGCGGATACTCGGAAGTGTCCGGGATCCCGTACGTGGAAGCGCTGGCAAAAAACAGGTATGTGGGCAGGACGTTCATCCAGCCTGACCAGAGCATGCGCGAAAATTCCGTCAGCGTCAAGATGAACGCGCTGCGCGCAAACATTTTCGGAAAGCGCCTGATCATCGTAGACGATTCCATCGTGCGCGGGACGACCAGCCGCAAGATCGTAAAAATGCTGCGCGACGCGGGTGCGAAAGAAGTGCACATGATGATCTGTTCGCCCGTCGTCAGGCATCCGTGCCATCTCGGCATCGACATGCAGTCCTATTCGCAGCTGATCGGCGCCAACAGGTCGGTGGAAGAGATCTGCAAGTACATCGGCGCAGATTCTTTGCATTATCTTACGGTCGGACAGCTTCTCGAGACGTGCAAAAATGCAAAACTGAATTTTTGCACAGGCTGTTTCGACGCCGGGTATCCCTATCCCATGGACGATTACCAGGCAGACAAACATAAATTTGAATGAGTTTAAGGAGAAGACGATAACATGGCTATATCCTACAAGGACAGCGGCGTAGACGTCGAGCGCGGCTACAAAGCGGTCGAATTGATGAAGAAACACGTCAAGACGACCTTCAACGAAAACGTTTTGGGCGACATCGGCTCTTTCGGCGGGTTCTATTCGATCGCGGGAGAGAAGATGAGCGAGCCCGTGCTCGTGGCTGGCACGGACGGCGTGGGCACCAAGCTGAAATATGCGTTTCTCGCCAACAAGCATGACACGATCGGTATCGACGCGGTGGCAATGTGTGTCAACGACATTGTGTGCCAAGGCGCGAAGCCGTTGTTTTTCCTCGATTATTTTGCCACGGGAAAGCTTTCTCCGGAAGTGGTAGCGACCGTCGTTTCCGGCGTTGCGGAAGGATGCCGTCAGTCCGGGTGCGCCCTGATCGGCGGCGAGACGGCAGAAATGCCCGGCTTCTATCCGGAAGGAGAATACGATATAGCCGGTTTTGCCGTAGGCATCGTGGATAAGAAAGAGATCATCAACGGCAAGACCATCCGTGAAGGCGACGCGCTCGTCGGCATCGCATCCAGCGGGATCCATTCCAACGGGTATTCGCTGGTTCGTAAGCTGTTCGGCGACAATCTGCATTCGCACGATCTCGACCGCTACGACGACCGCCTGAAAGACAAGGTGCTCAATGTGCTTCTCGCGCCCACAAAGATCTACGTGAAGAGCATCCTCAACCTCATCTCCAAGGTGAAGGTCAAAGGTATCGCTCATATCACGGGGGGCGGGTTCATCGAAAACATTCCCCGCATTTTCCCCGAAGGGATCGGCTGTGAGATCGAAAAGGATTCGTACCCTCTTCCCGCCATCTTCAACATCATGCGCGAAAAGTCGGAGATCAGCGACGAACAGATCTACAACACCTTCAACATGGGCATCGGCATGGTCGTCTGTGTGGACAAAAGGGATGTGGAAAAGACGATCGCCGAGCTGGAAGCGACGGGCGAAAAGGCGTACCTGATCGGCAAAACGGTCTCCGGAAAAGGAGTTACACTCAAGTGAAACGGGTAGCTGTATTTGCCAGCGGATCGGGAAGCGATTTTCAATCGATCATCGACGCAAACGAGAGGGAGAACTTTTGCGAGCTCTCCCTCCTTGTCGCGTCTAAGGCAGGCATCTTCGCCGCGGAACGCGCCGCAAAGCACGGCATTGAAAGCATCGTCTGCAGCAAAAAGGATTTTGCGTCCGCCGAAGAGATGGGCAATGCCCTGATCGATGCTTGCAAGAGTCGCAAGATCGATTACATCGTCCTGGCAGGGTATCTTTCCATGATCCCCGAAAACTTTGTCAGGGCGTTTCCCGATCGCATCATCAATATTCATCCTTCCCTCATCCCCAGTTTTTGCGGAAAGGGTTTTTACGGATTGAACGTCCACCGCGCCGCCGTGGAATACGGCGTGAGGATCTCGGGGCTTACCGTGCATTTTGTGGACGAGCAGTACGACAGCGGCGCCATCATCCTGCAGCGCGCCGTTCCCGTTTTGGAAGGGGACACGCCCGAATCTTTGCAGGCGCGTATCCTCGAGGAAGAACACAAGGCGCTGCCGCTTGCGGTCAAACTTCTCACGACAGGCAAGATCGTCAAAGAAGGCAGAAAAGTTACGATTTTGCCGTAACACATCCGCGGCTGCGGAAAAAAATAAATCGGTGGGGTATTTACATATGAACATTTATTCCGTTTCGGACATCGGAGAATTGATCAAAGACAACACGTATGTGGGGCGCGGCATTGTCGTCGGCAAGAGCAAGGACGGCAAAAAGGCCGTGTTTGCCTACTTTATCATGGGCAGAAGCGAAAACAGCCGCAACCGCATTTTTAAGGAAGAGGGGGACGAGGTCACCATCTATCCTTTCGACGCGAGCAAGGTGGCGGATCCTTCCCTCATCATCTATTCTCCCGTACGCCGCGCAAAGGAGACCGTCATCGTCACGAACGGCGACCAGACGGATACCGTTTACGATTTTCTGATGCAGGGCAAGAGCTTTGAAGAGGCGCTGGATACGCGCTGCTTTGAGCCGGACGCGCCTAACTTCACCCCCCGTATCAGCGCCGCATTGAATTTTGCGAACAAGGACTTTACCTATAAAATGAGTATCCTCAAGAGCGCGGACGAAAAAGGCACGGCATGCAACCGTTACACCTTCTCCTATGCGCCGCTCTGCGGATTGGGGCATTTTATCCATACGTATAACTGCGACGGAAATCCCATTCCCACCTTTACGGGCGAACCGGAGCGCGTGTGCATTCCCGATGATATTTCGGAGTTCGCAACGACGCTTTGGACAAATCTCAACGAGAACAACAAGATCTCTCTTTATGTGCGCTACACCGATCTGGAAACGGGCAAGTACGAGAGGGTGCTTTATAATAAAAACAAATAAGGAGAAAGGGCGATGAAAGAATTTCAGCTTAAATACGGGTGCAATCCCAACCAGAAACCTTCCCGCATTTTCATGGAGAACGGGAAAGACCTCCCCATCGAAATTTTGAACGGAAAGCCCGGCTATATCAATTTCCTCGACGCGTTCAACAGCTGGCAGCTGGTCAAGGAGATCAAGGAAAACACGGGCAATGTCGCCGCTACTTCTTTCAAGCACGTCAGCCCCACCAGTGCGGCGATCGGCAAAAAACTTTCCGACCGCCTCAAAAAGTCCTGTTTTGTCGATGATATCGAGGGTCTGGACGATTCTCCGCTCGCCTGCGCCTATGCACGCGCGCGCGGCACGGACAGAATGTCTTCTTTCGGGGACTGGATCGCGCTCTCCGACGAATGCGACGAAGTGACGGCGAGGATCATCGCCCGCGAGGTCTCGGACGGCATCATCGCGCCCGGTTACAGCCCCAAGGCACTGGAGATCCTCAAGGCCAAGAGAAAGGGCGGCTATAACATCGTCAAGATCGACAAGGATTATAAGCCCGATCCCGTGGAGCGCAAGCAGGTTTTCGGCGTTACCTTCGAACAGGGCAGAAACGAATTCAAGATCGATGCGGATCTGCTCAAAAACATCGTCACGAAGAACAAAACTCTTCCCGCCGATGCTGTGACCGATCTCATCATCTCTCTCATCACCCTCAAATACACGCAGTCCAACTCTGTCTGCTTTGCCGCGGACGGACAGGCGATCGGCGTGGGCGCGGGGCAGCAGTCGCGTATCCATTGTACCAGGCTCGCGGGCAGCAAAGCGGACCTGTGGCATCTGCGGCAGAGCGACAAGGTGCTCGGTCTGCAGTTTGCCGAAGGGATCGGAAGACCCGACAAAAACAACATTATTGACATTTATCTCTCGGATGAGGCGGAAGATGTGCTCGGTGACGATGTGTGGAAGCAGTATTTTGCCGTTCGCCCGCAGCGCGTTACCGCAGAGGAGAAGAGAGCTTATCTTTCCAAGGTGACGGGCGTGTCCCTCGGAAGCGACGCCTTTTTCCCGTTCTCGGACAACATCGAACGCGCAAAAAAGAGCGGCGTCTCCTATGTGGCGCAGCCGGGCGGTTCGGTACGCGACGATCTCGTCATCGAGGCGTGCGACAAGTATAACATGGTGATGGCGTTTACGGGTATGCGCCTGTTCCATCACTGAGCGAGGTAGGGCATGAACGTACTCGTCATCGGAAACGGAGGCAGAGAGCACGCCATCGTGGCGGCGCTCTCCAAAAGTCCTTCCGTCGATAAAATTTACTGCATGAAGGGCAATGCGGGCATCGCACAGCTTGCCGAGTGTGTCAACGTCGATTACTGCGATCTGAAGGCGGTGGGCGACTGGGTCGATGCGCATAAGGACGTGGAATACACTGTCATTGCGCCCGACGATCCGTTGGCGCTGGGACTTGCAGACGAACTGGAAAGCCGCGGGCATCGCGTATTCGGGCCGAACAAGAAAGCGGCGGAGATCGAATCGAGCAAGGCTTTCGCCAAAGCTCTGATGAAAAAATACGGCATTCCCACGGCGGCGTATGAAATTTTCGACGATTATGAGAAGGCGCTCGCTTACGTCGAGAAGGGCAAGTTCCCCGTTGTCTTAAAGGCGGACGGACTTGCGCTCGGAAAGGGCGTTCTCATCTGCGAAAATCTGCAGCAGGCGCGGGACGGGCTCAGGCAGATCATGCTTGACAAGGCGTTCGGCGCCGCGGGAAACAAGGTCGTCGTGGAAGAATTTCTTACGGGAAAAGAATTTACCCCCGGAGAAGAAGTTTCCGTCCTCACTTTTACGGACGGAAAGACTATCGTCCCTATGATCCCCAGCTGCGATCATAAGCGCGCGCTGGACGGAGATAAGGGGTTGAACACGGGCGGCATGGGCACTTTTACGCCCTGTCCTTTCTATACGCAGGAGATCGCGGACGAAGTGATGGAAAAGATCCTTCTTCCCACCGTGCGCGCAATGAACGCCGAGGGCAGACCCTTTAAAGGCGTCCTGTATTTCGGACTGATGCGCACGCCCGACGGGATGAAGGTGGTGGAGTACAACGCCCGCTTCGGCGATCCCGAAACGCAGGTCGTTCTGCCTATGCTCAAGACAGACCTGATGGAGATCTTCCAGGCAATCACGGACGAACGGCTTTCGGACGTAAAGATCGAATGGGAAGAAGGCGCCTGCGTGTGCGTCGTCCTTGCCAGCGGCGGCTATCCGAAAAACTATGCCAAGGGCAAAGAGATCACGATCGGAGATCTGGACAAGGACGTGTTCTTGTATCATGCCGGCACCGCGTCGGACAACGGCGTTTTAAAGACGAGCGGCGGCAGGGTGCTCGGTGTCTGCGCCAAGGGAAAGACGGTCAAAGAGGCGCGCGCCAAGGCGTATGCCAACGTAAAAAAAATCTCCTTTGAAGGGATGCAGTACCGCACGGACATCGGAATCAAATACAATGCAGAGGAATGACTCGGATGATATACAGGATATTTGTTGAGAAAAAAGAAAATTTACAGGCAAAAAAGATCCGCGGCGATCTGGAAACGCAGCTGGGCATCGGCGTGGAGGACCTTCGTGAGATCCTGCGCTACGATGTGGAAGGGATCAGCGAAGAGGAGCTGGAAGGAGCCGTCATCAACGTCTTTTCCGAGCCGCCCGTAGACAACGTTTATCGTGAACAGTTCCCCGTTGACGACTATTGCAAAGTTTTTGCGATCGCCTATCTGGACGGGCAGTACGACCAGCGCGCGGACAGTGCGGCGCAGTGCGTACAGCTTCTTACGCAGAAAAACAGGCCTCTCATCAAGTGCGCGCGTGTATACGCCGTCAAGGGAGTGACGGACGCGGAACTTGAAAAAATCAAAAAACACCTCATCAACCCCGTGGAGAGTTCGGAAGTTTCTCTCGATAAGCCGCAAACGCTCGCGCGCGCAAAGATGGAGACGCACGACGTTGCCGAAGTGGCGGGCTTTATCGATATGTCTGTCAACGACATCGCGCAGTATCATAAGAAAAACGGGTTTGCCATGAGCGTGGAAGACCTCGTGTTCGTGCGCGATTACTTTAAAAAAGAGGGCAGGAACCCGACGGAAACGGAGATCAAGGTCATCGACACCTATTGGTCGGACCATTGCCGTCATACGACGTTTGCGACGGAGATCAAGGACGTTACCATCCGTTCGGACAACCCTCATATCCAGAAGGCGTACGATCTGTACAACGACCTCTTTAAAGAGTGCAACGGCGGCAGGGCGGATAAATATCCCTGCCTGATGGACATTGCGACCATCGCCGTCAAGAAACTGAAAAAAGAGGGCAGACTGGACAATCTGGACGTTTCGGACGAGATCAACGCCTGCTCTATCTGTATCGATGCGGAGATCGACGGCAAGGTAGAAAAATACCTCGTCATGTTCAAGAACGAGACGCACAACCATCCGACGGAGATCGAACCCTTCGGCGGCGCGGCGACCTGTCTCGGCGGTGCTATCCGTGATCCGCTTTCGGGCAGAACGTATGTCTATCAGGCAATGCGCATTACGGGCTGTGCCGATCCCCGCGAAAAGGTGGAAGACACCCTTCCCGGCAAACTTCCGCAGCGCGTTATCACCAAGACGGCGGCGGCAGGTTTTTCCTCTTACGGAAACCAGATCGGGCTTGCGACGGGCATCGTAGACGAAGTGTATCATCCCGGTTACAAAGCAAAGAGACTGGAGACGGGCTTTGTCGTCGGCGGCGCGCGCAGGGATATGGTCTACCGCGAAAAGCCGAAGAAAGGGGACATTATCATCCTGCTGGGCGGCGAAACGGGCAGGGACGGCTGCGGCGGAGCTACGGGGTCTTCCAAGGCGCACGATTCCCATTCCGTGGAGACATGCGGCGCGGAAGTGCAGAAGGGTAATCCGCTCACCGAGCGCAAATTGCAGCGCCTCTTCCTCAATAAAGAGGTCACCCGCAAGATCAAAAAGTGCAACGACTTCGGCGCGGGCGGCGTTTCCGTCGCCATCGGCGAACTCTCCGACGGGCTGGTCATCGATCTGGACAAAGTGCCGCTCAAATATGAGGGGCTTTCCGGGACGGAGCTTGCCATCTCCGAATCGCAGGAGCGCATGGCGGTCGTCGTGGCGGCAAAGGACGAAAAGGAATTTATCCGTCTCGCCGCGCAGGAAAACCTTGCGGCGACCCCCGTCGCCGTCGTTACGGATGATCGTCGCATGAAGATGCTGTTCAAGGGCAGGCCGATCGTGGACATCTCCCGCGATTTCCTCGACACAAACGGCGTTAAACAGATCATTTCCGCGGAGATCGACGACAACGTCACCAACTATTTCGAACAGAAACAGAAAGATTTCCGCGAAGACCTCCTTGCTTCTCTCTCCGCGCTCAATGTCTGCTCCAAGAAGGGGCTTTCGGAGATGTTCGATTCGACCATCGGGGCGCGCACCGTCTATATGCCTTTCGGCGGAAAGAAACAGCTGACGCCCGCCATTGCCATGGCAGCCAAAATCTGCGGCGGCGAAACGGACGTCGCCACCGTCTCTTCTTACGGCTACAGTGCCGCTCTGATGAACAACAGCCCGTTTACGGGTGCGATCTACAGCATCGTCGCTTCTGTCGCCAAGCTGATCGCCAGCGGCTGCGATTACGATGCCGTTCGCCTCACTTTCCAGGAATTTTTCATGCGCCTGAACCGCGACCCTAAACGTTGGGGTGTGCCTCTGTCCGCACTTCTCGGTGCACTGTACGCGCAGATCGGATTGGGGTTGGGCGCCATTGGCGGCAAAGACAGTATGAGCGGTACTTTTGAACATATCGACGTTCCGCCCACTCTCATTTCTTTTGCATTGGCTCCCGCTAAGGCAAGTGAACTCATCACCAACGTCCTTTCCGAAACGGGTACAAAACTGTACTGGATCCCGATGCATAAGGATTTCAATAAGATCCCAGATTTTAAAGAGCTCGCTCAGATGTATCGCGAGATCCACAGGAACATCCTCGGCAAAAATATCCGTTTTGCTACGGTCGTGGAAAACGGCGGCATCGCTTCTGCCATCGTCAGATCCTGCCTTGGCAACGGGCTGGGATTCCGTTTTGAAGGGGATGCCGATTGCCTGCTTTCGGAGCATTACGGCGAAATTATTGTTGCCCTCGATCATCCGGAGGAGCTGCATTGCACCAAGATCTTTGTCGGTGAAACGACGGATAAAGATTTTGTTTACGACAAGGAAAAGGTGTCCGGAGAAGAAGCGGAACAGGCGTTCTGCGGCACGCTGGAATCTGTGTTCCCCAACCATGCGGAGGCGCAGGGAAAGGCAAAGAATGTAGATTTCAAAGCGGAGAAGCGCTATTCTAACATCTCTACAAAGGCTGCAAAGCCGCGCGTGTTCATTCCCGTTTTCCCCGGCACGAACTGCGAGTTGGATACGGCGCGCAAGTTTGATCTGGCAGGGGCGCAGAGCGAGATCGTCGTGGTCAGGAACCGCTCCGCGGCAGACATCGAAGAGAGCGTGCAGGCCATCTGCAAAGCGATCTCCCGCGCCAACATCATCGCGTTCCCCGGCGGTTTTTCGGGCGGCGACGAACCGGACGGCAGCGGTAAATTCATCGCTACCACCTTCCGCAATCCTCGCATTGCCGAGCAGGTGATGAAGCTTTTGAAAGAACGCGACGGACTTGTACTGGGCATCTGTAACGGTTTCCAGGCGCTGATCAAACTCGGGCTTGTCCCTTACGGCGAGATCCGCCCTCTGACCGCGTCCAGCCCGACGCTGACCTATAATAATATTTCCCGTCACGTTTCCACGCTCGTGGATATCCGCGTGGCATCCGACAAGTCTCCCTGGCTGTCCGCATGCAAGGTGGGCGACGTGTTCACCGTCCCCGTTTCTCACGGCGAAGGCAGGATCGTGGCTCCTTTCAAAGAACTGGAAAAGATGGCGGAGAACGGGCAGATCGCAACACAGTATTGCGATCTCTCGGGCAAGCCTACCATGGAATACCCGTACAATCCCAACGGTTCCGCCTGGGCAATAGAGGGCATCACTTCTCCCGATGGCAGGGTGTACGGAAAGATGGGGCACACCGAGCGCACGGGTGAAAATCTCTATAAAAACTATACGGGCAATTTCGATATGAAATTGTTCGAAAGCGGCGTCAAGTATTTCAAATGATCAAAAAAGCCTCGCTCCCGAAAGAGGGGAGCGAGGCTCGTTTTTAACAAAAGCCAGCCTTTTGCAAAGTGCAAAAGGCTGGCTTTGATGTTGAGCGTTTCAGACGGTCTGTCCTTCGGGTGTACCCTCCGCGGCAGGTTCTTCCCGAATTTCTTCCTGTTTCGGCAAATTCTGATCGGGAGAGAGCGGGAGCGCGCCGTCACGTTTAAAGAGGAGCTTTAAGAGGATGGGGCAGAGCAGGGAAGAGAGAACAACGAGCATGATGACGGGCACCACGGGCGTGATCGCCGTCCCCGCAAACAGTCCGCCCTCCATTCCTTTGCTGCACACGACCAGCGCCACTTCGCCGCGGGCGATCATCCCGCAGCCGATCTGCGCAGATTCTTTCCAGTTGTGTCTGCAAAGTTTTGCAACGCCGCCGCATCCGATGATCTTGCCGGCAATGCCCGCCAGGACAAAGCAGAGCCCGAACAGGAGCAGCGTGGGGGAAAAGCCGTCAAAACTCACCCCGATACCGATATTGGCAAAAAAGACGGGGGAGAAGATCATGTACGAGTTGATGTCCACCTTCCTGTCTATGTAGTTGGTGTCCTTCAGAGAACTGAGTACGATGCCTGCGACGTAAGCGCCTGTGATATCCGCTATGCCGAACAGCTTTTCCGCGGCAAAGGCGTACAAAAAGCAGGTGACCAGCCCCAGAATGGGGATGCGGCGCGTGTGGTCGTATTTTTCGGAAAGATAACGGAACAGTTTTTTGATAAAGAATCCGACGACGATGGCGCAGACAAAGAAGAGTACCGTCATCAGGATGGTCATCCAGGGATTGGCGGAAGGATCTTTGAACCCGATGACGATGGAAAGCACGACGATACCGATCACGTCGTCGATGATGGCGGCGGAGAGGATGGTCGTACCCACGCGCCCGTTCAGTTTGCCCATTTCCTTCAGCGTCTCTACGGTGATGCCGACGCTGGTGGCGGCGAGGATAACGCCGATAAAGACCGCGTCGAGGAGAATAGCCGAATCAGAAAGGGCGGAAAAACCTCCGAGGAAGGGTACGGCAACGAGGAACCCGAGCGCCATGGGAGTCAGGACGCCGCCGCCCGCGATCAGTGTTGCGGCGAGACCGGAACGCTTCAGTTCTTTTACGTCCGTTTCCAGCCCAGCGGAAAACAGGATAAGCACGACGCCGATCTCGGCGATCCCGTCCAAAAATACGCTCTCAGCTTCCGAAGGCTGTACAGGCGACCACCAGCCGAACTGTCCCCAGATGGCGGGCCCGATCAGAAGCCCTGCGATCACGGCTCCGACGACTTGCGGCAGACCCAGTTTTCGCATCAGCATACCAAGCAATTTGGTTGAGAGAAGGATCACGGCAAGATCCCAAAAAATTTTCGTAACGTCCATCAAAAAACCTCTTTTTACCACAGAGAATAATACGCTTTTTTCTGAAAAATGTCAACGATTTTCTATCTGCACGCCTTTTTCGCGCCAATTTTTTGCCAAGGATTGACGAGTCCGTCTTGGCATGGTATAATAAGAAGAGCCGCGAATTGACGGCAATTCAACGCAGGGGCATTCTTATATGTGGTTTGACGAGAGTGTTTTTTATCAGATCTATCCGCTCGGTTTTTGCGGGGCAGAACGCGAAAACGATTTTGGCGAAGCGCGCCATCGTTTCGGCAAGATCGAAGAGGAGATCGACTATATCAAAAAGTGCGGCTTTAATGCCGTCTTGTTTAATCCGCTTTTCGAGAGCGAGAGACACGGGTACGACACGGTCGACTTTTTTAAAGTGGACCGCCGCCTCGGCACCAACGAAGAATTTAAAGCGCTGGTCGAAAAATTTCACAGCGCGGGCATCCGCGTCGTTCTCGACGGCGTGTTCAACCATGTCGGCAGACGTTTTGCCGCCTTTGAAGACGTGCGCCAAAAACGCGAGGGCTCGGACAAGACATCTTGGTTTTATATCCATTTCGGCGGGAACAGCCCTTACAATGACGGATTCGGCTACGAAGGCTGGGAAGGACATATGGAGCTTGTCAAGCTCAATCTGCAAAACGAAGGGGTCGTCGACTATATCCGCCGCGCCGTCTTGTATTGGATAGACGAATTCGGCATCGACGGATTGAGGCTGGACGTCGCCTACCTGCTTCCCGAATGGTTTTTCGAGTTCTTGCGGCGTACCGTCCGCGAGAGACGGGAGGATTTCTTCCTGATGGCGGAGGTCATCCACGGGCAGAACTTTGCTAAAAACCTGACGCCGCAGAGACTGGATTCCATGACCAATTACGAGTGTTACAAGGGGCTTACCTCCGCGCTCAATTCGGACAATCTGTTCGAGATCGAACACTCGCTCGAGCGGCTGTTCGGTTCGCAGCCGTGGTGCCTGTACACGGGAAAACATCTCTTTAATTTTGTAGACAATCACGACGTCGTGCGCGCTTACACCGCCCTGCAAAACAAGGACAAATTGTTTGCCATGTATGCCATCTTATACACGATGCCGGGTATCCCTTGCGTCTACTACGGTTCGGAATGTGCGGCGGAAGGAGACAAGTCGGACAACGACTACAAACTTCGTCCTTGCATCGACGACATCGACAAAAACAAGCGCCCAGATCTGTTGAAATGGGTTCAGAAGCTGAATGCGATCCGCAAGGAAAGCCGCGCTCTCTCTTACGGGAGCTATGATAAATGCGTCCTTTCCAACAAATATATGTGTTATAAGCGGGAAAAGGATGCCGAGCGTATCTATTGCGCTTTCAACATTTCCGGCGAGGACATTACGGTGCGCGTGGAGGAAGCGGAGGGGACAGATCTTCTGACGGGAGAAGTGCGAAACCTCAACGATATCTATCTGCCGCCGTATTCGGTAAAGCTGTTCAGAAAGAATATCTGAACGGCGGCAGGACCGTTTAAAGAATTCAAAAAGGGGGAGTCGGCCGAGAGCGGACTTTCCCTTTTTTTGCTTGAAATTTTCCTGAAAAAACCGTTACAAACGATAGACTTTTTTGCTTTATGAGATTATAATGTTTCGCGGTGAAAAAAGGTATTTTAGGTCATTGTTATGAAAGGTTCTGTAGATCTTACAGTCGGTAATCCTTGGAAAAATATTTTGTATTTCTGCATCCCCATCCTCATCAGCAACATCTTTCAGCAGCTGTACAGCATGGTGGATACCATCATCGTCGGGCAGACGATCTCTCTGTCTGCGCTGGCGGCGGTAGGTTGCACGGGGTCGATCAGTTTTCTCGTCATCGGTTTTATTTCAGGCATCACGGGCGGATTCGGCGTGATGATGGCGCAGTATTTCGGTGCCAAAAGCGAAGAGAATTTTAAGCGTTCCGTGGGGACCTGTTACATCCTGAGCATCATCGTCTCCATTGTCGTCACGGCGATCTCCGTTCCTACGGCAATGCCGCTGCTCAAACTCATGCACACGGGCGACGACATTATCGACCGCGCTTATTCTTATATCGTCACCATTTACGCGGGCGTGGCGGCGACCGTCGTCTACAATATGTCGGCGGCAATGCTGCGCGCCATCGGAGACAGCCGTTCCCCGCTCATCTTCCTCATCATGGCGTCCGTTTTGAACATCGGGCTGGATTTTCTCTTTATTCTCTATTTCCGTATGGATGTGATGGGGGCGGGGCTCGCTACCGTGTTATCGCAGCTGATCGCGGGGATCGCCTGTATCGCGTACGGCTTGAAGAGATACGAGATTTTGCGCATCCGCAAGGAGCATTTCCGCTGGAATACAGCGTTTGCCTGGAAACATACGATGGTCGGGTTACCCATGGCTCTGCAGTTTTCCATCACCGCCGTCGGGGTAATGGTTGTGCAGTCGGTACTCAACGATTTGGGCACGATGAAAGTCGCGGCGTATACGGCTGCCTCCAAAATCGATACCATTGCGCAGCAGCCCTTTTTGGCGATGGGCGCAGCCATCGCTACCTATTGCGCGCAGAACTACGGAGCGCACCGTTTTGAGCGGATCCGCAAGGGCATGAACATCGGCCTGGTGCTCACCGTGCTGTTCAGCGTGGCGGGATTTTTGCTGGTGCTCGTCTTACGTTCGCCTCTGCTGCGGCTGTTTTCCGAAGACTACGCCACCATTCAGGATGACGCCTATCTGTTCCTCTTCATCAATACGGGCTCTTATCTGTTCCTGGGACTGATCTACCTGTACAGAAACGGCATTCAGGGAATGGGCTTTTCTGCCGTCACCATGCTTTCGGGAGTGAGCGAATTGGTCATGCGCGTCTTTGCAGCGCTCGTCTTTGCAAGCCTGTGGGGCTTTGTCGGTATCTGTTCCGCCAATCCTGCGGCGTGGATCGGTGCGGATATCATCCTGATCATCATCTACTGCCGCGTATACAGGCGCAAGCTTAAACCCGCCCTTTTAAGGGAGAGACAGCTTTTGTCGGAGAATGCGTAAATCATTATTAAAGTATGTTCCGGACCCCGCAAAAACGCGGGGTCTTTTTTTGCAAAAGGCATTTAGGCAGGATTTTGAGAGGAGTTTCTGAATTATCATATTACGCACAAGGAAGACGATGAAGGGATTTTCTGAATCAGAAAAGGAATCGGAAAGAGCTTTGCGGAAAGAAAAGCGCCGACCTGTTTTTCTTTTGTAAATTCTCTATAAATATTTTGTAAAAATGTCTGTATAAGAATTGACAAATTTTGCATACGGATGTATAATTATACTCAACAATGTATAATTATTCTGTTTCGGGCGCAAAAAGCGCAAAAAAGGAGAGAGTATGGAAATCGTTTTATACATAAGCATTTTGCTTATATATTTTGCGGTGATGATTTTTATAGGGGTGAGGAACAGCCGCTCCTCCCGCTCCGTGCACGGGTTTGTATTGGGCGGACGTTCGGTGGGGCCTTGGCTGACCGCCTTTGCATATGGGACGAGTTATTTTTCAGCTGTTATCTTTATCGGATATGCCGGGCAGTTCGGCTGGAACTTCGGGATCGCGGCCACTTGGATCGGCATCGGCAACGCGCTCATCGGTTCGCTGCTTGCGTGGGCAGTGCTCGGCAGGCGGACGAGAGTGATGACGCAACAGCTGGATTCCGCTACTATGCCCGATTATTTCGGCAAGCGATTTTCGGACGATAAACTCAAGATCGCGGCTTCTGTCATTATTTTTATCTTTCTCATTCCTTATACGGCATCTCTGTATAAAGGATTGGGGAGTTTGTTTGCGATGGCGTTTTCCGTCCCGTACTGGGTCTGCATCCTGATCATGGCAGCCGTTACGGCGGTGTATGTGCTTGTGGGCGGTTATATGGCGACCGTCTGGAACGATTTTATTCAGGGCATCATCATGCTCTTCGGGATCGTCATCATCATCGCCGCCGTTCTGTTGAACGCGGGCGGTCTCACGCAGGCGATCACCGACCTTTCGCAGATCCCCGCAGGCGACCAGCAGGGGGCATATACTTCCTTTTTCGGGCCCGACCTGTACGGTTTGATCATGGTCTTCCTGCTTACCAGCCTCGGAACGTGGGGATTGCCGCAGATGGTCCAGAAATTCTATTCCATCAAGAGCGAGGCGTCTGTCAGGACGGGCATGATCGTCAGCACGGTGTTTGCGTTTATTGTGGCGGGCGGATGCTATTTCCTGGGCGGGTTCGGCAGGCTGTTTGTCGAAGACGTGTCCGCGGGCTTTGATACCATCATTCCCACGATGCTCGAAAAGAGCCTTCCCGCTATTCTTATCGCGCTGGTGCTCGTCCTGGTCGTTTCCGCTTCCATGAGCACGCTCTCCTCACTCGTGATGAGCTCCAGTTCAACGATCACGCTCGATCTGATCAAGTCTGCCAGAAAGAACGGCCTTACGCCCCGTTCGCAGATGATCCTGATCCGCTTTTTCGTCGCTTTGTTTATCGTTATCAGCGCCGTCATTGCCATCGTGTATGACGAACTCAAACTCTCTTTCATCGCGCAGATGATGGGCGTCAGCTGGGGCGCACTTGCAGGTGCTTTCCTCGCGCCGTATCTGTTCAGCCTGTACTGGAAAAAGACGACTAAGGCAAGCTGCTGGGTCTGCTTTGTATTCGGCGTTGCGACGAGTATCGTCGCGCTCGTCCTTTCTCTCTCCGCGGCTTCTTTGCCTCAGGCGGTGACGGACAGCTTTTTATACAAGTACGTTTTCAGTTCTTCCATTTATGTGGGAACGTGGACAATGCTTGCGGGATTCATCATTGTGCCCGTCGTATCTCTGTTCACGAAAAAACCAGCGCAGGAGCGTTTGCAGCAGCTGTTCAAGCCGTTCGCGCAGCTGAACGATGCGGTGGAAACGGCGGTGGAGGATTATCTCGTCAAGCCGCACGTATCCACGGCGCAGCGTCCGCAGGACAGCGAGGACGAAAAAAAATAAAGGATACAGAAAACGATATTCCGAAAAACCCCTTGCCTGTAATGTACCTCTATGTTATAATAAAATAAAAAAGGGAGCAGGGGAATGGATCTGAAAAAATACAGAAAAATGGCGGAACAACTTGTTGCTCAGATGACCGTCGAGGAAGCTGCGGGGCAGCTGTCCTTTCAGGCGGCAGAGATAGAGCGGCTCGGGGTTCCGTCTTTTAATTGGTGGAACGAAGCGCTGCACGGCGTGGCCAGGGCGGGCACGGCAACGGTGTTTCCGCAGGCGATCGCGTTCGGTGCAACGTTCGATCCCTCCCTCGTGGAAAAGATCGGGGAAGCGGTCTCTACCGAGGGCAGAGCGAAGTACAACATGTTTATCCGCGAAGGAGATCGCGGCATCTATAAGGGGCTGACTTACTGGTCTCCGAACGTCAACATCTTCCGCGACCCGCGCTGGGGCAGGGGCCAGGAAACATACGGCGAAGATCCTTATCTTACGGGCGAGTTGGGTGCGGCGTACGTACGCGGCTTGCAGGGAAAGGGCAAACATTTCCGTTCGGTCGCCTGCGCAAAGCACTTTGCCGTACATAGCGGGCCGGAAAGCCTGCGCCACGAATTTGACGCCTGTGCGAGCGGGAAGGATATGGCGGAGACGTATCTCCCCGCCTTCGAGCGTTTGGTTAGGGAGAGAGTCGGGGGCGTGATGGGCGCTTACAACAGGCTCAACGGAGAGCCCTGCTGTGCACACACGAAATTACAGGAAAAGCTGAAAGAATGGGGCTTTGAAGGATATTTTACTTCCGATTGTTGGGCGCTCGCTGACTTCCATATGCATCACAAAGTGACATCCACGGCGCCGCAGAGCGCGGCACTCGCCATCAAAAACGGATGCGATCTGAACTGCGGAAACGTATATCTGCACCTGCTCGTCGCCCTGCAGGAGGGGCTGATCGAGGAGGAGGACATCCGCCGCAGTTGTATCCGCCTGATGACTATCCGCTACGCTCTTGGCATGGGGCAAAAGACGGAGTACGACGATATTCCGTATAGCGAAGTGGAGAGCCGCAAGCACCTGCGCCTGGCGCAGAAGACGGCTGAGAGGTCCATTGTTCTCTTAAAAAATAACGGGATCCTCCCCCTGCGCAGAAAAAAATGCAAGGCGATCGCCGTTGTCGGTCCCGTCGCCGCGGACGAATCGATCTTGTATGGAAATTACTGCGGGACTGGCTCGCAGTGCGTCACTATTCTCGAAGGCGTCCGCAAGGCGTTCCCCGATGCGCGCATCCTCTATGCGAAGGGCTGCCATCTCTACAAGGACGCGGATGAGGACGTCGCGGCCAGGGATGACAAGCTTTCCGAGGCGGTGATCGCTGCAAAGCAGGCGGATGTCGTTCTTCTCTGCGTGGGGCTCAACGCCACGCTGGAAGGGGAAGAGGGTACGGAGCAGAATTTCGGCGCCGCGGGGGACAAAATCGATCTTTTCCTGCCGGAAAGCCAGAGACGGCTCGTCAAGGCAGTGCTCGGTGCGGGAAAGCCTACCGTCGTGCTGCAGGCTTCGGGCAGCGACATCGTCAGCGGTGCGGAAGAAGCTGCCGACGCTCTTTTGCAAGTCTGGTATCCTGGAGAGCGGGGCGGCGATGCGATCGCGCGCATCCTGTGCGGAAAGGTAAATCCGAGCGGAAAACTTCCCGTCACCTTCTATAAGTCGACGGACGATCTGCCCGACTTCTGCGATTATTCGATGCAAAACCGCACGTATACGAACTATGCAGGAGAGGTCCTGTACCCCTTCGGATACGGCCTCAGCTATACAAAGTTCAGCATCCGCTCCGCCAAGTGTAAGGAAGGAAAGCTTTTTGTCGCGCTGAAAAATGAGGGGGATACAGACGGGGAGACGGTCTTACAGGTTTACCGCAAGATCGACCATCCGCTTGCGGAACGCAACAAACGGCTGGTGGGGTTCCGCCGCGTGTTTGTCGGCAGCGGAAAAGAAAAGACTTTTTCCGTTCCCTTGTCCGACCGCGTCCGACTTCTCTTTGATGAAGACGGAAAACAGATCGTGTATGATGGCGAGATCACGCTTTTGCTGACGGACGGGTCGCCCGATTGCCATACAGAAATTAAATTTTCTTAAACAATACGATTGTCAACCGATATTTTTAATTCGGTTGACAATCTTTTTTTATTGTGTTAAAATAGAGGCATGAGCATCAAACAGGAAGTTTTAAAAAAATTGGATGAAGAAAGGGGGAAAGTCTTTTCGGGTGAGGAGCTTGCCGAGCAATTCGGGGTCAGCCGCAACGCTGTATGGAAAGCGATCAAGACTCTTCGCGAAGAGGGCTATGACATAGCCGCAACGACCAACCGAGGGTACTGTCTGCACCCGAAGAGCGACATTCTCACGGCGGACGGCGTGCGCAGCCGCCTTTCGTTCGATTGCGACGTGCATGTTTGCAAGTGCGTGGATTCCACCAACGACGAACTGAAAAAACTTGCCATGCAAGGCGCAGCGGAGTGGACGGTGGTCATTGCCGAAGAGCAAAAAAAGGGGAGAGGGAGAAATGCCCATTCCTTTTATTCGCCTGCCGGTACGGGATTGTATATCAGTGTGTTGTTCCGTCCTAAATTTTCGTCTGCGGAATCGCTGTTCGTTACGACGAGTGCGGCGGTCGCCGTCTGCGAGGCGATCGAAGAGACTGGCGGGAAGGATGCGCAGATCAAATGGGTCAACGATGTCTTTATTGGCGGGAAAAAGGTGTGCGGTATCCTCACGGAAGCCTCGTTCAGCGTCGAAAACGGCGGCATGGAATACGTGATCGCGGGGATCGGTATCAACGTAAAGACTGGTGCCTTTCCCAAGGAACTGGAAGGTATCGCCGCTTCCGTGTTCGTGGGCGAATGTCCGGACGACGCGCGGGCGCGGATCGCAGCGGTGCTGCTCGAAAGGCTGAAATATTATTACGAAGGTATCCCTCGCCGTGCTTTTTACGCGGAGTATGTGAGAAGATCGTTTCTGATCGGAAAAGAAGTGATCGTCGATTCGGGCCGCATCGAGGGTGAGGCGGTCGTGGAAGGGATAGACGAGCAATGTTTTTTGCAGGTCCGCTTTCGGGACGGGACAAAAAGGAGCCTCTCTTCCGGAGAAGTACGTGTACGGCTGAACGGCTGAAGCGTGCGTTTGCGAAGTATTCTGCGTGACAAAGATCGGGAGAAAAACAATGAAAGAGAACGTAAAGAGAACTACTGTAAAACTTGCACAGTGCGCCGTGTTTGTGGTGCTCATGATTGTAGCGGCGTTTATCCGCATCCCCGTTCCGTTTGTGCCCATCACTTTTCAGACGATGATGTCTGTGCTTGCGGGACTTCTGCTCGGGCCCTGGTACGGCGCCGCTTCCGTTGCCGTCTACCTTTTTCTCGGACTGCTCGGGCTGCCCGTATTTGCGGGCGGGGGCGGGATCGTATATGTCGTCAACCTTACCTTCGGCTATCTGCTCGGATTTGTCGCCGCCGCCTTTGCTGCGGGGTTCGTTGTCGGAAAAAAAGAACTGACCTTCCGCCGCGCAGCTACGGCTGCCATGGCCGGGCTCTTTGTCAATTACCTGATCGGTATTCCGTATTTTGCCTGCATCTGGAGTTTCTATCTTCACAACGCCGGTCTTTGGGAGAACCTTGTGTACAATTTTATATTCATCCCGAAGGACGCCATGCTCTGTCTGCTGGCAGCGTTTCTGGCGGTGCGGGTGTCGCCCGCGCTCTTTCCTGTCTATAAAAGAAAGAAACCTGCTCAGAATACCGTTTCAGAAGGAGAAAAAAACGGGTGTGAGACTGCGCAAAACGTGGATACATCGGGCAGATGAGACTGTTTTTCGGGGTGTCGCCGTCCTGTGGTCGGCAAGAGACGAGCTTTGGGATTTTCCCAGAGCTTTTTTCTTTACAGATTTCATTTGGAAGGGTTTATTTTTTACAAAAAACTTTACTTTATTTTCAAAATATAGTATAATTAAGACAGTATTTTTTGCGCCAAAATGCGCGGAAGAGAGGCAGGATGGAAGAGGGATCTGGGCAGGTTTCCGTCTTTTTGAGGACGGAGTGCGAGGGGGAGACGCAGCGGTCTTTTGCGCACGCCCGTAAAACAGAGCGCGGCTATCTTTTTCGGAATGACGGAGCAGAGTTTTGCGTCTTTTTTAATGCCGAGAAGAAGGAACTCACCGTCTCCCGTTCGGGGGAAATGTCCTATAAACTGGATCTTTCCCGCAGGGAAGAGAGAGAAACGGAAGTCGTTACTTCTTTCGGGGATCTGCCCGTCATACTCTCCGTGCAGGAGCTGCAGTTTTTCACAAAAAACGGGGGAGAGGGTGTCGATTGCCGATATACCCTGAATTTTTCAGGGTTTGTGCAGCGCCATTCGTTCAGGTTTGCGGTCAAGCCTATTATAACAGAGGAGGAGAAGAGAGCGTGAAAATAGAATATCTCGGACATTCTTGTTTTCTGATCACAACGGAGCGCGGTACGCGCCTCGTGACAGATCCGTACACGGGCGTCGGGTACGAGATGCCGCCCGTTTGCGCCGATTACGTCACCTGCAGTCATTTTCATTTTGACCATGGCTATACGGACGCCGTTCGCGGGGTAAAAAGGGTTCTCTCTTCCTCGGGGAGATTTGTCTATGACGACATCGCTGTCGAGGGATTTGACAGTTTCCACGACGACGTACGGGGCGCAAAGCGCGGAAAAAACGTCATCTTCGTCTTTCAGATCGAAGGGAAACGCATTTGTCATATGGGCGACGTGGGCGAGGTCCCTTCGCAGGAACTTGCTGCCAAACTGGGAAAGCCGGACGTTCTGCTTCTTCCTGTCGGCGGGACATACACGATCGACGCGGCGGGTGCGATGGAGACGATCCGCAGAGTCTCGCCCAAGGAGGCGGTTGCCATGCATTTCCGATGTAAAGATTGTACGTTAGACATCGATACCGAAGATAAACTGATCGCATTGGCAGGAAGTTTGTCCGAACGGGTCGGGTCTGAGATCCCTCTGGAACGACAGGGGAAGATCCTGATCCCCGCGAGGAAATTTTAATGGAAGAGAAAGAGATTTTGGAAGCATTCGGTTCCGTTTACGATTATCTGAACGATAAGACAATTTACGAGCTGAGGTCGATTGCCCGCGAGTTCGGCGTGAAAGCGCCTTCCTCCGAGAAAAAACATCAGCTGATCCTGCGCATCATCATCGCCGCGGCAGGGATCGGCGAGCCGGAAACGGTCAGCCGTCGCGGCGCCCGCGTAAAAGCGGGAGCAGCGCCTGCGGAGAGCATTGCGGAGGTCAGAAAGCTCACACAGGAATGTCGCGCGCATTTGCCTTACGAAAGCTACATTCCCGAGGCTGATTGGATAGAGTTCAACGATGTGATACGCTCCGCGCCCGTATACGGATACGGGGACAAGGCGTACCGCGGCTATTTACAGAAAACTTTAGATGGGGGCTGGAGGGTGTATCCCGAAAGGGAGGTTTCGTCTGTAAAGATCCCTGTCGTTTCCGAGGAAGTCGTCGCAAAATATTCCCTGCGGGAAGGGGATTTTGTAGTGGGCTATGTCGTCGAAGCGGCGGGAAAACCTCCCGTTTTTGCGCAGGCAGAATTTGTCAACAACAAGCCTTGCGGCTACGCCCGACCCGTCTTTGAGGAGTTTACCGCCTCTTATCCTACGGAGAAGTTCACTTTGTCCTCTTCGAAAAATGCGTGCGTGCGGGCGGCAGGGCTTGTGTGTCCGCTCGGCAAGGGGCAGCGCGCCCTTGTTGTCGCGCCGTCCGGCACGGGCAAGACGACGCTCTTGCAGGAGATCGCAAAATGCACTGCGGGCGAGGCGAAGGTCATCCTCCTGTTGCTCGGACAGCGCCCGGAAGAGAGTGCGGAGAGCAGGGCAAACCTGCCGGGCGCACTCGTCCTTTCCGCTCCGTTCGACAGTTCGTACGAGGAACAGGCACAATTGGCAAGACTGGCGCTCGAATGTGGCAAGCGCATCGCCGAAGAGGGAGGAAACGCCCTGCTTCTGCTCGATTCCATGCCTGCCTATGTCCGCGCGGCGGAAAAGACGGCTGCGGACGCGGAGAGCGCAAAACTCGATTGCAGAAAGTTCTTTGCTTCGGCAAGGAAGCTGGACGGGGGCGGCAGTCTTACAGTGCTCGCAACGACGGACGAGGCGGGCGCTGAAGAATTTATAAGCGCGTCCAACAGTGTCCTGTACCTTGCGCGCGAGTATACGGCTTTTGGGATCCCTGCCGTCGATCTTCTTCGTTCGGGGACAAAGCGTGCGGAGACTCTTCTCGGCGAACGAGAGCAGGAAGCTGTACGGCAGCTGCGCCGCACGGCTGCGGAAAAAGGAATGGCAGCGGCTTTTGCATTGGCAGAAACATTTACTATCTAAGGAGAAACCGATATGGCATCCAAACTTTATTATGCGGGGATCGATCTCGGCGGCATGAGCGCCAAGGCCGGGCTGTTCGATCCCGAAGGGAAAATGATCGCAAAAAGCACGGTCAAAACGTGTAAGGAAGAGGGCTTCCGCGCTACCGCGAAACATCTCGCGGGGTTGGTGCGCGAATTGTGCTCGGCCGCTAAAATTCCCGTCTCTTCGGTAGGCGGTGTGGGCGTGGGTACGCCCGGGATTATTGACGGCGCCGCGGGCATCGTCGTTGCCTGGACGAATTTCGCTTGGGAAAACGTCCCTCTCGCTTCGGAGATCTCCGCCAATCTGGACGGGATCCCCGTCAGGATCTCCAACGACGCAAACGCGGCAGCGCTGGGAGAAGCAAAATTCGGAGCAGGGAAAAAATACGGAGACAGCATCACCATCACGCTCGGCACAGGTGTCGGGAGCGGCATCGTGATCGGCGGGAAAATTTTTGAAGGTTTCCGCGGCGGTGCGGGAGAAGCCGGACACATGACTATCGTCGTCGGCGGGATCCCTTGCACCTGCGGAAAGCGTGGGTGCTTTGAGCAGTACGCGTCCGCGACCGCGCTCATCCGCGATACCAAGCGCGCCATGTTCGAACACAAAGAATCTTCTATGTGGAGGATTTCTCCCGATCCGGATACGGTCAACGGGCTCACCGCTTTTACGGCGGCAAAGGAAGGGGATGCTGCGGCGCAGGAAGTCGTCAAAAACTACATCATGTATCTGAGCGAAGGGATCCTCAACCTCGTCAACTGTTTCCGTCCTCAGGCGATCATCGTTGGCGGCGGCGTGTCGGGCCAGGGAGAATATCTCCTTCAGCCCGTACGCAAATATGTGGATGAGCACCTCTTTGTCGGGTTCGACCGTATTCCTCTCGCCATTGTAAAAGCGCAGCTCGGCAACGATGCGGGCATCTGGGGCGCATATGCGCTGGCTGCCAATGTCTGAGCTCTTCAGCTTCTCCAAAAAAAAGAAGATCGGCGTTGCGCTGGGCAGCGGCGGCGCCAAGGGGATGGCGCATTTGGGGATCTTACAGGCGATGTGGGAGAACGGGATCGATGCGGACATCTATGCAGGCACTTCCGCGGGCTCCATCGTCGGAGCGATGTGCGCGCGGGGATATTCTCCCGCAGACATCGTGGAACTGTTAAAGCGGCTCCAATACGGGAGCACCGCACTGGCGACCGTGCTTTCCGGCAGTCTCGAATCCGCTTTGCCGCTCCTCGACGACGCTTTGGGCGGCGTTGATATCGGAGAGCTCTCCAAGCCTTTCTGTGCGGTGGCAACGGACAGCGCAGACGGCAGCGAGGTCCTTCTTAAGGAGGGCAATGCCGCCCGAGCCGTTCTCGCATCCTCTTCCATCCCGCCCATGTTCAAAGGGATACGTATCGGGGAGAGACTGCTTGTGGACGGCGCGTTCAGCAACGCGATCCCCGCGGATGCCGCGCGCGCTTTGGGAGCGGACGTCGTGATCGGCGTGGCGCTCTCGCCGGCGCTCAGCTACGAAGAGGTCGAATTCGTCTGTTCTTCCGGGGAGACGCGCACCATCCGTCAGAAAGGTTTTTTGCAGGCTGATCTGCTCTTGGAACCCGATCTTTCGGCGTTCCGTACGACGGATATTTTGTATGCTTCACAAATTTACGATGCGGGATACGATTGCGCGATGTCTCATATGCAGCAGATCCTGCACCTGTGCGGCCGCACCGCGGCACAGAGAAACAGAGGGTAGGGGGAAGACAGTATGCGCAGAGAGGAGCGCAAAAGCATACGCAGGACCAAGAGGGCTCTCCTGTCGGCAGGCTTCACGCGCCGCCGTCGCCCGAAGCTTCCAAAGCGTGTCATCGCCGCGGCATTGGCGGCGGTCCTCCTTTGCCTTTCTCTCATAACAGACAAATACATCTTTCCCGTCGATTATCTTTGGGTATACGCCTCTCAGCCAAGCATTGCGGAACGGGAGGAGGGAGAACTTCGCTGCTTTTATCTCGATGTGGGACAAGGAGATTGCACACTGATACAGCTTCCCGACGGGCAGTCGCTCCTCATCGATTGCGGGAACGGGAACGCCGAGGGGCTCCGCACAATTCTCTCTTTCTGCCTCGCGTTAAAGATCGGGCGCATCGATCATCTTCTGATCACGCATGCAGATACCGATCATATCGGAGGATTGGAAGCCGTTCTGCGCTGTTTCGTGGCGGGAACCGTGTATTTCCCTTCCTATGTGTTTACAGAGGAAATGTACGAAAGCGATTTAAAGTGCGCGGAAAAATATGCGGAGCGTGTTTGTGCGGCGGAGGTGCTTACCTCTTTCTTTGCGGAGGAAGAAGAGTTTTTCTGGTACGGGCTCGTGCTTTCCGGATTTATCGGTGAAGACAAGGAAGACGAAAACGATTCTTCCGCCATCCTTTACCTCGAATATGCGGGCAGGCGCTTTCTTTTTCCGGGAGACGTTTCTTCTGCGGTGGAGCGCGAGCTCGTTACCATTTTCGAGGAGACGGACGGAGTTGTGTTTGAAGTTCCCGTCAAAACTTCTTTCGGAAGCGTGGTTCTGTCGCCCGTTTTAAAGGAGCTGGACTTTTTGAAGGCGAGTCATCACGGCAGTGCGGATGCGACGAGCGCCGCGTTTTGCGAATATGTTCTGCCGCAGACAGTCTTTTTCAGCAGCGGAGCGGGCAATTCGTACGGACATCCTTCCCAGCAGACCGTGCAGAATCTGATACAAGCCGTGCCGTCCGTTCAGTTTTACAGGACGGACGAATTGGGAAATATAATGCTGACCATAGCGAGGGACGGAAGTTTTTCCGTTCGGCCTGTGTAAATCAATCAACGGAGTCAAAAAGACATGATCAAATGGATGACAAGCGGCGAATCTCACGGACAGGCGCTGACAGCGATCATAGAAGGGCTTCCCGCCAACCTCATCATCGATACAGACGAGATCGACCGTTATCTCGCGCTCAGACAGGGCGGATACGGCAGGGGTGCCCGTCAGAAGATCGAGACGGACACTGTCAGGATTTTATCGGGCGTGCGCGACAGGCGCACGCTGGGCAGTCCCGTCTGTCTGGTGGTGGAGAACAAGGATTATAAGAACTGGGAAGAATATATGTCTCCCTATGGTGCGGACGTCACGGCGCGCCGCCTTACGCGCGTTCGCCCGGGGCATGCCGATCTGACAGGCGTACTCAAGTACGATCAGACGGACGCGAGAAATATCCTGGAGCGCGCTTCTGCGCGAGAGACCGCCGTCCGCGTTGCGGCGGGGACGGTTGCGAGGATGTTTTTGCGTGCGCTCGGCGTGGAAGTGTACGGCTACGTCCGTTCTGTAGCCGGGATCACTGACGAGAAAGAATACACGGCCGAGCAGCTGAAAGACGCAAAAAATTCCGAGCTCTTTATGCCGGACGCACTGCTGTGCGAACAGGCAAAAAGACGTATCGACGAGATCAAAGAGGAAAAGAATACGGCGGGCGGGATCGTAGAGATCCGCGTGCGCGGTCTGAAAAGCGGGTTCGGCAGCTGCATGAGCTACGGCGAAAAACTGGACGGGCACCTGGCGGGCGCCGTGATGGGCATCCAGGCGATCAAGGGCGTCGAGTTCGGGCTCGGGTTTGAAGCAGCGCGCCGTCCCGGCAGTGAAGTGCATGATGAGATCTTCTTTGAAAACGGAAAATTTTTCCGCAAGACCAATCGTGCGGGCGGAATCGAAGGCGGAATGTCCAACGGGGAAGAGATCGTCTTGCGTGCGGCAATGAAGCCTATCCCCACGCTGATGCGCGGTTTAAATACCGTCAACTTCGATACGGGCGAGGCTTGCCGCGCGGCGACGGAGCGCAGCGATGTCTGCGCCATTTGCGCCTGCGAGATCGTCGTGGAAAGCACCGTTTGTTTTGCGCTCGCGCAGAAAGTGCAGGAAAGGCTCGGCGGCGACAATATGCGCGAGATCGTCGAGCGGTATCAAAAACTTTGATTCTGTTACAGGGAAAGTACTATGCAAAAAATAGAGATCCATACAAAATCGAGGCCGAGCGCGGTCTATTGCGGGGAAGGCGCTTTTCTTGCGGCGCAACAGTTTCTCGGTGAAAACGAGGTCTTTGTTGTAACGGATGAAAACGTCTGGGACATTTACGGCGAGGACGTTGAATATCTGTTTCCGAAAGCGCACGTCTGCATTCTTCCTGCGGGCGAAAAGCACAAAAACAAGAGCTCTCTCTTTCGTATCCTCGACGAGATGCTTGCAGCGGGGCTGCACCGCTCTTCTTACGTCGTAGCGCTGGGAGGCGGCGTTGTCGGGGATATGGCGGGTCTTGCCGCGGCGATGTATATGCGCGGAACGCATCTCATCCAAATTCCTACGACCCTGCTCGCACAGGTAGACAGTTCCGTCGGAGGGAAGACCGCCATCGATTATAAAAACGTAAAAAATGTTCTCGGAGCATTCTACCAGCCCGAGCGCGTCTATTGCGATCCGAAGTTTTTGCAGACGCTTCCGCCGCGCGAGATCAGATGCGGCTTGGGCGAGATCATTAAGACGGGCGTTCTGGACGGCGCTTTGGGAGAAAAGATCTTGCAAAATGCCGACAAGCTGACCGATCTCGATTTTCTGCGTTCCCTCGTGACGGACTGTGTCCGTTTTAAGGCACGTGTTGTCGAGCGTGACGAAACGGAGAGCAGCGGTCTGCGCAAGTGCCTCAATTTGGGACATACGACGGGACACGCGCTCGAGCTCCGTTACGGCAGACGTTCGCACGGCGAATATGTGCTTATCGGAATGTGGCTGGAAAGCTACATCGCAGAAGGGGAAGGAGTCGCCACGGCGGAACACTCCGCGTGGGTGCGTTCTCTCGTTTCTCTGGCTGAGAAAAAGATTCCCGCCTTTCCGAACGTAAGGGAGTGCGTTTCGAACGCTTTATTGGATAAGAAAAACGATCGGGCGGGGGTTGTCTCCGTTGTTTTGTCCAAGGCGAAGGGGGAATTTGAGGAATACGCACTTTCTTCCGAAAAGTATGCGGAATATCTCTCCCGACTGGAGGAAGGGCGCAGATGAATATCGCTTCACAAAAGGAATTTCGTGGGGAATTTTTGATCCCCGGGGATAAATCGATCACCCATCGCGCCGTGATGTTCAACGCGGCCGCGGAAGGGGACGCTGTCGTCAAAAACGCGTTGTTGGGAGAGGATTGCCTATCCACCGTCCGCTGTATGCGTGCGTTCGGCGCGGACATTCGTATCGATGGGAATACAGTCTATATCCACGGAGCGCCGAACTTTCGGGATGCGCAATGTGATTGCGGAAACAGCGGCACGACCATGCGGCTTCTGATGGGGCTCGCTGCGGGAAAGAAAGTAAATGCCGTGTTTACGGGAGATCCTTCTCTTTCTTCCCGTCCGATGGAGCGGGTTGCGGCGCCCCTGCGCCTGCTGGGCGCAGAGATACGGACGACGGACGGAAAAGCCCCTGTCACCGTTTCTCCCTCTGTGCTGAAGGGCGCGAGGATCGAGACGAAAGTTGCGTCTGCGCAGGTCAAGAGTGCGATCTTGCTTGCGGCGCTGGGTGCGGAAGGAGAAACTTGCGTTTGCGAGCCGCTCAAATCCCGCGATCATACGGAGCGGATGCTCTCTGCAATGGGTGCTGACATACGCGTGGACGGAAACGAAATTTCTGTCAGACCTGGGAAATTACACTGCGTGGACGTGGATGTCCCTGCCGATATTTCCGGTGCCGCATACTTTATGGCGCTGGGCGCGCTCTGCGGGGAAACGGTCTGCCGAAATGTAGGAGTCAATCCGACGCGTACAGGAATCTTGAAAGTGTTTGACGAGATGGGGGTGCGCTATTCTTTGGAAAACTGCCGCATCGTTTGCGGAGAACCCGCGGCGGACATCCGCGTTTGTAAGTCGGAATTGCGGCCCGTTCATCTGACAAAGGAGATCATGCCTTCGCTCATCGACGAAATACCCGTGATTGCCGTGCTCTGTGCGTTTGCAAAGGGAGAAAGTAAAATCGAGGGCGCAGAAGAACTTCGCGTCAAGGAGAGCGACCGTATCCTCACCACTGCGGAGATGCTTTCATCTCTCGGCGGGGACTGCACGCCGACAGCGGACGGATTTATCATCCGCGGGACGGGAAGTCTGCGCGGCGGCAAAGTGAGATCGTACAAAGACCATCGCATCGCCATGAGCGGTGCCGTTGCTCTGACGGCAAGCGAGGAGGGTGGGGAGATCGAAGACGCCGATTGCGTCAATATCTCTTTCCCCGCGTTTTATCGCCTGCTGCAAAGAAAGGAGAATTGAAATGTTAAAACTTGCTGTTGTCGGAAAAGACGTATCCAAATCGGACAGCGCCAAAATGCACACGTTCGATATGAAGAAAATGGGGCACGAATGCGAATACTCGCTGATCTCCCTGAGCAAGGAAGAGTTTGACGCGCGCGTTCCATCCCTTTTGAAGGAACTGGACGCGCTGAACGTCACGATTCCGTATAAACTGGATGTCATTCCCTATCTGGACAGGCTGGAAGGGGATGCAAAGACGTTTGGAGCGGTCAACCTCGTCAAGGACGGGGTGGGGTACAACACGGACGGCGCAGGATTTCTGCTGATGTTGCAAAACAACGGCATCTGTGTCCGCGGGAAAAAGGTGCTCGTTTTGGGTGCGGGCGGCGCGGGCAGGAGCGTTGTCAAAAAACTGTTGGATGAAGGTGCCGAAGTTTCTGTGTTCGATCTCAGAAAAGAAAATGTCCAGGCACTTTGCCAGGAATTTGCAGGTGTCGCGGCATTGGATAAAGTGGAACCTGCTCCCTATGCGATGATCGTAAATGTCACAGGGGTCGGGATGCACAAGACGGAGGGGATTTCTCCTGTCGGCGCCGAGATCTTGTCCTGCTGCGAGATCGCATGCGATCTTATCTATTATCCCCGCAAAAGTGAGTTTTTGCGCATTGCCGAAAGTCTCGGGAAACAGATCGTAAACGGGGAAGGAATGCTTTTTTACCAGGCATATTACGGAGATTGCATCATATTGGGCAGAAATCCTTCTGCAGAAGAAGCGAAAGAATTCTTCAAGGAATACCAGTTAAAATACAAAGATTAACCATTTTGCGAAGTACTATGTCTGACATAAAACAAAAAAACAGGAGAAAAAGATGAAACTGCTGATATTGAACGGTGTCAATCTGAACATGACGGGAAAGCGGGAACCTGGCGTTTACGGCGTGCAGACGCTGGACGAGATCAACGAGGAGATCCGTGCTTTTTGTAAGGTGCGCGGTGCCGACTGCGAGTTCTTCCAGAGCAACATAGAGGGTGAGATCTGTACCGCCATCCAGCAATCGGATGCGGACGGGATCATTCTTAACGCGGGCGCGTTTACTCATTACAGCTATGCCATTCGCGATGCAATCGCTTCCGTAAAAACTCCTGTCGTGGAAGTGCATATGTCCAACGTCCACGCGAGGGAAGAGTTCAGGCATACTTCCGTTTTGTCTGAGGTGTGCCGCGGTACCATCCTCGGGTTCGGAAAGAACAGTTATCTTCTCGCAGCGGAGAGTTTCCTGTTATGAATATCGTCTTGTGCGGCATGATGGGTGCCGGAAAAACTTCCGTCGGGATCCGCCTTTCCGAATTGACTGGCATGCGCTGGTACGATACAGATGATCTGATCACGCAAAAATACGGCAGTATCCCGAGTATCTTCGAATTTTACGGGGAAGCGCGTTTCAGGGAACTGGAAACGGAGATCGTGCATTCTGTTGCAAACGAGGATAACTGTGTCGTATCCACGGGCGGGGGATGTGTCCTCAAGCCTGAAAATGCCGCTGCGTTCAAAGCCGGCGGAGGGAAAATCGTCTTTTTAAAAGTGGATATCGGCGTTCTCTTTGAAAGGACGGGGCATACGGGCGACGAGCGCCCGCTTCTGAAAAATACCTCCTTTGAAAAGATGAGATCGCTTTTGGAGTTCCGTACGCCTATTTATGAAGGCTGTGCGGACATCACGGTCGACACGAACGGGTTGAGCATCGATGAGGTCGCCCGCAAGATCATTTCTGTTTTGGGGCTTTCGTCGCAGGTGAAAAAATGAGTACGGTGCTTGTTACGGGCGGGTCTCGCGGGATCGGCAGGGCGATCTGTCTTGCCTTTGCCGAGGCCGGCTACGATGTCGCGTTCTGTTACGCGAAAGACGGGGCGGGCGCGGAACAGACGCGCGCGATGCTGGAGCGGATGGGCGCAGGGGTGCAATGTTTTTGCTGTGACGTTTCAAATGAACAGAGCGTACAGGAAATGTTTTCTTCCCTTTTCGGGCTGGAGGTCCTTGTCAACAATGCGGGGATCTCTTCTTTCGGAATGATCCAGGAGACCTCTCTTGCGCAGTGGGAACGCGTGTTTGCGGTCAATTCGACGGGCGCGTTTTTGTGTACGCGTGCGGCTGTCCCTAAATTTTTGCAGAGAGGGGAAGGCTGCGTGATCAACGTCTCGTCCATGTGGGGAGAGACGGGCGCCTCCTGCGAGGCGGCGTATTCTGCCAGCAAGGCGGCGCTGATCGGCTTTACAAAGGCGGCCGCCAAAGAATTGGGGGCCTCAAACATCCGTGTCAACGCCCTCTCCTGCGGATTGATCTGTACGAAAATGAACGAAGTGCTTTCCGCTGAAGATCGCAGGGCGTTTGTGCGCGACCTGCCCGTTGCGAGGGAAGGAAGTGCGGAAGAAGTTGCTCAGGCGGCATTATTTCTCGCAAAAAACAGATATATCACAGGCGAAGTACTGCGCATAAACGGCGGAGCCGTCATTTAATAAAAAAATTTTTACAAAAAAAAGGGTTTTTTGAATTTTTGCAGAATATATAAAAGGATAACCTTTTTTGCGGTCGAAAAATAATAAAGCCGGGGGAGAATATGGCGGAGTTTCAGATCAAAGAACGGACGTATCGGA